>NZ_JBEXPB010000067.1:0-25186 GCF_040611795.1 Streptomyces sp. NPDC006529 | reverse complement strand
AACCAGGAGAAGATCGCCAAGAAGTACAAGATCACCACCGAACAGCTCGACACCTGGAAGAAGAACTACCTCGACGGCGACTGGCTCGCCCTCACGACAGGCACCTTCCCCTCCGTCTAGCGGAGGACGGGGAGGTCCGGCCGGTCACCGGCCGGACCTTTCCCCTTGCAGGTCCCTTTCAGGACACCGTTCGGAAGAAATCCACGAAGACCCGTTTCTCGGCCAGGGAGAATCCCATGCGCGTACGTTCTTGGAAGCTCAGCCTCGGTTTCGTCGTATCGACCACCGTGATCGGCGTCGGCGCCATGGTCCCCGCCGCGACTGCCGCCACCGTCACCGCCGCCCCGGCCCACGCCGTCGTGGCAGCGCCGGTCATGAGCGAGCGGCACACCCCCGCACCCGGCGGCGGAAACCACCCCGGGCTGGGCGGGCTCGGCGGCAAGGTCCAGGTGGGCAACGGCAGCGTCCGCGTCGGTGACAAGGTGTGCGCGGGCAACTGCAACGGCACGGTCAACGGTACGAACGGCGGCAACGGCGGAGTCTGCGTCGGGCTGTGCAACGGCAGCGCCAACGGAGGCGGCGGCACCCAGGGCGGTACGGGCGGCGACGGCACCAAGGGCGGCAACGGCGGCGTCTGCGTCGGGCAGTGCGCGGGCAGTGTCAACGGCGGCAACGGTGGCAACGGCGGCTCGGCGCCCCCCGGGGGCGACGGCGGTAACGGCGGCAAGGGCGGCAACGGCGGCATCTGCGTCGGCTCCGGCTGCGAGACCAGCGGCCAGGGCGGCCGGGGCGGCAACGGCGGCGAAGGCTGACGGAGAGCGCCGGGAGCAGGGGAGTGCGGGGCGAGCAGCGCTCGCCCCGCATCGGGCTCACTGGATAAACTGGCCGGGTGCGGGAGGAGCCTGATGGGCACGGCATCGCATCGAAGCCTCTACACGGGCCGCCCCTCCGGTCTGATCGGGCAGGAGATCGCGGGCTACCGGATCGAGCGCATGATCGGCCGCGGCGGGATGGCGGTCGTCTACTGCGCCAAGGACCTGCGCCTGGACCGGATGGTCGCGCTCAAGCTGATCGCCCCGGAACGCGTGCGCGACGAGGTCTTCCGTCAGCGCTTCACCCACGAGTCCAGGGTCGCCGCGCGGCTCGACCACCCGCACATCGTGCCCATCTTCGAAGCCGGCGAGACGGACGGAGTCCTGTACATCGCCATGCGGTACGTGGTGGGTCCGGACCTGCGGGGCCTGCTGGACCGGGAGGGACCGCTCTCCTTGGTCACCGCCGTCCGCGTCGCCGCCCAGGTGGCGTCCGCACTCGACGCGGCCCACGACCACGACCTGGTGCACCGGGACGTCAAGCCCGCGAACCTGCTGGTGGCGGCGGGCACCGACAGCGATCATCCCGAACACGTCTACCTCACGGACTTCGGGCTGATGAAGAAGTCCCTCGCGCTCAGCGGGTTCACCATGGCGGGCGAGTTCGTCGGCACCCTCGACTACATGGCCCCGGAGCAGATCGCCGGGCGGCCGGTCGACGGCAGGTGCGACCAGTACAGCCTGGGCTGTGTCGTCTACGAAACCCTCGTCGGCGCGCCGCCGTTCGTCCGCGACGACGCTCCCGCGCTGTTGTGGGCGCACCAGTACGAGCCCCCGCCACCCCTCGCGGAGCGGCGGCCGGACATCCCGCCTGCGGTCGGCGGCGTGCTGGAGAAGGCCCTGGCGAAGATTCCGGAGGACCGCTACGGCTCCTGCCTGGAGTTCGTGGCGGCCCTGCGCACCGCCGCCGCGAGCGCCCCCGTACAACGCGTTGACCGGGCATCCTGGTCGGATGCCCGGTCAGCCGGGGACGGCGGGGACAGCGGGGAAAGCGGCGCGATCGGGGAAAGTACGGTGTCGGTCGCCCGGGTGTCGCCTCCGCAACCGCCGGGCTGGGCGCGGCCGGTCTTCGCGGGCCCGTCGGGCGGACGGTAGGGGTAAGGGGGCGCCCGGCCCGGGCCGCCGCTGCGGGCGGCCGGGGGGTCACAGCCCCAGGGAGACGGCGAGGCGGACCATTTCCGCCGTGGTGTTGATGTTCAGCTTGGCCCGGATCCGGCGCAGGTAGGCGTCGACCGTGTGCTTGGAGAGTCCCATGGAGCGCGCCGTCTGCACGTAGGTGCACCCTGCGGCGATGTAGCGCAGCGCCTCCTGCTCGCGGGGGGCGAGGACGGTGGCGGCGGGGGCTTCCTGGTGCGGCATGGTGAGGGTGAGGCTCATGGGACTTCCTCCGACACATCGGCTCGGTCGTCTCTGCTCACACCCTCGGAAGCAGGTAGGGGGACAAGCGACGGAATGTCGGTGTATGTCCCTGTTAAAGAGACTGGCGCCGGAACTTCATCGCCGTGTCCGGCGACTGTCACAGGCGTGTCACAGGGGAAGGGGCCGGGAACTGGACGGCGTGGCAGGGGCGGGGCCGGGAGCGCCGCACGGGCCCCGGCCGTCGCTCACAGTCCGGCCAGGGACTGCTCGGCCCAGATGGTCTTGCCGACGGGAGTGTGCCGGGTGCCCCAGCGCTGCGCGAGCTGGGCGACCAGCAGCAGGCCCCGGCCGCCCTCGTCGAAGATCCGGGCCCGCCGCATGTGCGGCGCCGTGCCGCTCGCGTCCGACACCTCGCAGATCAGCGAGGTGTCCTCGTGGATCAGCCGCAGCTGGATGGGCGGCTCGCCGTAGCGGATGGCGTTGGTGACCAGTTCGCTGACCACGAGTTCGGTGACGAAGGCCGCCTCGTCGAGCCCCCAGGCCGTCAGCTGCTCGGTGGCGTCACGGCGGGCCTGGCCGACGATGGAGGGGTCGGGCGGTACGTCCCACACGACGACCTTGTCGGCGTGCAGGGCCCGGGTCCGGGCGACGAGCAGGGCGACATCGTCGTCGGGGGGATGGGTCAGCAGTGTGGTCAGGACGCGGTCGCAGACCGCGTCCAGGGTGGACGCGGGCCGCAGCAGGGCGGTGAACATGCTGTCCAGGGCCTCGTCGATGTCGTGGTCGCGGGCCCGGAGCAGACCGTCGGTGTACAGGGCGAGGATGCTCCACTCCGGCAGCTCCACCTCGATCGTCTCGAAGGGCAGGCCCCCCAGGCCCAGCGGCGGCCCGGCCGGGACGTCGAGCAGGTACGCCGAGCCCTCCGGCGAGACCACCACGGGCGGCGGGTGACCCGCCCGGGCGGCGGTACAGCGGCGGGTGATCGGGTCGTAGACCACGTACAGGCAGGTGGTGCCGATGCCCGCCGCGCTGTCCCCGCCCTCCGGGTCGCCCTCGTCCGCGGACAGGTGGATGACCAGATCATCGAGGTGGGTCAGCAGCTCGTCGGGCGGCAGGTCCACGTCGGCCAGGGTGCGCACCGCGGTGCGCAGCCGGCCCATGGTGGCGGAGGCGCGGATGCCGTGGCCGACGACATCGCCCACCACCAGGGCCACCCGGGCACCCGAGAGCGGGATCACGTCGAACCAGTCGCCGCCCATGCCCGCCTCGCCGCGGGCCGGCAGGTAGCGGGAGGCGGTTTCGAGCGCCGAATGCGCGGGGAGCGAATGCGGCAGCATGCTGCGCTGGAGCATCATCGTGGAGGTGTGCTCGCGGGGGTGCCGGGGCGCGCTGCGGATGCCCACCGCGGCCTTGCCCGTCAGCTCCTCGGCCAGCCACAGGTCCTTCGGCTGGAACGGCTCCCGCCGCTGGTGGCGGCTGAAGACGGCCACCCCGAGCGTGACGCCCGCCGCGCGCAGCGGTACGACCATCATCGAGCGGGACCCGTACTCGTTCACCCAGGCCGCCGCCGGGTCCTCGCTCACCCAGCGGGCCAGGGCCGGATCGTCCGCCCCGTACACCGCGCCCCGGCCGGCGGCCAGGCACTGGGCGAGCGGTGACCGGGCAGGATGGACGGCCAGCTCGCCGACCGGGATCCGTGACTCCGGGCTGTCCCGCAGGACCGACCGGGCGGCCGCGCGGCGCAGGGTGACCGGGCCGGACGGCCCGCGGGAGGGCTCGTTGCCGCGGGGCACGGGCTCCAGCAGGTCGACGACGACGTAATCGGCGAGACCCGGGACGGCGACGTCCGCCAGCTCCTGCGCGGTACGGGCACTGTCCGGGGTGGTGCCGATGCGCGCCACGGCCGCCGCGGCGTCGAGCGGCGCCGGAGGCGGCCTGCGGTCACTCTCGGCCCCGCTCTCCCGGTGCGCCGCCAGGGACACCGCGCGCACCCGGCCGTCGGAGTCGCGCAGCGGGGCGAGCGAGGTCGACCAGCCCTGCTCCGCTTCCGCCCCCGAGGGGCGGACGAAGTCGTCGAGGTGCTGCGGCTCGCCGGTCTCGCGCACCCGGCGCATCTTGCGCTGGGTCTCCTCGCTCACCGGCCCCGGGGCGATGTCCGGCAGCCGCAGCCCGCGCATCTGCGCCTCGGTCAGGGACAGCGCGCGCTTCATGCCCGCGTTCGCCCGCACCAGCCGCAGGTCCTCACCGAAGATCGCCAGGACGAAGGGGGACTGGGCGAAGGCCCATTCGCTCAGCGGTTCGGCCCACGGCGGTCCCGGCTCGCCCGGGACCGCCGTGACCACGGACCACCGGACGTTCCCGCCCGTGGTGACCCGCCGATGGGCGATCAGCCCCAGCTCCAGCCGCCTGCCGTCCCGGTGCCGCAGCGCCACGGTGCCGCTCCACCGCTCCTGTCCGGGCGGGACGCGCGGCGCCGGGTCACCGATGTCATCGGCGAGCAGGTGCACGGCGGGCAGACCCACGACCTCCGAGGGGACGTAACCGAGCAGGCGCGCGGCCTCCGGGCTCCACTCGGTGACGATGCCCTGCTCGCTGAGGGTGGCCGTGGCCGTGGCCGCGGTGCCCCCCGTGGCGGGGTGCACCCCCTCCACCGGGGCCCTCGTCTCCTCCGGCCGCTCACCGGGAGAGGTGGGAACTTGCTCCATCGCCGCTCATCTCGCCCTCGCTAGATCCTGCGCCGCGTCCCACGGCGCCCCGCACGGCCAGGGGCTCCACTGACAAGCATGATCCGGCGGGGCACGGAGCACCAACGCAGTGTCGTCACCCCCGGTTCCCGGCGGGCGCGAGGACGAGGGCCAGGACCGCGCCGCCGACCCGCCACACCATCGCGGGGCGGCCGCCACCGAGCACGGGCGGCCGCAGGCCGAGGATCTCGATGCCGCGGGCGGCGTCGCCGTAGATGCCGCTCCGGTCGGCCTTGACCGCGGCCTCCTTGAGCGCCCACGCGCCGGCCAGCGCCTCGGGCCGGTCCGTACCGACGACGGACCGTTCGCGGGCCGACAGGATGTGGTCGGCGACGCGGAGCACCGCAGGGGCCGAGGCGGTCTCGCACAGGTCCACTCCGACCGGCCCCGGTGCCAGGGCCGCGGCGACGTGGTGGGCGGTGTGGCTGAGGGAGACGTGCACCGCGGGTACCGGAGCGCCGTCGGCCAGGAGGTGCGGGCTGCCGTCGGCGCGCGGGAGGATCTCCACCCCGTGCGCCGCCCCGGCGAGGACCTCCCGGACGAGGCGCCGGGCGACCAGCCGGCCGGCCAGCCATTCGGTGCGCCGCCGGCCCGGCAGGGCGTCGGCCACGCGCCGTTCGGCCGGTGAGAGGACCGGGCTCCCGCGCAGGTCGCGGCGCCGGGCCACGAGGAGGGCGGCTCCGCCCCACCGGTGCACGTGGCCCGGCGTGATCGGCCGGAAGGTGCTCTCCACGACGGCGCTCACGCGGCCCGGGCCGGGGCATCCGCCGCCTGCTCGCGCTCCAGCGCGGCGACCACGGCCCGGATCTGGGCGGGCGTGTGGTCACAGGTGACGAAGAAGCGGAGCCGGGCCATCTCCTCGGGCACGGCCGGATGGAGGATCGGATTGACGCTGATGCCCTGCTGGAACAGGGCCTCGGCGAGCCGCAGCGCCTTCAGCGAGTCCCCGACGATGCAGGGGACGATCGGCGTGTCGTGACTGTCCCCGACGCCGATGCCCGCCTTTCGGGCGAGCCGGACGAACAGAGCGGCGTTCTCCGTCAGCCGTGCCACCCGGTGCGGCTCGGCGCGCAGCGTCCGCAGGGCGGTCAGGGACGCCGCGGTGTCGGCCGGGGTCATCCCGGCGCTGTAGACGAAGCCGGGGACGGTGTAGCGCAGGAACTCGATCACCCGGCGGCTCCCGGCGACGTAGCCGCCGCAGCTCGCCAGGGCCTTGGACAGCGTCCCCGACCACAGCTCGACGGCCGCGCGGTCGATGCCGAAGTACTCCCCGATGCCGCCGCCCGTCGCGCCGATCGTTCCGATGCTGTGCGCCTCGTCGATCATCAGCAGCGCGCCGTGCCGCCGCTTGACCTCGACGAGGGCGGGCAGGTCGGCGATGTCCCCGTCCATGCTGTACACGCCCTCGATGACGACGAGCACCCGCCGGTACTGGTGGCGCACCTGCCGCAGGAGGGCGTCGAGGGCGGCCGCGTCGTTGTGGGGGAAGGGGCGCCGGGTGGCTCCGGAGAGCGTGCAGCCCTGCAGGATGCTGTCGTGGGCCAGGGAATCGTGGACGACCAGGTCCCCCGGCCCCACGAGGTGACCGATGACGGTGACGTTGGTCGCGTGTCCGTTCGCCAGGGCGAGCGCGTCGTCGCAACCGAGCAGGGCGGCGAGTTCCGCTTCGAGTTCCAGGTGGAGCGGACGGCTGCCGGAGAGCAGCCGGCTGGCGGACACGGAGGTGCCGAAACGGTCGACGGCCTGCCGGGCCGCCTCCTTCACGCGCGGGTGCGTCGCCAGGCCCAGGTAGTTGTAGCTGGAGAAGGACAGGAGTTCCCGGCCGTCGACGACCGTCGTGTCCGTCATGCCGCCTTCGTGGACGAGGAAGTACGGATTGGGCACGCCCAGTTCGGTGAGCGAGGCGATGCGCTCGCCGAGGGCGGTGACCTCCGGGAAGCACTCGATCCGCGTGTGCTCCTCGGGCGACGGGTTCGCGGCGGGCGGGGCCGCTGCGTGCGGTGCTTCTACGCGCGGGGTGCGAGGGTGCCCCGCGGAGTCCGCGGGTACGCCGGTGACCAGGGCGGCGATCCTTCCGATGGTCGGCCGGTCCGCCACCGCTTCGTCGAACCGCCACCGCGGCCACTGCCGCTTGAGCGAGGTGAACAGGTCGGTCAGCATCAGCGAGTCGAATCCGAGCTCGTCGATCAGGAGCTGGTCGTCGCGCAGGTGGCCGACCGGGAAGGCACTGATGCGCGCCACGTGCGCGGTCACGGCCTCGGTGACGTCCGCGAGGTCCCCGATGAACGAAGGCTCCTCGGCGGGCGCGGGCGCGGGCTCGTGGTCGGGCTCGGGAGCCGGGTCGGGTACGACGGTCAGCACGGGAACGGCCGGTACCGCGGGGACGGCGGGCTCGGGGGAAACCGGGGCCGGTGCCGGGGCGGCGGGGGCGTCCCGCCGCGCGGGTTCCCGCTCCGTGATCCAGTAGGACCGGGTGTCGAGCCGCGCCACCGGCAGGTCCAGCAGCCGGCGCTCCTCCCGCGGGACCAGGGCGCGCGGGTCGACCGGGACGCCCAGGACCGCGAGCCGGGCGAGGGCCAGGACGAAGGTACGTCCGCCGTCCGGGGCTTCGCCGTCGGCGGGCACGAGGTGGACGTCGCCGTGACCGGCGAGGTTGCGGCGGACGGCGGTGAGCAGGGAGCTGCCGCCGTTGATCTGGAGGAAGACGCGGGCGCCCTCGGCGTAGGCGGTGCGCACGGCGTCGCTGAAGCGGACCGGCGCCGACGCGTGCCGGGTCCACAGGTCGCGCAGCTGCTCGGGGTCGGTGCAGACCTCGGCGCTCACGCACGACACGAACGGCAGGGCGGGAACGCCGACGCGGTGGGCGGCGAGGCCCGCGCGCACGCTCTCCTCGGCGGCGGCCAGCCGCGGCGAGTGGAAGGCGTGGGACACCTCCAGCGCCGCCGTCACGACCCCGGCCCCGGCGCAGGCCCGCCGCAGGGCGGCGAGTCCCTCGGCCGTGCCGCTGACCACGACCTGCCGCGGCTGGTTGAAGCACGCGAGCCACACGTCGTCGATGTCCGCGACGAGCCGGCGGCAGGTCTCCTCGTCGCTCTGGAGGGCGAGCATGCCGCCCCGGAAGCCGCTCTCGGCCCGCCGCAGGGCCGCGCCACGGTGGACCAGCAGCCGGACGGTGTCCACCTGCGTGAGCGCTCCGGCCGCCGCGGCGGCGGCGAACTCGCCGACGCTGTGGCCGAGCGAGAGGTCGGGGGCGACGCCGCAGTCGGCGAGGACGCGGGTGGCGGCCAGCTGGACCGTACCGAGCAGCGGCTGGCACACCTCGGTGGAGGTCATCCGCAGCCTCAGCTCCTCGGCGGCGGCCGGGGAGGCGGGAGCCTCTCCGTACAGCAGGTCGGCGAAGTCGGCCCCGAGGTCCCGCCGGGCCACGGCGCCGAGTTCCCGGAGCGCCGAACGGAAGGCGGGGAACCGCTCGTGGAGATCCCGCGCCATCCCCGGCCGCTGGCTGCCCTGGCCCGGGAAGAGGAAGGCGACGCGGCGCTGCGCGGCGGGCAGCGGGGCGTCGGAGGCGAAGGCGCCGTCGCCGAGGTCGCCCCGGGCGCCGGTGAGGAGCTGCTCACGGGCAGCGCGCAGCCGCCGCAGGAAGGCCTCGGTGTCGGCGGCGACGATCGCGAGCCGGGCCCTCAGCGGTGCGCGGGAGCCCAGGGTGTGGGCCACGGCGGCCAGCGGCGGGCGGTCCGCCGCGTCGAGTGCGCCGAGTACCTCGCCGATGTGCTCGACCAGCAGGTCGGTGCTGCCGGCCGAGAGGAGGACGAGGTGGGGGCCGGGGCCGGGGCCGCGGCTGTCCGGGGTGCCGCCGTGACCGGAGTGGTCGGCGCGGCCGGTGCCGTCGGTCCGTTCCGCGAGGTGGCCGCGGGCCGGGGCGGGCTGCCGCTCCTCCAGGACCACGTGGACGTTCGTGCCGCCGAAGCCGAACGAGCTGACGGCGGCGCGCCGGGGGGTGTCCGTGGCGGGAAAGGGGCGCGCGGTGTCGGCGAAGCGCAGGCCCGCGGCGGATATGCCCAGGTCCGGGTGGGGCGTGGTGTCCGGCTGCGGCACGATCGTGCGGTGGTGCAGGACCAGGGCGGTCTTGATGAGGCCCGCGACACCCGCCGCCGCCAGCGAGTGCCCGATGAGGGCCTTGCCCGCGGCGAGGTAGCACAGGCCCGGGTCGTCGTCGGGGTACTCGGCGCGCAGTCGGCGCAGCGCCTCGGTCTCGGCTCGGTCTCCGGCGGCGGTACCGGTGCCGTGCGCCTCGATGAAGCCGACGGAGGAGGGGGCGACGCCCGCGTCCTCGTACGCCCGGCGCATGGCGCGCAGCTGGCCGTCCGCGGTGGGGACCAGCGGTCCGGGGGAGGCTCCGTCGTTGGCCGAGCCGACGCCCTTGATGACCGCGTAGACGCGGTCGCCGGCGGCGAGCGCGTCGGCGAGCGGCCGGATGACGACGACACCGGCGCCCTCGCCGAGGACGAAGCCGTCGGCCCTCTCGTCGAACGGGCGGCACACGCCGGTGGCGGACAGCGCGCGGAGCCTGGAGAAGCCGACCAGGCTGTCGGGCGTGAGGTTCAGGTACACCCCGCCGACCAGCGCGATGCGGCAGCTGCCCTGGCGCAGCTGGGCCACGGCCTGGTCGAGCGCGACCATGGAACCGGAACAGGCGGCGTCGATCGCGAAGCTCGGGCCGCCGAGGCCGAAGTGCCGGCTGACGGTGCCGGACGCCATGGCGAGCAGGCTGCCGGGCAGGGTGAAGGCCTCGATGGCGCCGAGCCGTTCCGCCTCGTCGCCGACGGCGTCCGAGAGTGCGGGGCGGCCCTGCGCCCGCGCCTCACCGGCGAGGGTGAGCGTGCGCATGTGGGCCGTCATGAGGTCCTTGTAGTCGGACACCGACATGCCGAAGAAGACGCCGGTGTTCTCCCGGTCGAAGTCGCCGCGGCCCAGCCCCGCGTCGTCGAGGGCCTCGCGGGCGACGCCCAGCATCAGCCGGTGCTGGGGGTCCATGGACCGGGCGCGCGCGGGCGGCACCCCGAAGTGCAGGGCGTCGAAGCGGTCCACGTCGTCCAGGAAGGCGACCTGATCCGTGTACGCGGCATTGGGCGCCGGCCGGCCGCCGGGCGCGTGGAAGGCGTCGTGGTTCCAGCGGTCCCGCGGCACCCGGGAGAACTGCCGCTCCGCACGGAGCAGGAGGTTCCAGTAGGCCCGGAGGTCCGGGGCGGAGGGGAAGCGGCAGCCGAGTCCGATGATGGCCATGTCAGTCATGAGGGGGGTTCCTTGTCATCGTGCCGGGGGCGGACGGCCACCGGGTGGTGGCGCGGAGCGGTGGGTTTCCACCGTGCCCGCGGGCGGCACGAGGCCGTAGCCCCGGCTATTCGTCACTTGACAACGGGCATCACCCCGGCAGTGCGTCAGGGCGCGTGGAAGCCGTCCGCGCGCAGGCGCCGCAGGGTCCGGTGCTCGTGGACCAGGCGCCCGACGAGGGCGCCGCCGTAGACGACGAAGCCGACGCCGACGAGCCAGGACTGGACGACCAGCAGGGTGCCGAAGGGGCCGTAGGTGACGGCGTTCGAGGCGATGAGCGGCGAGAAGACCAGCTGCGAGAAGACGCGCAGCCCCAGCAGGCCGAGGCTGGTGGCGACGGCCCCGGGCAGCAGCGCCGGCCAGCGGACCCTGCCGCCGAGCAGCAGCCGCTGCGAGCCCCAGAAGAACAGGCAGGTGCCGGTCAGGTCGCCCACCGTGCCGATGCCCGTCCCGAGGGCGTCGTCGGACGGCGAGGGGATGACGACCAGCAGGGCGATGTAGGAGACCAGCAGGGCCAGCCACACGACGTGCCGCCACATGGTGTGCCAGCGGGCGGTCGGCAGGTCCCAGACCTTCTCGTAACCGGTCTGGACGGCGGAGCCGAAGGTCAGCCCGAAGACCGCCAGGGCCGCCAGACCGAAGGCGGTGGTGCGCTCCAGTGCCTGGTTCGCCGAGCCGAAGAGGACCTCGACCCGGGCGCGGGAGGACGAGGAGACCCCGAGGGCCTGCCCCAGCCAGCGCCCGAACCCCTCACCGCTGCCGGGGGCGGCGGCGGCCACGACGATCAGCAGGGGCACGAGGGTGAGGAACCCGAGGGCCGCGAAGCCCATCGCCCGGTGCATCAGCTCCATCTCCCGGCCACGGCTCCACGCCAGCCCGGCGGAGGACGCCTGGAGCCGGTCGCAGAGGTGCCGGAGGGACGGGATCACGCACCATGACCTACCCGCGAGCGCCCTCCGCTTCCCGGATGCGGCCCGCAATTGCCCCCGAAGGGGTGGTTTCAGCCCTGCGGGGGCGTGTCCTCGCGCCCGCGGAGGTCCACGACGCGGCGCAGCTTGCCCACGGAGCGCTCCAACGTCCACGGGTCCACCACCTCGACGCGCACGGAGACCCCGATGCCCTCCTTGACCGCCCGGACCACGGCGGCCGCCGCGGCCTCGCGCTCGGCCGGGGTGGCGTCGGGGCGGGCCTCGGCGCGGACCGTCAGGGCGTCCATCCGGCCTTCGCGGGTGAGGCGGAGCTGGAAGTGCGGGGCCAGCGCTGCCGATGACGTCCGCAGGATGACCTCCTCGATCTGCGTGGGGTAGAGGTTGACCCCGCGCAGGATGATCATGTCGTCGCTGCGGCCCGTCACCTTCTCCATCCGGCGCAGGGCCGGCCGCGCGGTGCCGGGCAGCAGGCGGGTCAGGTCCCGGGTGCGGTAGCGGATCACCGGCATGGCCTCCTTGGTGAGCGAGGTGAACACCAGCTCCCCGGGCTCCCCGTCGGGCAACACCTCGCCCGTGAACGGATCGACGACCTCCGGCAGGAAGTGGTCTTCCCAGATGTGGAGCCCGTCCTTCGTCTCCGCGAATTCCTGCGCCACGCCGGGTCCGATCACCTCCGACAGCCCGTAGATGTCGACGGCGTCGATGCCGAGCCGCTCCTCGATCTCGCGGCGCATCTCCTCGGTCCACGGTTCCGCGCCGAAGATCCCGGTCCGCAGGGAGGTGGACCGCGGATCGATGCCCTGGCGCTCCATCTCGTCGAGCAGCGTCAGCATGTAGGAGGGGGTCACCATGATGACCTCGGGGCGGAAGTCCTGGATCAGCCGGACCTGGCGGTCGGTCATCCCGCCGGACGCGGGCACGACCGTACAGCCCAGGCGCTCGGCGCCGTAGTGCGCGCCCAGGCCGCCGGTGAAGAGCCCGTAGCCGTAGGCGACGTGCACGACGTGGCCGGGGCGGCCGCCCGCCGCGCGGATCGAGCGGGCGACCACCTCGGCCCAGGTGCCGAGATCGCCCTCGGTGTAGCCGACGACGGTCGGCGCTCCGGTCGTGCCGCTGGAGGCGTGCAGCCTGCGCACCTCGGACCGGGGGACGGCGAACATCCCGAAGGGGTAGTTGTCGCGCAGGTCGGCCTTGGTGGTGAAGGGGAACCGGGCGAGGTCGGCGAGCGAGCGGCAGTCGTCGGGGTGCAGTCCCGCCTTGTCGAAGGCCTGCCGGTAGAAGGGGACGTGCGCGTAGGCGCGGTGCAGGGTCGCGCGGAGCCGGGTCAGCTGGAGCTCCGCCAGGGCGTCGGGCGTCAGCCCTTCGCTGTGGTCCTGGAAAGCGGAAGCGCTGGAAGCAGCCATCTCGTCACCCCGTTGTGAGCCAACCGACCGATCATTCGGTAGCCTGCCGGAGCGCGGGGCGGAAATCAATGTCCCGCCCGGTCGCTTCCCGCCGGTCAGCCCCGCGTGCCGCCCTCCGCCACCGCCGCTCCGGCCGCCGTCCCGGCCGACGCCTCCGCCTGCGAGGCCACGGTTTTCGCCCACCGGTAGTCCGCCTTGCCGCTCGGGGAGCGCTGGATGCTCGGCGCGATGACCAGCTGGCGCGGGATCTTGTACCCGGCCAGCTTGGTGCGGCAGTGGGTCTGGATGTCCTCCAGGCTCGGGGCGGCGGCTCCCGTGCGGACCTGCACCACCGCAGCGACGTGGTTGCCCCACTTCGCGTCGGCGACCCCGGCCACCAGGGCGTCGTACACGTCCGGGTGGGACTTGAGGGCCTGCTCGACCTCCTCCGGGTAGACCTTCTCGCCGCCCGTGTTGATGCACTGCGAGCCGCGCCCGAGGATCGTGACGATGCCGTCCTCGTCGACCGTCGCCATGTCGCCGAGCAGCACCCAGCGCTCCGCGCCCCGCTGGAAGAAGGTCTCCGCCGTCTTGACGGGGTCGTTGTAGTAGCCGAGCGGGACGTGTCCGCGCTGCGCCAGCCGCCCCGGTTCGCCCACCGCGACCGGTTCGTGCGTCACCGGGTCCACCACCTGCGTGCGCTCGTTGACCTCCAGCCGGAACCCTTTCTCCGGACCGGAGTCGCTGGTCGCCCGTCCGTTGGAACCGGACTCGGACGAACCGAAGTTGTTCAGCAGCATCACGTGCGGGGCCAGCGCCTGGAACTCGGCGCGCACCGTCTCCGACATGATCGCCCCGGAGGAGGAGACGCTGAACAGCGAGGACAGGTCGGCGCCCTTCAGGGGGCCGCGCAGGGCGTCGATGAGCGGCCGCAGCATCGCGTCGCCGACCAGGGAGACGCTGGAGACCTTCTCCCGGCCGATGGTGCGGATCACGTCCTCGGGCGTGTACTTGCGATGGATCGCCACCCGCTGGCCGTAGTTGAAGGCGACGAACGACGTCAGGGTCGAGGTGCCGTGCATCAGCGGGGGAGCGGGGAAGAAGGTCAGGCCCGGGCTGTTCTTCGCGACGCGCTCGGCGAGTTCCTCCGGCCGCCGCACCGGCTGCCCCGAGGGTTCGCCGCCGAACAGCCCGGCGAAGAACAGGTCTTCCTGGCGCCACATCACGCCCTTGGGCATGCCGGTGGTGCCGCCCGTGTAGATGATGAAGAGGTCGTCGGGCGACCGCGGACCGAAGCCGCGCCCGGCGGACCCGGCCGCCTCGGCCTCGGCGTACGGCACGGCGTCCAGGTGCGGGGCGCCGTCGGGAGCCGTCCCCACCCGCACGAGGTGGCGCAGCTTCTCCGTCTGCGGCAGGGCGCCCGCGACGCGCGCGGTGAACTCGGCGTCGAAGACGAGCGCAGCGAGGTCGGCGTCGCGGTAGAGGTAGACCAGTTCCTCCTCCACGTAGCGGTAGTTGACGTTGACCGGTACGAGCCGCGCCTTGAGCGCGGCCAGGACGGTCTGCAAGTACTCGACGCCGTTGTAGAGGTGAAGTCCCAGGTGCTCGCCGGGCTTCAGGCCGCTGTCCAGCAGGTGGTGCGCGATCCGGTTCGCCGCGGCGTCCAGCTCCGCGTACGTGAGGCGGCGCTCCGCGCCGGTGCCCGGGTGGTCCACGTACACGAGGGCCTCGCGGTCGGGAACCACGTCGACGACCGACTCGAACAGGTCGGCAAGGTTGTACTCCACCGTTCCTCCTGACCCCGGAAAACCCGCATGACAGAGCCGCGCTGGGCGGCACGGCGGCCATTAGAGCGCCGTGTCTGCCAACTGGGAAGGGCGCCACCCAAGAAAACTGACTGAGTGTCAGAAAACTATTGAACTGCACCCGCCCCTCCTGCAACCTGTTCTAGGTCTTGAGAGGGAGGACGGCAATGGGTGGGACGGAACACCTGACCGTGGAACGGCACGGCGCCACGCTGGTGCTCACCATGAACAGGCCCGAGGCGAAGAACGCGCTCTCGCTGCCGCTGCTGGTGGGCCTGTACGACGGCTGGCTCGAAGCCGACGCGGACGACGCGGTCCGGTCGGTGGTGCTGACCGGCGCGGGCGGCGACTTCTGCGCCGGCATGGACCTCAAGGCCCTCGCGGGCCAGGGGATGGCGGGCGACCGGTACCGGGACCGGCTGAAGGCCGACCCCGACCTGCACTGGAAGGCGATGCTGCGCCACCACCGCCCCCGCAAGCCCGTCATTGCGGCGGTCGAGGGCTACTGCGTCGCGGGCGGCACCGAGATCCTCCAGGGCACGGACATCCGGGTGGCCGGAGCGGGCGCCACCTTCGGCCTCTTCGAGGTCAGGCGCGGCCTGTTCCCGATCGGGGGGTCCACGGTCCGGCTGCCCCGGCAGATCCCGCGCACGCACGCCCTGGAAATGCTGCTGACCGGCCGGCCGTACGCCGCCGAGGAGGCGGCCAGGATCGGCCTCATCGGACAGGTGGTGCCCGACGGCACGGCCCTGGAGAAGGCCCTGGAGATCGCCGAGCTGGTCAACGGGTGCGGCCCGCTCGCCGTCGAGGCCGTCAAGGCGTCGGTGTACGAGAGCGCCGAGCTGACCGAGACCGAGGGGCTGGCCGCCGAACTCGCCCGCGGCTGGCCGGTCTTCGACACGGCCGATGCCAAGGAGGGCGCCCGCGCCTTCGCCGAGAAACGGCCGCCGGTCTACCGCCGCGCGTGAGGGAGCCCGGGCCGGCGGCGCCCCGGAGCCGCGCCCCGACCGCCGCGGCCCGGCCCCCTGCCCCCGCGCCCGGACCGCCCGGCCCCCCACCCAAGCGCCCCCCACCACCGCGCCCCGTCCCCGTCCCCGTCCCCGTCCCGGAGAATCGGAGAGCCCCTCATGACAGCCGCCCCCACACCGGAAGTGCTGCGCGCGCCCCTCGTCGTCGAGTTCCCCTTCACCCGGTCCCTCGGGCCCGTGCAGAGCGCTTTCCTCACCGGGCTGCGCGAGCGCGTCGTGCTCGGGGTGAAGACCGCCGACGGCCGGGTCATGGTGCCGCCCGTCGAATACGACCCGGTCACCGCCGAGGAGATCCGCGATCTCGTCGAGGTCGGCGCCACCGGCACCGTCACCACCTGGGCCTGGAACGGCGCCCCCCGCCCCCAGCAGCCGCTCGGCACCCCCTTCGCCTGGGTGCTCGTCCGCCTCGACGGCGCCGACACCGCCCTGCTGCACGCCCTCGACGCGTCCGGCCCCGAGGCCGTCCGCACCGGGATGCGGGTCCGGATCCGCTGGGCCGGGGAGCGCACCGGAGCCATCACCGACATCGCCTGCTTCGAACCGTACGAAGGGGACGGGGGCGAAGGGGCCGCGGACGCCGCGGCGGCCCCGGCCGGGTGCCCGCACGACGGGGTCTTCGAGGACGCCGTCACCGGCATCGTCGCCGAGGCCCGCCTCGACTACGTCTACAGCCCCGGCCGCGCCCAGACCGCGTACATCAACGCCCTCGCCGAGCGCCGCACCGTCGGCGAACGCTGCCCCTCCTGCCACAAGGTGTACGTCCCGCCGCGCGGCGCGTGCCCCACCTGCGGCGTCGCCACCACCGACCGGGTGGAGGTCGGGCCCGCCGGCACCGTCACCACCTACTGCATCGTCAACATCAAGGCCCGCAACCTCGACATCGACGTCCCGTACGTCTACGCGCACATCGCGCTCGACGGCGCCGGTCTCGCCCTGCACGGCCGGATCGGCGGCATCCCCTACGACCAGGTCCGGATGGGCCTGCGCGTGGAGCCGGTCTGGACCGAGGGCGGGCGCTACCCCGACCACTACCGGCCCACCGGCGAGCCCGACGCCGACTACGACGTGTACAAGGAGCTGATCTGATGGCCCGCGCACGCACGTCCCGCGAGGTCGCCGTCGTCGCCTTCGCGCAGAGCGACCACCGGCGCCGCACCGACGAGCTGAGCGAAGTCGAGATGGTCATGCCGGTCCTGCACCAGGTCCTCGCCCAGACCGGGCTGAAGGCCGGGGAGATCGGCTTCACCTGCTCCGGCTCCAGCGACTACCTGGCGGGCCGGGCGTTCTCGTTCACGATGACCCTCGACGGCGTCGGCGCCTGGCCGCCGATCTCCGAGTCGCACGTCGAGATGGACGGCGCCTGGGCGCTCTACGAGGCCTGGGTCAAGATCCAGACCGGCGAGGCCGACACCGCTCTCGTCTACGGCTACGGGAAGTCCTCCCCGGGATCCGTCCGCGACGTCATGACCCGCCAGCTCGACCCGTACTACCTCGCCCCCCTCTGGCCCGACTCGGTGGCCCTGGCCGCCCTCCAGGCCCAGGCGCTGATCGACGCCGGCGAGACCGACGAGAGCGCACTGGCCGCCATCGGCGCCCGCAGCCGAGCCGCCGCGGCGCAGAGCAACCCGCACGCCCAGCTCAGCGGCGCCGTCCCGCAGGGCGCCTACCAGGTCCGGCCGCTGCGCACGGGCGACTGCCCGCCCATCGGCGACGGCGCCGCCGCCGTCATCCTGGCGGCCGGGGACACCGCGCGCGCCCTGTGCCCGCGCCCCGCCTGGATCACCGGCATCGACCACCGCATCGAGGCCCACGCCCTGGGCCTGCGGGACCTCACCGATTCGCCCTCCACCCGGCTCGCCGCCGAGCACGCCGGCGTCTTCGACGCGCCCGTCGACACGGCGGAACTGCACGCACCGTTCTCCTCCCAGGAGGTGGTGCTGCGCAAGGCGCTCGGGCTCGACGGGGCCGTGCGCGTCAACCCGTCCGGCGGGGCGCTCGCCGCCAACCCGGTGATGGCGGCGGGCCTCATCCGGATCGGCGAGGCCGCCGCCCGGATCCACCGCGGCGAGTCCGACCGGGCCGTCGCCCACGCCACCTCCGGCCCCTGCCTCCAGCAGAACCTGGTCGCCGTCCTGGAAGGGGACCGAGCATGAGCGCGTCGGGCAAGGAGCCGGTCGCCGTCGTCGGCATCGGCCAGACCAAGCACGTGGCCGCCCGCCACGACGTCTCCATCGCCGGGCTGGTCCGCGAAGCGGCCGTCCGCGCCCTGGCCGACGCCGGGCTGACCTGGGCGGACATCGACGCCGTCGTCATCGGCAAGGCCCCCGACTTCTTCGAGGGCGTGATGATGCCGGAGCTGTACCTGGCGGACGCCCTCGGCGCCGTCGGCAAGCCGATGCTGCGCGTGCACACCGCCGGGTCGGTGGGGGGCTCGACCGCGCTGGTCGCGGCGAACCTGGTCGCGGCGCGGGTCCACCGGACCGTGCTGACCCTCGCCTTCGAGAAGCAGTCCGAGTCCAACGCCATGTGGGGGCTGTCCCTGCCGGTCCCCTTCCAGCAGCCGCTGCTGGCGGGGGCGGGCGGGTTCTTCGCCCCGCACGTGCGGGCGTACATGCGGCGGACCGGCGCGCCCGACACGGTCGGCTCGCTCGTCGCGTACAAGGACCGGCGCAACGCGCTCAAGAACCCCTACGCGCACCTGCACGAGCACGACATCACCCTGGAGAAGGTCCAGGCGTCGCCGATGCTCTGGGACCCGATCCGCTACTCCGAGACCTGCCCGTCCTCGGACGGCGCCTGCGCGATGATCCTCACCGACCGGGCGGGCGCGGCCCGTTCGCCGCACCCGGCCGCCTGGGTGCACGGCGGGGCGATGCGCAGCGAGCCGACCCTCTTCGCGGGCAAGGACTTCGTCTCGCCGCAGGCGGGCAAGGACTGCGCCGCCGACGTCTACCGGCAGGCGGGCATCACCGATCCGCGCCGGCAGATCGACGCGGTGGAGATGTACGTCCCCTTCTCCTGGTACGAGCCGATGTGGCTGGAGAACCTCGGCTTCGCGGACGAGGGGGAGGGCTGGAAGCTGACCGAGGCCGGGGTCACCGAACTCGACGGCGACCTCCCGGTGAACCCGTCCGGCGGTGTCCTGTCGACCAACCCCATCGGCGCCTCGGGCATGATCCGCTTCGCGGAGGCCGCCCTCCAGGTGCGGGGCCAGGCGGGAGAGCACCAGGTGGAGGGGGCCCGGCGGGCGATCGGCCACGCCTACGGCGGCGGCGCGCAGTTCTTCGCGATGTGGCTGGTGGGCGCACAGGAACCGGCCAACTGACCCTGTGGGGGCGGAAACCGGTTTCCGGACAGCGGAGCCGGACGGGCCGGCCGGTCACGGAACGCGGCCTGTCCGGCACGGCCGGTGGTGGTTAACCTTGCCCCCGGACGACGTACCGGGAGGAGCACGCACGTGGCCGAGAGCATGACTTCGAAGCCCTTCGCCGGCTGGGACAAGCCGGACCTCGATCTCAGCGGGGCGCAGTGGCAGTCGAGCAGCCGGGGAGCCGGTGACGTCCAGATCGCCTTCGTCGAGGGCTTCATCGCGATGCGCAACAGCGCGCGGCCCGGGAGCCCTTCGCTGATCTTCGCCCCGGACGAGTGGCGCACGTTCGTCATGAACGCCCGCGGCGGCGAGTTCGACCTGACGTGACTCCGGCGGCGCCGGGCCCGGTCCGCCGCGACCGGGCCCGGCGCCGTGACACGGTGGACCTTTCCGGTCACAGCACTAGGGTGTCGCCATGAGCGGCGAGAGCGACCTGCGGAAACTGCTGAGCGGCATGCGCCCCGAACTGAACGAGGGGCGGTACGTCTTCTGCACCGTGCCCGGGCCGGCGGCCCCGCCCGGGACCACACCGGTGGCCACGGTCCTGGAGCCCGAGGGCCTGACCCTGGTGCTGCGCCAGGAGGACGCCGACGCGGCCGGACTGGCGTACGACTACGTGGCCGGGTGGATCACCCTGCGCATCCACTCCGCCCTGGACGCCGTCGGCCTGACGGGGGCCTTCGCCGCCGCCCTCGCCGCGCACGGCCTCAGCTGCAACGTGATCGCCGGTCACCATCACGACCACCTCTTCGTGGCCGCCGAGCGCGCCGACGAGGCGGTCGCCGTTCTGGAGGCACTCGCCGCCGAATCGGCTGAATAACGCCGTAGGGAAAAGAAACCGATCTTTCCCGAACCACGGGCTCCCGCCGAGCTCAGGCGGGCGTACGCTGATCTCCCGAACAGGTCTGGGGGGTACCAGTCATGACGGAACGCCGGGCCCGCACACGGCGCGTATTGTTCGAACGCGAAACCGAACTGGACGCCGTCGACGAGGCGCTGGACCAGCTCACCCGCTCGCGGCCCGGCCCCGCCGGGTCCGCGCCCGTCACGGCCGGCGGCGGCGCGCTCCTCGCCTTCTGCGGCCCCGCCGGACTCGGCAAGACCACCCTGCTCGCCGAAGTGCGCCGCCGGGCCCGCGCCCGCTCCTGCACCCTGCTGAGCGCCCGCGGCGGCGAACAGGAACAGGGCCAGCCCTTCCACGTCGCCCGCCAGCTCCTGCGGCCCCGGCTGGCCGGGCGCTCCGAGGACGCCCTGCGCGCCGCCCTCGGCGGCTGGTACCCCATCGTCGGCCCCGCCCTCGGCCTGCGCGCCGCCGAGGAGGGCGCGCCCCCCGACCCCCAGGGCCTGCGCGACGGCCTCGACTGGGTGCTCACGCACCTCGCCGTCCAGCACCCGCCGGTGGTCCTCGTCCTCGACGACGCCCACTGGGCGGACCCCGAGTCGCTCGGCTGGCTCGCCGCCTTCGCGCCCCGCGCCGAACAGCTCCCGCTGCTCCTCGTGGTCGCCTACCGACCCGACGAACTGCCCGCCCATGCCGAGGCGTTCCGCACGCTGCCCGGCCGCGCGGGCAGGCGCCCGCTCAGCCTCGCCCCGCTCACCGCGGCCGCCGTCGGCCGGCTCCTGCGCGAGGAGGTCGGCGAGCACGCCGACGACGCCTTCTGCCACGAGGCCTGGGCCGTCACCGAGGGCAACCCCTTCGAGGCCGTCGAACTGAGCGCCGGGGTCCACGACCGCGGCCTCGACCCGGTCGAGGCCAGCGCCCCGCTGCTGAGCGGACTCGCCGCCGCCCAGCGCGGCAGCGGCCTGGTGGCCCGGCTCGACCGACTCGGCCCCTCCACCGTCCGCTTCGCCTGGGCCTGCGCCGTCCTCGGCACGGCCGTCCCGCGCGACCTCGCCGCCCGGGTGGCCGGTCTCGGCACCGAAGGGGCCGCCGACGCCACGGCGCGGCTGCGGGCCGCCCGTATCCTCAGCACCCCGGCCGGACCCGACGGCGGCCCGGAAGGCGGCCAGGCCCTCGAATTCGTCCACCCGCTGATCGCCTCCGCCCTCTACCGCTCCATCCCCGACGACCTGCGGGCCGCCCTGCACGGCCAGGCCGCGGTCGCCGTCGTCGACGCCGGCCTCGGCCCCTGCGCCGCCGCCCGCCACCTCCTGGAAGCCCGCCCCGACCACGACCCCTGGGTCGTGCGCACCCTGCGCGAGGCCGCCCGCGAGAACCTGCGGGCCGGAGCGCCCGAAGCGGCCCGCCGCCAGCTCGCCCGCGCCCTGCGCGAACCCCCGGCCTTCGGTGAACGGGCCGCCGTCCTCTACGAACTGGGCTGCGCCTCCCTGCTCACCGAACCCGCGAACACCGTGCACCACCTGCGCGCCGCCCTCGCCGAACCGGTCGAGGACCCGGCGCTGCGCCAGGGCATCGTGATCCGCCTCGCCCAGGTGCTCGCGCACAGCGACCGGCTCGCCGAGGCCTGCGAGGCGCTGGCCCGGGAGATCCCGGCCACCCCCGACGTCCGGGGGCGGCTGCGGCTCCAGTCCGAGCAGTTCATGTGGGGCGCCTTCAACGCGGCCGAAACCGACTCCCCGGCCCGCTCCCGCCGCCTGGCCCGGCTCGCCGACCGGCTCACCGGCCGCGACCTCACCGAGCGGTACCTGATCGGGCTGCGCGCCTGGGACGCCTGCCTTCGCGGCGAACCGGTGGACGTGGTCCTGCACCACGCCGGGCGGGCCCTCGGCGACGGCTTCAGCTGGGCGCACGAGGACCGGGGCTTCGAGGTCCCGGTGCTGGCCGCCATGGCCCACATGTACGCCGACCGGCCCGAGCGGGCGGAGGAGCTCTTCGAGGCGGGCACCGCCGAGTTCGAACGCCACGGGTGGCGCGGGGCGCACCTGTCCTTCGCCTACAGCCTGCGCGCCTACATCCGCTACCGCCGCGGGCGGCTGGTCGAAGCGGAGGAGCTGGCGCGGGCCGGACTGCGCCTCGCCGAGCGCGTGGGCCGCCGTACGCCCGTGCACTGGTACGCGATCGCCATCCTCATCGAGACCCTGCTCGCCCGGGGCCGGCCGGGGGAGGCCTGGGAGCTGGCGCGGGCGCACGCCTACGGAGAGCCGTTCCCGGCGGCCGTCGTCTTCCCGGACTCCCAGACCGTGTACGCGGAACTGCTGCTGGCCCGGGGCGAGACCGCGGCGGCCGCGGCCCAGCTGGAGGCGGTCGACCGGCGGCTCACCCCGCGCGGGATCCAGAACCCCGCGTGGTGCCCCTGGCAGCTGCACCTGGCCGAAGCGGTGGCGGACGCGGACCCCCGGCGGGCCCGCGCACTGGCCGCCGACGCGGTCCGCCGGGCCCGGGCCTTCGGGGCCCCGTCGGCCATCGGGCAGGCGCTGCGGGTGGCGGCGCGGGTGGGCCCGCGGGCCCGGCGGGCGGGGCTGCTGGAGGAGTCGGTGGCTCTGCTGAGCGGCTCGCCCGCCCGGTACGAGCTGAGCCGGTCGCTGCTGGCCCTGGGGGTGGCCCGGCGGGAGGCGGCCGCCCTGGAGCGGGCCGCGGCGGTGGCGTCCTCCTGCGGGGCGGACGGGGTGGCGCGGGAGGCCGTCCGGGCCCTGGCCGCCGTGACCCGCGGCGCCGGTGGGGCGCCTGCCCGCCCGGCGGGGCCGTCCCCGGCGGATGCGCCGGCTCGGCCTGCCCCCGCCCCCGCCGTCCCCGCCCCCGCCGTAGGCGTCGGCCGACCCGCTCCCTCGGGACGGCGGCCGGTCCCCGCGCGGCCCGTTCCGTGAGCGGGATACGGCCGGGCCCGGTCCGGCCCCCGGCCCCCGGCAGGCCGCCGGGGCGCCCGGACCGGCCGCCCCGCGGCGGTTGCGGGGCCCGGGTCGGAAAACCCACGCGGCCACGTACCATGGCCGCATGTCCTTCCTCCGCCGCCGCAGCGCCGCCACTCCCGCCGGCCCGGACTTCGATGTCCTCGCCATGGATCCGGGTGACTGGCCGGGCAACCTCGGGGCCGGCCTGCTCCCCGCCCCCGACGGCAGCTGCCAGGGTGTCTTCCTGCGCTACGACCTCTTCGGCGGCCGCGGCCCCGCGATGATCATCGGCAACCTCCCCGAGGGCTCGCCGGCCCGCGAGCTGGCCGACAAGCAGGTCCCCTTCGAGGTGGCCCAGCTCCTCGACGCACTGGAGAACGACGAGGACGTCGAGGTCACCGGCATCGAGGACTGCCCCGTCATGCAGGGCGACAACCTCCTCATCGTCCGCAAGGTCAAGCTCTCGGAATCCCGCATCTCCTGCGTGCAGTTCGACCGCAGCGACAACGTGCTGGTCACCATCGCCAGCTGGGACCGCCCGATCACCGACGACCTCTACGCGCTGCTCAAGCCGCTGCCCGCCGAGCTGTTCCAGCAGGGCTGAGCCCCCGGACCCGCCCGCCCGGGGCCCGGGCGGCGGCGGAGCCGCCCGGGTCGCTCCGGCCGCCGGCGCTACGCGTCCGCGATGTCGTTGGCCGCCACGTAGCCGAAGGTCATCGCGGGGCCGATCGTCGAACCCGCCCCCGCATAGCTGTGCCCCATCACGGCCGCGCTCGCGTTGCCCGCGGCCCACAGCCCCCGGATCACCGAGCCGTCCTCCCGCAGCGCCCGCGCCCGCGCGTCCGTCACGATCCCGCCCTTGGTGCCGAGGTCGCCCGGCACGATCTTGAAGGCGTGGAACGGCGGCGCCCACACCGGGGCCAGACAGGAGTTCGGGTGCACGCCCGGGTCCGTGTAGTAGTGGTCGTAGGCCGTGTCGCCGCGGTGGAAGTCCGGGTCGGTCCCGTTCCAGGCCTGCGCGTTGAACCGGTTGAGCGTGGCCCGCAGGGCGGCCGCCGGTACCCCGATCTGGCCCGCCAGGGCGTCCCAGGACCAGGCCTTCTTCGCCGCGCCCGCCTCGTACCAGGAGTCGGGGAAGACGATCGTCGGCAGCACGTCCTTGAACAGGTACTTGTTGCGGTAGTTCTGGTCCACGATCAGCCAGGCCGGGATGTGCGAACCCGTGCCCCCGTCCTTCTCGTACATCACGTGCACCACATCGCTGTACGGAGCCGCCTCGTTGACGAACCGGGCCCCCGCCCCGTTGACGATCAGCCCACCGGGCAGGGTGCGTTCGGCGAGGCAGAAGTACGGCTCGCCCGGCAGCGGGATCGAGGGACCCCACCAGGCGTCCTCCATCAACGCCAGCGCGGCCCCGGCCCGTTGGCCCGCCCGGATGCCGTCGCCGGTGTTCTCCTTCGCCCCCACCGACCACGCGGTGCCGATCGGCTGCCGTTGGTACCGTGCCCGCATCTCGGCGTTGTGCTCGAAGCCGCCGGAGCCGATGACCACGCCGCGCCGGGCCCGTACGACACCGCGCGCGCCGTCCTTCTCCACCACCACACCGGTCACTGCGCCCCCCTCCTGGACCAGGTCCACCAGCGGGCTGTTCAGCCAGAGCGGTACCCCGGCCCGGAGCAGCCCCGCCCGCAGTCCGGCGGCCAGGGCCTGGCCCATGGTCAGCGGCTTCTCACCGCGCAGCGCGGCCGCCGTGCCGCGCGCCAGGCACTCCGCGGACACGGCCAGCCCCTTGGCGCTGACCGCCGCCAGGTTGAGCCACTTGTAGTCCTGGCTGAACACCACCATCCCCGCCGGGACGGGCAGGTACGCCGGGTTCAGGCGGGCCAGTTCGGCGCCCAGGACGTTTCCGTCGATCTGGTCCGGCTCGATGGAACGGCCGTTCGGCATCCCGCCGGGCAGGTTCGGGTAGTAGTCGCTGTAGCCGTCCATGAAGCGGAACCCGAGCGGGCTGTGCGCCATGACGAAGTCCAGCATGCGGGGCCCGTTGTCCAGGAACGCCTGCCGGCGCGCCACCGGTACGTCGGGCCCCACCACCGCCGACAGGTAGGCGGCGGCCTTCTCCGGCGTGTCCGGTACCCCGGCCCGCAGGATCACCGCGTTGTTCGGCAGCCAGATCCCCGCGCCCGAACGCGCCGCGGAGCCGCCGAAGGTGGGCGCCTTCTCGACCACCAGCACGCTCAGGCCGCGTCCGGCGGCGGTCAGGGCGGCGGTCATCCCGGACGCCCCCGAGCCGACCACGACCACGTCGTACGTGCCGAGCACGGGTGCGTCGGCGGCCCGCGCCGCGACGGAGGGAAGGCCGGCGGCCAGCATCCCGGCGCCGGTGCCGGCCAGGACCGTGCGCCGGGAAGGGGAGGTCGCGCTAGCGGACATGGGCGGGCTCCAGCGGGTGGGGAGGAAGGGCGGCTCTCCAGCATGTCTGATGCTGAGTCAGAAAAGGTGTTCGGGGGATCATGTGATGTCAAGACATGCGCAGGGACGGCGAGTGCGCCGGGAACGCACGAAATCCCGTGGCGC
>NZ_JBEXPB010000066.1:0-26458 GCF_040611795.1 Streptomyces sp. NPDC006529 | reverse complement strand
GGACGGGGTGGCATGTCAAGAGTGGCCGCAGGCCATCGCGAAGCGACGCGACGAAGGAGCGCTCTTGACAGGACGCCCCGGCACGGGAAGACAGTGGAACTGACGGGCAGCCCCCGGAACCACCCCGACCCCGAAGCGCGAAACCCGGCCACGAGCGGCGGAGCCGCGACCGGCGCAGCCGGGCCCCCCACACACCTCACTCCTCCGGCGGAAACACCACCTCCCCGCTCCCCGCCAAGGTGATCGTGATGGCCTCGACCGGGCAGCCTTCGGCTGCCGCCAGGACCGGTTCGCTGGCGTCCGTGTCCGGGGAGTTGGGGTGGGACTGGCGGGCCGTGTCCAGTGCGAACGAGGCCGGGGCGTGGTTCACGCACATGCCCGAGCCGATGCACACGCCCCGGTCGACCTCGACGTGCCAGCGGTCACCCATCACTCACCGCCCGACACACCGTCGGAGACACCCGCACCGGCACCCGCACCAGCCCCACCACCCGCACCCTCACCCGCATCCACACCAGCCCCAGTCCCAGCCCCAGCCCCAGCCCCAGCACCCCCACCACTAGGCGGCTGGTACCCACCCGGCAGGCAGATCATCTTCGCCTCCAGGTACTCGCTCAGGCCCTCCGGGCCGAACTCGCGGCCCAGGCCGCTGTTCTTGTAGCCGCCGAAGGGGCCGAGCATGTCCAGGCTGAAGGTGTTCACGTTGAAGACGCCGGTCCGAATCTGCCGGCCGAAGTCGATGCCGTGCTCGACATCACCGGTCCAGACGCTGCCGCTCAGCCCGAACTCCGAGTCGTTGGCGATCCGTACCGCGTCGGCCTCGTCGCCGTACGGGATCAGGCAGACGACCGGACCGAAGATCTCCTCCTGGGCGATCCGCATCGAGTTGTCGACGTCCCCGAAGAGCGTCGGCTCGACGTACCAGCCCCGTTCCATGCCCGCCGGGCGCCCGCCGCCGGTAAGGATCTTGGCGCCCTCCTCCTGACCCAGCTTGATGTAGTCCAGGGAGCGCTGCTGCTGCCGCTGGGCCACCAGCGGGCCGAGCTGGGTCGCCGGGTCCAGCGGGTCGCCGACCACCAGGGCTCCGGCCGCGGCCGCGAGCGCCTCGGCGATCTCGTCGTAGCGGGCGCGCGGGGCCAGTACGCGGGTCTGGGCCACGCACGCCTGCCCGTTGTTCATCCAGGCGGCCGGGACGATCCCGGCGATGGCGCTCTCCAGGTCGGCGTCCGGCAGGATCACGGCGGCGGACTTGCCGCCGAGTTCCAGCGTGACCCGGGTGAGGTTGCGGGAGGCGACCTCCATGACGCGCCGGCCCGCCCCGACGGAACCGGTGAAGGACACCTTGTCGATGCCCGGGTGCCCGACCAGGTACTCGCTGACCTCTCGGTCGGCCGGCAGGATCGACAGCACGCCCTCCGGCAGCCCGGCCCCGCGGGCGATGTCGGCGAGGATGTACGAGTCGAGCGGGGCCTCCGGCGAGGGCTTGAGGATGACGGTGCAGCCGCTCAGCAGCGCGGGCGCCAGCTTGGCGGCGGCCACGAACTGCGGGACGTTCCAGGGGATCACCGCCGCGACCACGCCCACCGGCTCGCGCCGGACCATGATCGGGCTGAGCGCTCCCTGCCGGTGCTCCTCGTACGGGAAGGCGCGGGCGACCGTGATGGCGGCGTCGTAGACCATCATCGGGCCGAGCGCCTGGGCGAGGACGCTCCAGGAGTACGGAGAGCCGTTCTGCGAGCTGATCGAGCGGGCGATCTCCTCGTGCCGCACGGCGATCGCGTCCTTGATCCGGGCCACGACCTCGATCCGCTCGTCCAGCGACATCCGGGGCCAGGGCCCTTCGTCGAAGGCCTTGCGGGCGACGGAGACGGCGCGGTCGACGTCCGCCCGGGAGGCGTGCGGGACGCGGCCGATGACCTGCTCGGTGTGGGGCGAGACGACGTCGATGGTGTCGCTGCCCAGCGGATCGGTCCACTCGCCGCCGATGAACAGCTTTCCGTGTTCCACGAGCTCGGTCATGGCTGATGCCTCCTGCGGTTCCGAACCGGATGCCAGAACTGATACCAGTTCTAGTTCCAGGAGTCCACGGCGCAGACAGAACGCCGTCCGAAGAGCCCGGAGCGAGCTACGACGTAGCCGACGACTGGTCAGGAAGCCCCGAAGATGGTCGACTTGGGCTACTACTGCAACAAGTTCTCGTTACCCTGGGGGCCACCACATGTCAGCAGCCGCATCCGAGTCGCCCGGCGTCACCGATCACGGCGGCGGCGTATGGGGGATCAAGGTCCCCATCCCCGACAACCCGCTCGGCCACACCCTCGTCCACGTCGTGGAGACCGGCCGCGGCCCCGTCCTCGTCGACACCGGCTGGGACGACCCGGACTCCTGGGACACGCTCGTCGCCGGGCTCGGCGCACTCGGCATCCCCGTCGCCGAGGTCCACGGCGTGGTCATCACCCACCACCACCCCGACCACCACGGCCTCTCCGGCCGGGTCCGGGAGGCTTCCGGCGCCTGGATCGCGATGCACGCCGCCGACACCGAGGTCGTCGTGCGCACCCGCGGCTCCGACCCCGCCGTCTGGCTCGACTACATGCGCGAGAAGCTCCTCGCCGCGGGCGCCCCCGAGGCGCACCTCGCCCCGCTGCGCGCCGCCCGCGAGAGCGGCCGCGCGCGCCCCCTGCCCGGCATGCACGCGGCGGTCCCGGACCGCGAGATCGTCCCCGGCGAGCTGCTGCCGCTGGCCGGGCGCAGGCTCCGGGCGATCTGGACCCCCGGCCACACGCCCGGCCACGTCTGCCTGCACCTGGAGGAGGAGCACCCCGCCCGCCTGCCCGGGAACGGCCGCCTCTTCTCCGGCGACCACCTGCTGCCCGGCATCTCCCCCCACATCGGGCTGTACGAGGCCCCCGAGGACCTGATGGCCACCGACCCCCTCGGCGACTACCTGGACTCCCTCGAACGCATCGGCCGCCTCGACCCCGCCGAGGTGCTCCCCGCCCATCAGCACGCCTTCACCGACGCCCCGGCCCGGGTGCGCGAGCTGCTCGCCCACCACGAGGAGCGCCTCGTGGGCCTGTGGGAGCTGCTCGCGCGGCCGCTGACCCCCTGGGAGCTGGCCGAGCGGATGGAGTGGAACCGCCCCTGGGCGCAGATCCCGTACGGCTCCCGCACCATCGCCGTGTCGGAAGCGGAGGCGCACCTGCGGCGGCTGGTGAAGCAGGGCCGCGCCGAGGCAGTCCCGGGCAGCGATCCGGTGACGTACCGGGCGCTGTGACCGCGAGCGGGGACGGGGCACGAGGCGGGGCAGGGGCCGGGGCAGACCGGCCGGAACACGCGCGGAAGGCGCGCCTCCGCCGGAACCGGAGCCGGCCGGTAAGGGGTGCTACGGGCCGCCGCCCCCCGGTGCGCGGACGGCGGGCCGGTAGAGTGAGCAGGTCGTCAACACTTCCGTACGGGGGGAAGCCGGTGTGAATCCGGCGCTGACCCGCAACCGTGTCCCGCCTCCGGCACCGCCGGGCGGGGAGCCGGATTGCCCCGTAGCGGAGGTGCGCGGCTCGTGCCGCCGGGTCCTCCGGTGGCCGGCACCGTCGAGGTAAACGGAGCCGGAGCCCGGTACTCCCCGTGCCCGTCTCCCGCTCCCCAGCAGGAGAGGCACCCGCCCCGCCATGAACGTCCGCCGTAGCGCCGCCGCGCTCGCCGCCACCGCCGTGCTCTGCGCCGGTGCCGCTCCCGCCGCCCTCGCCGCCCCGTCGCCCTCACCGGCTCCCGTGATCCCCTCCGGCCTGTTCGGCAAGGAGGACCCGACGTACGACGGTGTGTGGCGCCAGTCCTTCGCCCTGCTCGCCCAGCACGCGGTCGGCGTGTCCCCCGCGCCGCAGGCCGTCCAGTGGCTGGCCGGCCAGCAGTGCGCCGACGGCGCCTTCGCCGCCTTCCGCGCCGACTCCGGCGCGCCCTGCGACGCCAAGACCGTGCTCGACACCAACGCCACCGCCGTCGCGGTGCAGGCCCTCAAGGCGCTGGGCGGCCATGACGCGGCCGTCAAGAAGGGCGCCGACTGGCTGAAGTCCGTACAGAACGAGGACGGCGGCTGGTCCTACAACCCGGGCAGCCCGAGCGAGGGCAGTTCCACCGCCGTCGTGATCAGCTCGCTGGCCGTGGCCGGGGAGAAGCCGGCCGAGGTGAAGTCGAAGGCGGGCAAGTCGGCGTACGACGGCCTGCTCTCCTTCCAGCTGGGCTGCGCGGCCGAGCCCGCCGCCGACCGCGGCGCCTTCGGCTACCAGGCGCAGGCGGGCACCCTCCCCGCGAACGCCGACGCCTCGGCCGCGGCGGTCCTCGCCGCCCTCGGCACCGGCCCCGGCGTGACCCCGGCCGCCACCGACACCCCCGCCGCGGCCCTGGCGTGCCCGGCGGGAGCCGCGGACCCGGCGGCCGCCGCCCAGGGCGCGGCCGGTTACCTGGCCGAGGCCCTCAAGAAGGACGGTCACCTGACCGCGAAGACCCCGGGCGCCGAGACGGTCACCCCGGACGTCGGCAACACCGCCGACGCGGTGATCGCGCTGGCGGCCGCCGGGCACAAGCAGTCCGCCGCGGGCGCGCTGGAGTGGCTGAAGGGCAACACGGCCGCCTGGTCCAAGGGCAACCCGGCCGCCCTCGCCACGCTGGTCCTGACCGCGCGCGCGACGGGCACCGACCCGAAGTCCTTCGGCGGCGCCGACCTGGTGGCCGCGCTGAACGCGACCGGCCCGGTGGACGCGGCCGCGAACCCGAAGGGCTCCGCGTCGCCCGGCGCCGCGAAGTCCTCGGACTCCTCGGACTCCTCCAACGGGAACGTCTGGTGGATCATCGGCGCGGGCGCAGCCGCCGGCGTCGGCATCGGCTTCCTGCTGAGCGGCCGCAAGAAGAAGCAGCAGCCGTGATCCGGGGCCGCACCGTACCGCCGGCCCGCCGGCTGACGCTGCCGGTGGGCCTCGTCCTGGCCCTCGGCATGGCGCTGACGCTGCTGGGCGCCGCGCCCGCGCTGGCGGCCGGTTACCGCTACTGGTCCTTCTGGGACGGTACGGGCGGCTCCTGGACGTACGCGACCCAGGGCGCCTCCCTGGTCCGGCCCGAGGACGGCTCGGTCCAGGGATTCCGCTTCGCGGTCAGCCAGGACGCTGCGGACCAGTCGGCGAAGCCGCGCGCGGCTGCCGACTTCGCGGCGGTCTGCTCCGGCACCGCACCTGTCGAGGGCCGCAAGCGGGTGGCCGTGGTCGTCGACTTCGGCGTCCCGGCGGACGCCCCGTCCGGCGAGACCCCGCCGCAGGCCGCGCCCCGTACGGCGTGCGCCGTGGTGGCTCCGGACGCGACGGCCGCCGACGCGCTGGCGGCGGTGGCGAAGCCGCTGCGGTACAACAGTTCGGCGCTGCTGTGCGCGATCTCCGGTTACCCGAAGCAGGGCTGTGGCGACCAGGTCTCCACGACCGGGTCCGAGCCGTCGGATTCCGATTCCGCTTCTGCTTCCGCGCCGGCTGCCGCCCCGGCCGCCGACGGTGGGGGCGGTCCCTCCGTGGGCCTCGTGGCGGGCGTCGCGGCCGTGCTCGTGCTGGCCGCGGCCGCCGTCTGGCAGTCCCGCCGCCGCGCCCGGTGACCCACCCCGCGCGGACGCCGTACGTCCGGGCCCGGCGGCGCGAGCGGTGGGCGGCTCCGGCGGCCGTGCGCCGCAACGCGCTGCACGCCGGCGCGTGGTGGCTCTGGGCGCTCGGGCTGGCCACGGCCGCTTCCCGGACCACCAATCCGCTGCTGCTAGGGCTGATCGTCGGCGTCGCCGGTTACGTCGTCGCGGCCCGCCGGACCGCCGCTCCCTGGGCCCGGTCCTATGGCGCCTTCATCAAGCTCGGGCTGGTCGTCATCGGCCTGCGGCTGGTCTTCTCCATGCTCCTGGGCTCGCCCGTGCCCGGCTCGCACACTCTCTTCACGCTGCCCGAGGTGCCGCTGCCGGCCTGGGCCCAGGGCATCCGCTTCGGCGGGAAGGTCACCGCCGAACAGCTGGTCTTCGCCTTCTACGACGGCGCCAAGCTCGCCGCCCTCCTCGTCTGCGTCGGCGCGGCGAACGCCCTGGCCAATCCGGCCCGGCTGCTGAAATCGCTGCCCGCCGCGCTGTACGAGGTGGGCGTGGCCGTCGTCGTCGCGATGACCTTCGCGCCGAACATGGTCGCCGACGTGGTCCGGCTGCGGACCGCCCGCCGGCTGCGCGGGCGCCCCACCGGCGGGATCCGGGCGATCCTCCAGATCGGCCTGCCGGTCCTCGAAGGCGCCCTGGAACGCTCGGTGGCCGTGGCCGCCTCGATGGACGCGCGCGGCTACGGCCGTACCGCCGCGGTGCCGCCCGCCGTCCGGCACACCACCAACGCCCTCACCCTCGGCGGACTCCTCGGCGTCTGCGCCGGTACCTACGGACTCCTCGCCGCCGAAGGCGCCCGCTACGGGCTCCCGGTCCTCGGCATCGGCATCGCGCTGGCCCTGGCGGGCCTGCGCCTGGGCGGCCGGCGCAGCGTCCGCACCCGCTACCGGCCCGACCGGTGGGGAGCGCGCGCCTGGCTCGTGTCCGGGTCCGGTGCGGCCGTCGCGGCGCTGATGATCCGCGCCGCGTCCCTCGACCCCGGCGGGCTGACGCCGGGCGTGATCCCGCTCGTCGCGCCCGGCCTGCCGCTGTGGCCCGCGGCGGCGGTGCTGATCGGTCTGCTCCCCGCCTTCGTGGCGCCCGTCCCCCCGAAGGAGGGGTAGTCGTGATCCGTTTCGAACAGGTCTCCGTCACCTACGACGGCCGCACCGAACCGTCGCTGCGGAACGCCGACTTCACCCTCCCCGAGGGCGAACTGACCCTCCTGGTAGGCCCGTCGGGCGTCGGCAAGTCCACGCTCCTGGGCGCGGTCTCCGGACTGGTCCCGCACTTCACCGGAGGCACCCTGAGCGGCCGGGTCACGGTCGCGGGGCGCGACACCCGTACCCACAAGCCGCGCGAACTGGCCGATGTCGTCGGCACGGTCGGCCAGGACCCGCTGGCGCACTTCGTCACCGACGTGGTCGAGGACGAGCTGGCCTACGGCATGGAGTCCCTTGGCCTCGCGCCCGCGGTGATGCGGCGCCGGGTGGAGGAGACGCTGGACCTTCTCGGCCTGAACGAACTGCGCGACCGGCCCATCGCCACGCTGTCCGGTGGCCAGCAGCAGCGCGTCGCCATCGGCTCGGTCCTCACCCCGCACCCCAGGGTCCTCGTCCTCGACGAGCCGACGTCCGCGCTGGACCCGGCGGCGGCGGAGGAGGTGCTGGCGGTGCTCCAGCGGCTGGTGCACGACCTGGGCACGACGGTCCTGATGGCGGAGCACCGCCTGGAGCGGGTGGTCCAGTACGCCGACCAGGTCCTCCTGCTCCCGTCCCCGGGCGCGGCCCCCGTCCTCGGCCCCCCGCCCGCCGTCATGGCCGTCTCCCCGGTCCACCCCCCGGTGGTCGCCCTGGGCCGCCTGGCCCACTGGTCCCCCCTCCCCCTCTCCATCCGCGACGCCCGCCGCCAATCCACCCCCCTCCGCACCCGCCTCTCCAACACGTCGGCCCCCGGCGGGCCCTCAAACGCCGGGCAGGCTGAAAACCAAGATCCAGCCCCGCCGGCGTTCGAGGCCAGGCCCCGCCAAAACCCAGCCCCGCCAGCGATTGAGGCGCCGCCAACTCCAGCCCCGCCGGCGTTTGAGGCGCCGCCGGAGGCACAGCAAGCCGCACCGGCCCACGCACCGCACCCAAACCCAGCCCCGCCGACAAGCGACCCGCACCAAAATCCAGCCCCGCCGGCGTTTGAGGCGCCGCCGGAGGCACAGGAAGCCGCACCGGCGAACAATCCGCGGGCCCGGGCGGCAGCCCGGAAGAGGGGTCAGGGGCTGCGCGGCCTGCGCCGCCGGACCACCGGAACCGGGTCCGGCGAAGCCACCGCCCCCGGAACCCCCGCCCCCGCAACCGCCACCCACCTCACCCTCAGACGCCAAGGCCAGGACGTCCTCCACGACATCACCCTCACCCTCGCCCCCGGCGAGACCGTCGCCCTCATGGGCCGCAACGGCGCCGGCAAGTCCACCCTCCTGGCCACCCTCGTCGGCATGCTGGAACCCACCTCCGGCCACCTCCACGTAGGCGGCGTCCCCCCGCACCGCACCCCGCCCGCGGACATGGTCCGCCGCGTCGGCCTCGTACCGCAGGACCCCCGGGACCTCCTGTACGCCGACACGGTGCGCGCCGAGTGCGAGGCGGCCGACGCCGACGCCGGGGCGCCCCCCGGCACCTGCCGCGCCCTCGTGTCGGCCCTGCTGCCGGACGTCCCCGACGACACGCACCCCCGCGACCTGTCCGAGGGCCAGCGCCTGGCCCTCGCCCTGTCCCTCGTGCTGACCGGCCGGCCCGCCCTGCTGCTCCTGGACGAACCGACCCGCGGCCTGGACTACGCCGCGAAGGCCCGCCTGGTAGGCATCCTGCGGGACCTCGCCGCCCGCGGCCACGCGATCGTCCTGGCCACCCACGACGTGGAACTGGCCGCCGAGCTGGCCCACCGCGTCGTGATCCTGGCCGGCGGCGAGATCGTCGCGGACGGGCCGACGGCCGAGGTGGTCGTCTCCTCCCCCGCCTTCGCCCCGCAGGTCGCGAAGATCCTGGCCCCGGCCCGCTGGCTCACGGTCTCCCAGGTCGCCGCGGCCCTGGCCGCCCAGGAGACCCCCGGGACCGCCCCGTGAACGGCCGCCCCGTCCGCATCGGCCCCCGCGGCGCCGCCGCCCTGGTCCTCGTCACCCTCGTCGGCATCGCCGCCTTCGGCTGGCCGCTGCTCGCGGACCGCGGCTCCGGGCTGGCGCACTCCCAGGACGCACCGTGGCTGTTCGCCGCGCTGCTCCCGCTGCTGGTCGCCGTCGTGGTGGCGACGATCGCCGACAGCGGCATGGACGCGAAGGCGGTGGCCATGCTCGGCGTGCTGGCCGCGGTGGGGGCCGCGCTCAGGCCCCTGGGCGCGGGGACGGCCGGCCTGGAGCCGATGTTCTTCCTGATGGTGCTGAGCGGCCGGGTCCTCGGGCCGGGCTTCGGCTTCGTCCTGGGCTCGGTGACCATGTTCGCGTCCGCGCTGCTCACGGGCGGGGTGGGGCCGTGGATGCCGTTCCAGATGCTGGCGCTGGGCTGGTTCTCGCTGGGCGCCGGGCTGCTTCCGGGTCCGGAGCGGATCCGGGGGCGGGCGGAGCTGGTGATGCTGTCGGCGTACGGGTTCGCGGGGGCGTTCGCGTACGGCACGATCATGAACCTCCAAGGCTGGGTGATCCTTCAGGGCATGGGCCAGGGGGTCTCCTTCCACCCCGGCGACCCGGTGGGCGCGAACCTCGCGCGGTTCCTCGCGTACTGCCTGGCCACCTCGCTGGGCTGGGACCTGGGCCGGGCCGCGCTGACCGTCGTACTGACCATGACGCTGGGGGCCACCCTGCTGAAGGCGCTGCGCCGGGCGACGAGGAAAGCTGCCTTCGATGCGCCCGTTTCCTTCGATTCCGGGGCCGAAAGTGCGCTGGGACACACACCTCAAAGGGATACGGGCGACCACAGAGCGTGAGATCCGGGCCCTGGAGCGGTGACCCGCCCCACAGGACCTCGGTCACATACGGCCCGGAATAGTAGCCCTGGCGCCGTCCCTACCCGCCCCCTCAAACCGCCTCCGACCTGCCCCGATCCCGCCCTTCCCGGATAGGGGCCGTGGACCCCCGGCTGCGATGGCGGCTAGTAAGAGCGGGCGTTGCCAGGCCCTCGGCGGCCTGGCTAACTGGTGATGTCGCCAAGGCGGCAGGGGTGCTTCACCCCCCGCCGACGAACCCCCCACCTCCGCGTGAGTGGCTCCCGCACGCTTCGGCGTGCGAGCGACCGTCCCCCGTTCCCTACGGAAGGTTTTCCGTGTCCAACGCCGTCATCCGCCGCATCGCCGCCTCCAAGAAGACCTTCGCCGGTTCCGTGCTCGCCCTGGGCGTGGCCGGTTCCATGCTCGCCGCGGTTCCCGCTCAGGCGGCCCCGATGGACGCGAAGTCCATCGCGCAGCAGATGATCAAGGACCCGGCCCAGTACGCGGCGTTCGCCAAGATCGTCTCCCGCGAGAGCGGCTGGGACCACACGGCCACGAACTCCTCTTCCGGCGCGTACGGCCTGGTCCAGGCCCTGCCGGCCTCGAAGATGGCCTCGGCGGGCTCGGACTGGAAGACCAACCCGGCCACCCAGATCAAGTGGGGCCTGGACTACATGAACTCCCGCTACGGCAGCCCCGTGGGCGCGTGGAACTTCTGGTCCAGCCACCACTGGTACTAAGCCGGCACAGGCAGCGCAGCGCAGCACCGCGCGCCGCCCCGGCGCGTGCGAAGGCCCCGACGGCCGACCTCCCCAGGTCCGGCCGCCGGGGCCTTCTGTTTCCCATCCCACGGGGGCGCGAAGCCCACGGGGCTCAGAGGCGCTGGATGATCGTGCCGGTGGCGAGGGCGCCGCCCGCACACATCGTGATCAGCGCGAATTCCTTGTCGCGGCGCTCCAGCTCGTGCAGCGCGGTGGTGATCAGGCGGGCGCCGGTCGCTCCGACCGGGTGGCCGAGCGCGATCGCCCCGCCGTTGACGTTGACCTTCTCCATGTCCTGGCCGAAGACCCGCCCCCAGCTGAGCACCACCGAGGCGAAGGCCTCGTTGATCTCGACGAGGTCGATGTCCTTCAGCGACATCCCGGCCTTGCCGAGGACCGCCCGGGTCGCGTCGATCGGGCCGTCCAGGTGGTAGTGCGGGTCGGCGCCGACCAGGGTCTGGGCGACGATCCGGGCGCGCGGCTTGAGCTTGAGCGCGCGGGCCATCTTGCGCGAGGCCCACATCACGGCGCAGGCGCCGTCGGATATCTGCGAGGAGTTCCCCGCCGTGTGCACGGCGGTCGGCATGACCGGCTTGAGCCGGGCCAGCGCCTCCATGCTGGTGTCGCGCAGGCCCTCGTCCCGGTCGACCAGGCGCCACATGCCCTGCCCGGCGGCCTGTTCGTCCTCGGTGGTCGGCACCTGGACGGCGAAGGTCTCGCGCTTGAAGCGCTCCTCGGCCCAGGCGGCGCGGGCCCTTTCCTGGGAGAGGACGCCCAGGCGGTCGACGTCCTCGCGGGTGAGTCCGCGGTGGCGGGCGATCCGCTCGGCCGCCTCGAACTGGTTGGGGAGGTCGACGTTCCACTCGTCCGGGAAGGGCTTGCCCGGGCCGTGCTTGGAACCGGAGCCGAGCGGCACCCGGCTCATGGCCTCGACGCCGCAGGCGATGCCGATGTCCATGACCCCGCCGGAGATCATGTTGGCGACCATGTGGTTGGCCTGCTGCGAGCTGCCGCACTGGCAGTCCACGGTGGTCGCGGCGGTCTCATACGGCAGGCCCATCGCGAGCCAGGCGTTGCGGGCGGGGTTCATCGACTGCTCACCGGCGTGGGTGACGGTGCCGCCGACGATCTGCTCGACGCAGTCGGGCTGGATCCCCGTACGGGCGAGCAGCTCGCGGTAGGTCTCACCCAGCAGGTAGGCGGGGTGGAGGTTGGCGAGCGCGCCTCCCCGCTTGCCGATGGGCGTGCGTACGGCTTCGACGATGACGGGTTCCGCGGCCATGAGCTCGTCCTCTCCTTCACAGCGGCGGCCGTCCCGGCGGCGCGCCTGAACTAGTACGCGTTCTAGTTCTCTGGCAGTTTTATGACCTGTGGGCCCCGCACGCAAGGGTCTTGCACACGCCTTGCACGGATTCCACACGCAACAGTTGCCGCGCCGACCCTTGTCACTTGTAGAACTCGTTACTACCTTCGAGCCAACTTCTGATGGGCCGTCAGACCTTGGAGTTGCCGAATGTCCTGCCCCGCGCTGCCCGACGGCTTCGACGCCACCGACCCCGATCTGCTCCAAGACCGCGTCCCGCTGCCGGAATTCGCCCAGCTCCGGCAGACCGCTCCGGTGTGGTGGTGCCCGCAGCCCCGGGGCATCACCGGCTTCGACGACGAGGGCTACTGGGTCGTCACCCGGCATGCGGACGTCAAGTACGTTTCCACGCACCCGGAGTTGTTCTCCTCCACCACCAACACCGCGATCATCCGCTTCAACGAGCACATCCAGCGCGAACAGATCGATGCCCAGCGCCTGATCATGCTGAACATGGATCCGCCGGAACACACCCGGGTCCGCCAGATCGTGCAGCGCGGCTTCACCCCGCGCGCGATCCGCGGCCTGGAGGCGGCCCTGCGCGCCCGGGCCTCGAAGATCGCCGAGGAAGCGGCCGCGGCGGCGGGCGCCTCGGCGGACGGGAGCTTCGACTTCGTCACCCAGGTCGCCTGCGAACTGCCGCTCCAGGCCATCGCCGAGCTGATCGGCGTACCGCAGGAGGACCGCGCGCGGATCTTCGACTGGTCGAACAAGATGATCGCCTACGACGACCCCGAGTACGCGATCACCGAGGAGGTCGGCTCCACGGCGGCGATGGAACTCATCGGCTACGCCATGAACCTCTCCGCCGCGCGCAAGGAGTGCCCGGCCAAGGACATCGTCACCCAGCTCGTCGCCGCCGAGGGCCAGGGCAACCTGGGCTCGGACGAGTTCGGCTTCTTCGTGCTGCTGCTCGCGGTGGCGGGCAACGAGACCACGCGCAACGCCATCAGCCACGGCATGCACGCCTTCCTCACCCACCCCGAGCAGTGGGAGCTGTACAAGGCGACCCGGCCCTCGACGGCGGCCGAGGAGATCGTGCGCTGGGCCACCCCGGTGGTGTCCTTCCAGCGCACCGCCACCCAGGACACCGAACTGGGCGGCCAGAAGATCTCGGCGGGCGACCGGGTGGGGCTGTTCTACTCCTCCGCCAACCACGACCCCGAGGTCTTCGAGGACCCGGACGCCTTCGACATCACCCGCGACCCGAACCCGCACCTCGGCTTCGGCGGCGGCCCGCACTTCTGCCTGGGCAAGTCCCTGGCCATCATGGAGATCGACCTGATCTTCAACGCCCTGGCCGACACCCTCCCGGACCTCCGCCTGGCCGGCCCCCACCCCCGCCGCCTACGAGCCGCCTGGCTCAACGGCATCAAGGAACTCCGCGTAACCCACCCCTGACCCCACCCAGCCCGGCAGGGGCCCCAAGGCCTCTGCCGAGGAGCACATTCAGCCCGCCCGGCAAACCCAGCCCGCCGGGCGCTTGAGGGCAATCCAGCCCGCCCGGCAAATCCAGCCCGCCCGGCGCTTGAGGGCAATTCAGCCTGCCCGGCGTTTGAGGGCCCGCCGGAGGCGACAACAACCGGCACCCGGCCTCCCCAGCAGGCCGCCGGCCCGGCAAATCCAGCCCGCCCGGCGCTTGAGGGCACAGCCGGGCCCGCCCGCCGCGCAAGGACGCGCCCCGGAGCCGGAGCCGGACCTCAGGCCCGGCTCCGCTCCCCGGCCCCGGCCCCAGCCACCCGCTCCGGCACCCGCGGCCCCGGCACGGCCCCGGCACCCCCCGCCACTCCCAAAGGCACGGCCGCCCCCCGCGCCCCCGAAAGCACGTACACGAGCCCGAACCCGGCCCCCACGACCACCGCACCGCCCACCGCGTCCAGCACCCAGTGGTTGGCCGTGGCGACGATCGCGCACACCGTGATCACCGGATGCAGCGCCCCGAGCAGCTTCTGCCACCCCTTCGGCGCGAGCACGACGATCACGACGCCGCACCACAGCGACCAGCCGAAGTGCAGCGAGGGCATCGCCGCGTACTGGTTGGAGATCGCGGTCATGGCCCCGTACTGCGGGTGCGCCAGGTCCTGCACGCCGTGCACGGTGTCGATGAACCCCAGGTCGGGCATCAGCCGCGGTGGCGCCAGCGGGTACAGCCAGAAGCCGAAGAGGGCCAGGACGGTCGCCAGCCCCAGCGAGGCCCTGGCCCACCGGTAGTCGGCGGGACGGCGCCAGTACAGGACGGCCAGGATGGTCAGCGGCACCACGAAGTGGAATGACGTGTAGTAGAAGTTGAAGAACGCCTCCAGCCAGCGCACCCCGACCACCCCGTGGTTCACGGCGTGCTCGATGTCGATGCCCAGGGCCCGTTCGATGGACAGGATCTGGGCGCCGTTGCCCTCGGCGAGCGAGCGGCTGGTGGGCGCGGCGGCGCGGATGTGCGAGTAGAGCGAGTACCCGACCCGTATCAGCAGGAGTTCCAGCAGCAGGTTGGGCCGGGCCAGGACGCGCCGCCAGAACGGCAGCAGCGGGATGCGCGACCAGCGCGCGGCGGCGGGCCGGGCGTAGGCGGTGGGCACGGGGTCGCGCCAGTACGGCGAGGTGCGCGGCAGGAACGGCACCGCGCAGGCCGCGGCGAGGGCCGCCAGCAGCGGCACGTTGTCCCGTACGGGCGCCAGCGCGGCCAGGTTCGGCAGCAGCATCGCGCTGGGCAGGGTCATGGCGAGGATCACCGCGACCGGCCACACCGCCCGGTCCGCGGCCCGCTTGCCCACCTTGCCCGCCACCGCGAGCAGCACCCACAGCAGCTGGTGGCGCCAGCCGGTCGGCGACACGGCGACCGCGACGCAGCCGGTGACGGCGACGGCGAGCAGCAGCTGCCCGTCGCGGGCGTAGCGGGCGGCGCGGCGCATGCCGAGCCAGGCGATCCCGGCCGCGAGGGCGACGTACAGCAGGATCTCGGTCGGCCCCGACAGGCCGAGCCGCAGCAGCGCGCCGTGGACGGACTGGTGGGCGAGCCCGCCGGGGCTGCCGCCGAGCCCGGTCCCCGCGAGGTGCCGGATCCAGTACGTCCAGGAGTCGTGCGGGAGCGCGGCCCAGGACAGCAGCGTGCAGGCGGCGAAGGTGGTCGCGACGGTGCGCGCGGCGCCGCGGCGGCCGGTGAGCCACAGCAGCGGCGCGAAGAGCAGCAGGGCGGGCTGGAGGGCGGCGGCGAGGCCCATCAGGAAGCCCGCCGGACGTTCACCGGGCACCCGGAAGAAGGCGAGCAGCACCAGCAGCACCGGCAGCACGGCGGTCTGCCCCGGGGAGGCGGCCTCGCGGACGGGCAGCGAGACCATCATCAGGGCGACCAGCACGGGCGCGGCCAGCAGCGCGGTGCGCCGGGGCACCGGATCGGCCAGGCCCCGCGCGGCCACCAGCCCGATGGCGGCGACGAAGAGCAGGGTCACGCAGGTCCAGGCGAGCTCCAGCGACTGGTCGGCGAATCCGACCAGCGGCTTGAGGACCAGACCCGCGAAGGGGGTCCCGGTGAACTGCCCGGTGTCGTAGAGAGAGCCGGGCAGACCGGGCAGATAGAGCCCGGTGAGCCATTCGCCGGGCGGCACGCGCAGCACGGCGGACGCCTGTCTGACGGCCAGGAGGGCCGCCAGCGCCCACAGCAGGAGGCGCGCGGCCCCCAGCCTGCCACCGCTCCCACCACCGCCTATGACTCCGGCATGTCCGTTGACACCGCTGTGCTCCGCCGCGTTGGCCACGCCCCGCCGGCCTCCCGCCCTTGTTGACTGCAACCGTGACTTCGCCTGGCTGCCGCGATGAATTACCCGGGACGACGATATCCCGCGTGGGATACCTAGGATGGCGGGCATGAGCATCGTGAAGATCAACGCACTGTCCGTGCCCGCGGAGCAGCGCGAGGTACTGGAGCAGCGGTTCGCCTCGCGGGCAGGCGCCGTGGAGAACTCGGACGGGTTCGAGTGGTTCGAGCTGCTGCGTCCCGTCGAGGGGACGGATCAGTACCTCGTGTACACCCGGTGGCGTTCGGAGGCCGACTTCCAGGCGTGGATGGAAGGGCCGATGAAGGCGGCGCACCAGGGCGGCGGGGAGCGGCCGAAGCCGGCGGCGACGGGGTCCCAGGTGTGGTCGTTCGAGGTCGTACAGCAGACGGCGCCGAAGCAGGGCTGAGGGCTGGGGGGCGGGGGCTCTGCAGCGGCCTCCGGCCAGGGGCTTCGCTCCCCGGCCGGGGGGCGCGGGGCCGCTCAGCTCCAGAAGGCGTCGGACTCGTCGATGTCGGCGACGCACTCGTCGATGTCGGTGATCTTGTGGCCGACGAGGGTGAAGAAGAGCCCTCCGCGCATCTCGATGCCGCGGTCGCCGCGGTCGGCGCGCGAGTGGTGGACCGCCATCACGTGCCCGCGGCCGTCGGGGAAGACCGCGTCCAGGTCCACCCGCAGGGTGCCGTTGGTCTCGGCGCCGAGCCGCCGGTAGTGGTCGAGGACGGCTTCCCGGCCCTTGTGGTGCCCGGACAGCGGACTGCTGCCGGGGACGTGGTGGATGACGTCGGCCGTCATCAGTGTGGCCAGCGTCTCCATGTCGCCCGCGCCGAAGGCTTCGTAGCCGCGGCGGACCAATGCGCAGTCGGGGTGCTCCGACATGGCGTTCACGCCCTTTGGTGAGGGGAGAGAGGGGGAATTGCCCTTTTTCCTATCATCGGCCCGGCGGTGTGGATATTCCATGCGGCGCGGCGCCCGCGGACCCGAGAATGACGCCATGGAGAGCACGAAGAGCGGTGGCGGACAGAACTGGTCGGTGCGTCCGGAGCCGTACACGGACCCCGACTCGGTCGTCCTGCGCCGCGCGTACTACGCGGAAGTGGCCGGGCGGTACTACCACCGCACGATGACCGAGGCCGAGATCGACGAGGGCCTGACGGTGGACTTCCCGGACGACGACCTCGTCGCGCCCACGGGAGAGTTCCTCGTCGGGCGACTGGGCGGCGAGGCGCTGGCCTGCGGGGGCCTGCGACTGCTGGGCCCGGAGACCGCCGAGCTGACACGGGTGTACGTCGACCCCCGCACCCGGGGCACGGGCGGCGGCGCGGCGGTCATCGCGGCCCTGGAGGACCTGGCATGGTCCCTCGGCGCGCGGCGGGTCATCCTGGACACCCGATCCGACCTGGTGGAAGCCCGCGGGCTGTACGCGAAGCACGGGTACGACGAGATACCCGCGTACAACGACAGCCCGTACGCCGAGCACTGGTTCGGCAAGCAGCGCCCCTGAGGGGGAGGCCGGCGCCCGGGTCAGCGGGCGTCGTGGTCCCGGCGCGGCTGCCTGTCGTAGGGCTCCTCCGCGTCGGAGCCGCACAGCTCGGCGTTGAGCTCGCCGACCAGTTTGATCAGGTCGGTGGGCCGCTCCGGGCCCCACCAGTCCCCGAGGAGTTCGGCGAGCGACTCCTGGCGCGCGTCGGCCAGTCGTACGGCCGCAGCGTGCCCGGGCCCGGTCAGGACCAGCGGCATCCCCTCCCGGACGGCGAGCCCGCGCTCCTCGACCTGGCGGGCGGCGTCGGTGATGGCCTTGAGCGGCACGCTGGTGCGTTCCGCGAGCATCGCCGGCTCGACCGAGCCGTACTTCTTCATCCGCAGCAGCAGCCAGCTGGCGGCGGGCAGCAGGTCGAAGCCCGCCTTCTCGGTGATGTTCTCGTAGACGTGCCGGCGGCCCTCCCGGGTGCCGAGGACCGACAGCGCCCGGGCCACCTCGTCGTGCGAGGAGCGCTGGACCGGGTTGGAGGCGAGGGTCTCCGTCACGTCGGGGGCGGTCACCGAGCCGCGGAGCTTGTCCTCCTTCAGGAACCAGGCGACGAGGAAGGCGAGCAGCACGACGGGGACGGCGTAGAGGAAGACGTCGGTGATGGAGGTCGCGTAGGCGTCCAGGACCCGGGGCCGCAGCGCCGGGGGCAGGGTGGCGATGGCCCGCGGGTCGCCCTTCAGCGCTGCCGCCGTGCCGGGCGGCAGCCGGACACCGGCGAGGGCGGAGACGAGCTTCTCGTCGAGCCGGTTGGTGAAGATCGTGCCAAAGATGGCCACGCCGAAGGAGGCGCCGATGGAGCGGAAGAAGGTCGCGCCGGAGGTGGCGACGCCGAGGTCGGCGTAACCGACCGAGTTCTGTACCGCCAGCACCAGTACCTGCATGACCAGGCCGAGGCCGACGCCGAAGACGAAGAAGTAGGCGCTCATCTCCCAGGTGGAGCTGGTGCGGTGCAGCTGGTGCAGGAGCAGCAGGCCGACCGCCGTGATGGCGGTGCCGACGATGGGGAAGACCTTCCACCGTCCGGTGCGGCTGACGATCTGGCCCGAGGCGGTGGAGGAGAGCAGCAGGCCGAGGACCATCGGCAGCATGTGGACGCCGGACATGGTGGGCGAGACGCCCTGGACGACCTGGAGGAAGGTCGGCAGGTAGACCATCGCGCCGAACATCGCGAAGCCGACGATGAAGCTGATCAGCGAGCAGAGCGTGAAGGTCCGGACCCGGAAGAGCTTCAGCGGCAGTACGGGTTCGGCGGCCCGGCGCTCGACGAGCAGGAACGCGGCGAGCAGCACCAGGCCGACGACGGCGAGGCCGATGATCCGCGCCGAGCTCCAGCCCCAGGTCCCGCCGAAGGAGGCGACGAGCACCAGGCAGGTGGCGACGGAGGCGATGAGGAAGGTGCCGAGGTAGTCGATCGTGTGCCGGGAGGAGCGCCTGGGGATGTGCAGGACCGCCGCGATCACGGCCAGCGCGACGAGGCCGATGGGGAGGTTGATGTAGAAGACCCACCGCCAGGACAGGTGGTCCACGAACAGTCCGCCCAGCAGCGGCCCGAGGACGCTGGTCGCGCCGAAGACGGCCCCGAAGAGCCCTTGGTACTTGCCGCGTTCCCGCGGCGGCACGATGTCCCCGACGATGGCCATCGACAGCACCATCAGCCCGCCGCCGCCCAGCCCCTGGAGGGCCCGGAAACCGATGAGCTGCGGCATGTCCTGGGCCAGCCCGCAGAGCGCGGAGCCGATCAGGAACAGCACGATGGCCGCCTGGAAGAGCTTCTTGCGCCCGTACTGGTCGCCGAGCTTGCCCCACAGGGGCGTGGCGGCGGTGGAGGCGAGCATGTAGGCGGTGACGACCCAGGACAGGTGCTCCATGCCGCCGAGGTCGCTGACGATCGTCGGCAGGGCGGTGGAGACGATGGTCTGGTCGAGTGAGGCGATCAGCAGCCCGAGCAGGAGCGCGCCGATGGAGACGAGGACTTCACGGGAGGCGTGCTCGTCGCCGGGGCCGCGCGCGGGGTCAACGGCCGACGTGGTCACTTCCTGGGCCATCGGCTCCTCCTCGGGGACCGGCCGGTAGGACTTCTCCATCCTGAGCGGTGTGCGCCGTTCCGGCCTGTCGGGAGACCTCGGTCACTGGAGTGGCCCAAGGGCCGAAATCTTTTGTATCCTTACGAAACAAAGTGGCTCCGCCTGCATACCCTGACCGGTAGGCGGAGCCACTTGTTTCATTTCCCGACCGTTCCCCCGCCGCGCAACGTCTGGAGACCCCCGATGCCGGCCAGCACCACCGCCACGACGGCCACCACCCCCGCCACCGTGACCCTGAGCGCCAGAGCGCTCCTCCTGGACATGGACGGCACCATCGTCAACTCCGACGCGGTGGTCGAGCGCTGCTGGAGCGAGTGGGCGGTGGCGCAGGGGCTGGATCCGCGCGAGGTCATCAAGGTCGTCCACGGCCGCCAGGGCTACGCCACGATGGCGATCCTGCTCCCGGAGCGCCCGATGGCGCAGAACCACGCGGAGAACGCCGAGATGCTCGCCCGGGAGACCGCCGACACCGACGGCGTGGTCCCCGTCGGCGGCGCCGAGGCCTTCATGGCGGCCATCGCGGCCTTCCCGCACGCCCTGGTCACCTCCGCGGACCTGGCCCTGGCCACCGCCCGCATGACCGCGGCGGGGCTCCCGATGCCGCGCGTCCGGGTGACGGCCGAGTCGGTGTCGGCGAGCAAGCCGGACCCGGAGGGCTTCCTCAAGGGCGCCGCCGCCCTGGGCGTGGACCCGGCCGACTGCATCGTCTTCGAGGACTCGGAGGCGGGCATAGCGGCGGGCCTCGCGGCCGGCATGCGCGTGATCGGCGTCGGCCCGCGCGCCGCCGCTTACGGCCCCACGGCCCACGTGCCCGACCTCGCCGCGCTGCGGGTCGACACCAGCACCGCGGACACCCTCCGGCTCACCGTCCCCGCGGGGGTCTGAGCCACAGCCGGGGCCCCGGGTCGGGTCGGCCGACGGCCGCCCTGGCCCGGGGCTCCGTGCCGCCTTCCGGGGGCCGGGGGCCGGGGCCCCCACAACCCCTCAGCCCGCGATCGCCTCGTACAGCGAGAACACGGCCAGGGCGGCCATCACGCACGCCGCGACCTTCGTGATCAGCCTCAGCGGGATGTACTTCATCAGCGTGCGCCCGCCCAGGATCCCGATCCCCGCGACCGCCCACAGCGCCAGCACCGCTCCGATGCCGACCGACACCGGGTCGTCGTAGCGGGCCGCGAGGTTGGCGGTCATGATCTGCGTCAGGTCACCGAACTCGGCGACCAGGATCAGCATGAAGCCCGCCCCCGCGACCTTCCAGAAGGACTGGTCGGCGGGCTCCTTGACCTCCTCGTCCTCCTCGTTCTTCTTCAGCAGCAGCATGGCCGCGCCCGCCAGGAACAGGACGCCCACGACCGCCTGCACAAGGCGGTGCGGCAGCAGGGTCAGGACGCTGGCGGCGGCGATGGCCAGCGCCACGTGCACCGCGAAGGCCGCCGCCACGCCCACGAAGACGTAGGACGCGCGGTAGCGGGTGCCGAGCATGAGACCGGCCAGAGCCGTCTTGTCAGGGAGTTCGGCGAGGAAGACGACGCCGAAGGCGATCGCCAGGACGCTGAAGCTGATCACGGGGTGAAACCTCGATCGGTCGGGCAGGACGCCATCGGAACCGAGAGACCAGGGTGTTCAGGGGTCGCTTCGGCACGGCGGCGCCCTGTGTGCAAACAGGACACTGCGGCCGAAGGTCTCGCTGGCCGGCCGCTCTCACGGCCTGCCTCCGGGCGCCGGCTGGGGTGACCCAGCAGTATGTCGACGGTCCGGCGAAGAGCTACTCCCCTTCTGCTCGATACAGCGTACGCGACCCGGGCGCCGCCTGAAATGGGCCCTTGGTCCCGACTCCGGGCTCCCCTTCCCCACCTCCCACACCCGGCGACGCACCGCCCCGCCTCGGAATCACAACCTCCGCTTTCTTTGGGGCAGTTGTACGTCTTGATGTGACGTGCTCATGTCGCCAGGCTGTCACCTGGCGCCCATCCCCGCGAAACCCGGCGCCGCCACCATGGCCGGGCCCCACCGGGGCGCACGGCCCGTCCCCCCACCCCAAGGGAGCCCTCCATGTCCGCCGTCTACGCGCGTCGCATTGGCATGTTCGCCTCAGCCACGGCCCTCGCAGCCCTCGCCGCCCTCGTGAACGCGCCGACCGCCCAGGCCGCCCCGCCCGCGCCCATCAGCGCCGCCGCGGCACGGTCGTACCTGGCCACGGTGACCCCCCGGGCGGAAGGTTCCTCCAGCGGCTACAGCCGCGACCTCTTCCCGCACTGGATCACCCAGTCGGGCGCCTGCAACACCCGCGAGGTCGTCCTCAAGCGCGACGGAGTCAACGTGGGCCAGGACTCCGCCTGCGCCGCCGTCAGCGGAAGCTGGTACTCCGAGTACGACGGCGCCACCTGGACCGCCGCCTCCGACCTGGACATCGACCACATGGTGCCGCTCGCCGAGGCCTGGCGCTCCGGGGCCAGTTCCTGGACCACCGCCAAGCGCCAGCAGTTTGCGAACGACCTGACGCGCCCCCAGCTGATAGCCGTGACCGACAACGTCAACCAGGCCAAGGGCGACAAGGACCCGGCCGCCTGGCTCCCGCCGCGGACCGCCTACCGGTGCACGTACGTCCGCATGTGGGTGAACGTGAAGCAGTACTGGGGCCTGAGCATCGACTCCGCCGAGAAGACCGCCCTGACGAACGTCCTCAACGGCTGCTGAGCCTCCCCCGGCGGTTCAATCGATCTCCCCCGTCAGGGGGAATCGCTCTCCCCCCTCCACGCCGTACCTTGTGATCCAAGGGGACATGGAGGAGGGGGAGTTCGATGGCCGGACTGCGTTTGGGACCACTGCTGCGGTATGTCGACTGGGATACGGGCGCCTCGGCGACGATATGGGTCGAGTCCGACCGCCCCGCCACGGCCGAGGTGCGCTGCGCCGACGGCGCGAGCGGGAGCGCGGACACCTTCCAGATAGCCGGCCACCACTACGCCCTGGTCCCGGTGACCGGCCTGACCCCGGGCGGCACCACGGAGTACGAGGTCCTGCTCGACGGTGTCCTGGTGTGGCCGCAGCCCGACAGCGGCTTCCCGCCGAGCACCATCAGCACCCCGGTCCCGGCGACCCGCGGGCGGTCCGGACCGGGCCCGGGGCTGCGGGTCACCTTCGGGTCCTGCCGGCAGGCCGCCCCGCCCGCCGCCAGCCGCGGCCCGCACGGCGCGGACGCGCTCGACACCCTCGCCGCGCGGCTCGCCACCGATCCCGGGGCGCAGCGGCCCGATCTCCTGCTCCTGCTGGGCGATCAGGTGTATGCCGATCAGCTGTCCCGGCAGACCAGGAAGTGGCTGTCGGCCCGCCGGGACCTGCGCGAGGCACCGGGGGCGCAGGTCGCGGACTACGAGGAGTACACCCGGCTCTACTACGAATCCTGGCTCGACCCGGAGATCCGCTGGCTCCTGTCGACCGTGCCCAGCCTGCAGATATTCGACGACCACGACGTGTGCGACGACTGGAACACGAGCGCCGCCTGGCTGGCCGAGATGCGGGCCACCCCGTGGTGGCGGGAGCGGATCCTGAGCGCGCTCATGTCGTACTGGGTCCACCAGCACCTGGGGAACCTCTCCCCCGCCGAACTGGAGGCCGACCGGCTCTACGCGTCGGTGCGGGAGAGCCCCGACGGGACGGAGGCGCTGCGCGCCTTCGCGGCGGCGGCGGACGCCGACCCGGCCGCCGCCAGCTGGAGCTACCGCCGGGACTTCGGGCGGACCCGGCTGCTGATGGTGGACACGCGGGCCGCGCGGGTGCTCGCCGAGGACCGGCGGGCGATCCTCGACCCAGCCGAGCAGCAGTGGGTCCGGGACCAGGCGCTGGAGGGGCACGGAAGCTACGACCACCTGCTGATCGGCTCCTCACTGCCCTGGCTGATGCCGCCGCTGGTCCATGACGCCGAGGTGTGGAACGCGGCGCTGTGCCGGGGCGAGCGCGGGCCGCGCTGGGCGCGGATCGCGGAGGATCTGCGGCGGCGCGCCGACCTGGAGCACTGGGCCGCCTTCCCGGCCTCCTTCGAGGCGCTGAGCGACCTGATCGAACAGGTGGGGACGGGGCCCCGCGCTCCCGCGACGGTGCTCGTCCTCTCGGGAGACGTTCATCACGCGTATGTGGCCGAACCCCGAATACCGACCACGGCCCGCGTCTACCAGCTGACCTGCTCCCCGGTGCACAACTCGATCCACACCGCGGTCAAGCTGGGATTCCGGCTCGGCTGGTCGCGCACCGGGCGGTGGCTGGGGCGCGGGCTCTCGCGGCACGGGCGTACGGGCCGGCCGCCGCTGAGCTGGCGGCGTACGGGCGGGCCCTGGTTCGGCAACCAGCTGATGACCCTGGCCCTGGCGGGACGTACGGCGCGGCTGCGGCTGGACCAGGCCCACAAGCAGCGCTGGCCGCGGCGGGGCGAGGCACGGCTGGTGACCGTCATGGACCGCGAGCTGACCGGCGACTGAGCCACTGGTTCCGCCCTCATCCGGCGCTGACACGGATCCGACAGCCCGTGTGGCATGGCGCGCGCGGGGAGGTGTGACAGTAAACATGACACAGGGGGGTGCCCCGGGGACATGAGGTGGCTGTGTGCGGCGTACGCTGTATGGCTGTCAGCCGCCCCTGCCGCTCCCCCGCGACGTCGCGGCGCTTCAACGCTGAAGCACGTCACTTGGACTGGGGAGTCCCGCTTTGTTTGAGACTGTGGGGTCGCTGACCACGAGCCCGTGGATCTACGCCGTCGTGGCACTTTCGGTGCTGCTCGACGTGTTCCTGCCCGTACTGCCGAGCGGTGTCCTGGTGATCGCCGCGGCCGCCGCGGCGGCCACCGGAAGCGGCGCGGCCGTGGCCGCTCCGGGCCAGGTGCCCGGCATCCTGCCGCTGCTGGCCGTGGCCACCATCGCGTCCGTCCTGGGCGACCTGGCCGCGTACCGGGCGGGCAGCCGCGGCGGTGACTGGCTCGACCGGGCCATCGGCCGTTCGCGCCGGCTCAGCCGCGCCCAGGAACGCCTCGGCGTGGCGCTGGCCCGCGGCGGCGGCGCCCTCGTGGTGATCGCCCGCTTCGCCCCGGCCGGCCGCTCGGTGGTCTCGCTGGGCGCGGGCAAGCGCCACCGCGAGGTGCGCAAGTTCCTGCCCTGGTCACTGCTCGCCGGCATGGCCTGGGCGGGCTACAGCGTCTCGCTCGGCTACTACGGCACCCAGTGGCTCGGCGCGACCTGGCTCGGCACCGCGGTATCGGTGATCGCCCTCTTCGGCGCGGGCGGCCTGGCCGCCTACCTCGTCCGCCGCCCGGCACCGGTCACCGTCCCGGCCTCCTGACACCGGCCCCCGCTTCCCCGGGCGCCCGGCACGGTCCTACGCAGTGGCCTCCGCAGGGGCGTGCGCGTGGGCCTGCCCCCGGACGTGCACCCCGTCGAGCAGCACCGCCGTCGCCTCGGCGATGGCCTCCACGGCGGCGTCGAAGACCTCCTGGTTGTGCGCGGCGGGCGCCCGGAACCCGGACACCTTGCGCACGTACTGCAAGGCGGCGGCCCGGATCTCCTCCTCGGTGGCCTTCTCGGGGATGGCTGGCGGTCGCAACGTCTTGATACTCCGGCACATACCCCTACTATCCCCCCGACGGCGGCAGCTCCGCACCGGACAACTTCATGATCAAACCGGCCTGCAACCGCGCCCGCATCACCGGATCCGCCACCTCCGCGAGCAGCCCGATGGCCTGCTGCGTGGTCTCGGCGGCACGCCGGTCGTCCCGCAGGGAAACGGTCTGCTGGGACATGTGCCGCAGGGCGATGTCGGCCCGCCGGTGGAAGAGCTGCCCGATCAGCGTGACCACCACCCCGACCGAACTCGTCACGATCCCCAGGTACAGGTCCCCGGTGCTCTCGGCCTTCCACACCGCCAGCCCCACCCCGAGCAGCAGAATGGTCGCCCCGAACCCGGCGAACCGCTGGCTGGTCGCGAAACTGCTGCGTGCCTGCGTGAGCCCGTACGCGTAGTACTCGACGAGCAGCGGCGTGAAGTCGTCCCGCCCGTCCCCGAGCCGCGCCACCCTCACCCGCCGCGGCCGACTGCGCCCCACGTCCACGTACTTGGGATGATCCTCATCCCCCACCCCTACGGGCGCCTCACCACCTCCCCCGGCACCCCCGACCTGAGCGAGCAACCGCTCCCGCTCCTCGTCCCGCTGCCGCTCGAACCGCGCGGCATCCCGCAACGACAGCGCGACCCCCACACCCCCCGCAGCGGCGACACCCAACCCCACACCGACCCACTCGAAGCTCCCCACCATCCCCCGACCATCCCACGCCCCACCCCCACACGGAATCCCCCGAACCACCTCCATGGGCGCCCCGGATGCGCTCGGCCCCCTGCTGTGACGTGGCCAAGCACGCCGAGCTCCGGGCGATCCGACGCCATGACGCACCGTCGACCGCCCTCATTCCTCGTCTTCGTCCTCGTCGCACCTCTCCAGGACCAAGCTGAGGGACCCGTCTTCCAGCCCTTTGCCGTCTTCGAGGTGCAGGTGGCTCCCGTCGGGAACGCCCTCCCCGGCGAGCACCAGCAGGTGGCCGGCGAGCGTTCTGAGACCGGCGGCGTTCGCCTCGATGACGATCTCTCCCCCGAGGCCCCGCACCTCGATCCGCGCGTCCGCCTCCCAGGTGAAGACCTGCGCGACACCATCGGTCACGGCCGTAAGTCGGGTGCTTTCGACGGGGGCGCTGCTGGAGTCAGGGGTCACGGGGGCATCATCCCGCCCAGTGGGCACGGCTGTGAAAGGTCGGGGTTCCGTTCCCAGAACCGGCTGTGGCTCAACTTCCGTGGCGCGGCCACCCCGAGCGATCCGTCACTACATGTGAAAACCGAGAGCGCCGGAGTGCGGTCGCCTCGTACGATCAAAGCTGGGATGGGGCTCGTAGCGCAGTGGCTGTCGCGCCTTCACCGCATGTGGGAGGACGCCGGTTCGAATCCGGCCGGCCCCATCCCATCCCTCGACAAGCGCGAGATCCCGGTGCGGACCCCGCGGCAGCGGGTGAGTGGGGAGGCGTACGAGGACGATCATGTCTTCACCACCCGGACCGGTCGGCCCATCGAGCCCCGGAACATCTACCGGTCCTCCACCCGCATGGCCAAGGACGCCGGGCTCCGAGTGATCCGGCTGCATGCCCCCCGCCACGGCACCGCGACCCTGCTGACCGCCGCCGGGGTACAGATGTGGATGCAGAAGGCCCCCCGCCGGAACGGGCGGTTTCTAGGGGTCGTCGCAACACGTGGTCGTATGGATCAGGCTGCGAGCAGTTTATGCAGGCGCTCGGCTGGGGTTTCCCAGCCGAGCGTT
>NZ_JBEXPB010000065.1:0-27582 GCF_040611795.1 Streptomyces sp. NPDC006529 | reverse complement strand
GCCCCCCACCCCCCCCGCACCAGCGCCCACCCCACGCGCCCCCCCGCCCGCCCCCCCCCGGGCCCCCCCCCCGGGCGCGGGCCGCGGCGTCCCCCCCCGCGGCCCCCCGGCTCCTTCGCCGTCTCCTGATCACCGGCTCAGACGGGCATGTCCCGGCCCCGTCCGCCGCCGTCGACGCCGGCCCGGCCGAACTGCTCGTCCAGCACCGACAGTCGGCGCCAGTACTCGTCCTCGTCGATCTCGCCCGAGGCGAACCGCCGGCCGATGATCGCGATCGGCGAGTTCTCGCCGTACGGGGCGCGCCCGGCCGACGCCCAGGGGCCGCGCCCACCGCGCCCGCCGCGCCATCCGGTGCGGCGCAGCACCGTGACCACGGTGAAGATCACGGCCGCCCAGACGAGCGGGAAGAACAGGATCCACGGGCTGGGCCCGTCGTACGCCAGGGTGTTCATGTCCATCACGACTGCGCTCCTCGGAAGGGGTTGATCCGTCACCCCGAGCCTCGCCCCGGCGGGGCGCCCCGGTCGTCGTACCCCCGGCGGCAGTACGCGTACCCCCGGGGGAGTACCCCGCCCGTCGTACGTCAGCCGAGCCAGCCCGGCCGGACCAGCCCCGACTCGTACGCCAGCACCACCAGCTGCGCCCGGTCGCGGGCGCCCACCTTCACCATCGCCCGGCTGACGTGCGTCTTGGCCGTCAGCGGACTGACCACCAGGCGGCGGGCGATCTCCTCGTTGGACAGCCCCATGCCCACCAGCGCCACCACCTCGCGCTCGCGCTGCGTCAGCCGGTGCAGTTCCCCGGCCGCGGCAGAGGTCTGCGGCACCTTCGAGCGCGCCGCGAACTCCGCGATCAGGCGGCGCGTCACCCCGGGCGAGAGCAGGGCGTCACCCGCCACCACCGCGCGCACCGCGCGCAGCAGTTCCTCCGGCTCCGTGTCCTTGACCAGGAAGCCGCCGGCGCCGCCGCGGATCGCCTCGAAGACGTACTCGTCCAGCTCGAAGGTGGTGAGCACGACCACCTTGACCGAGCCCAGTGCGGGATCCCCGGTGATCGCCCGGGTGGCGGCCAGCCCGTCGAGCACCGGCATCCTGATGTCCATGAGGACCACGTCCGGGCGCAGCGCGCGCGCCAGCTCGACGGCCCGGGCCCCGTCGGAGGCCTCACCAGCCACCTCGATGTCCGGCTGGGCGTCGAGCAGGGCCCGGAAACCCGCCCGGACGAGCTGCTGGTCGTCGGCGAGCAGAACACGGATCATCCCCGTACCCCCGTCCGCCGCCACCGGGCCGCTTTCCGCCGCGCTCATGCCCGCTCCCCTCCCGCGCCGCCCCCCAGCGGAAGCCGCGCCACCACCCGGAAGCCGCCGTCCGGCCGGGGCCCGGCCTCGATGCTGCCACCGCGCTCCGCGGCCCGCTCCCGCATTCCGGCCAGTCCGCTGCCGCTGCCGCCCGGATTACCGCCCGTGGGCGGGCCGTCGTCGTCGATCGTCAGCTCCAGGGCGCCGGCAGGGCGGGCCAGACGGACCCGCGCCGTGCGGGAACCGGAGTGCCGCACCACGTTGGTCAGGGCCTCCTGCACGATCCGGAAGGCGGCCAGGTCCGTTCCCGGTGACAGGCCGCGGCCGTCGGCCTCGCCCTCCAGGGAGACGGTGAGCCCCGCGGCGGCGGCCTGGGCGAGGAGTTCGGGGAGCCGGCCGAGCCCCGGAGCGGGCGCACGGGGCGCCGCACCCGGCGCGCGCAAGGCGCCGAGCACCTGACGGACCTCGCCCAGCGCCTCCTTGCTGGCCTCCTTGATGGTGCGCAGGGCGGTACGGGCCTGCTCCGGATCGGCATCCAGCAGCGCCAGCCCCACCCCGGCCTGCACGTTGATCACCGAGATGCTGTGGGCCAGTACGTCGTGCAGCTCGCGGGCGATCCGCAGCCGCTCCTCGTCCGCCCGGCGCCGCTCGGCCAGCGCCCGTTCGGCCCGGTCGCGGGCCCGCTGCTCCCGGCGCACGCGCACCACCTCGGACCCCGCGAGCACTGCGAGGCCCCACGCGATGACCGGCCCCTCGCCCGCCCAGGACGCGGGCCCGTCCCCGGAGGGCGGCAGCCACCGGTAGAGCCAGTGGGCGATGGCCAGGTGTCCCGCCCAGAGCAGCCCGACGGAGGTCCACGCGGCGTACCGGTGCCCCGCGGCAACGGCGAACAGGCAGGCGACGGCCACGCCGAAGAAGACCGGGCCGTACGGGTACCCGGCCGCCAGGTAGCCGAGGGTGACGGCGCAGACGCCGCCCACGACGGCCACCGGGTACCGGCGGGCCAGGAGGAGCAGCAGCGGGCCGAGCAGCAGCAGGGCGCGGCCGGCCCAGCCCAGCGGTTGCCGGCCGGGCTGCAGGTGCTCGGCCCAGCCGGTGCCCGCCTGGGCGACCACGGCGACGACCAGCGCGGCCCGCCACGGGGGCCCGCCGGCGCCGGTCCGACGCCGCGTGCGCCCGGGCCCGTACTCCCGCCGCTCGCGCTCCCGTTCTTGTGTCCGCCGCTCCGCCATGCGGCCACGCTAGTCGGCCGGGGGCGGCTCGTCGTCCGCCGGACGGTGCGTGCGGACGTACTCCCCGCGGAGTACGGCGGGGACGTACGGGCGCGGGTGGCCGCGGGGTCGCGGCATCCGGAGGGGCCTCCGCGGGCGAAGTGCGGGGCAAGGGACGCGCGGGTTCGGAAGGGAGGTCCCATGACCGGGTGGAGGATCGCCCCCGACGCCGGGCGGGCCCGGGAGGCACGGTGCGGGCATCTCGACGGGCTCCCCGTGGCCGAGCCCGTCGCCGGCCCGCGGGGGTGCGGGCAGTGCCTCGCCGAGGGTGGGAAGTGGGTCCACCTGCGCAGGTGCCTGCTCTGCGGGCACACCGGCTGCTGCGACAGCTCGCCGGGTGCCCACGCGTGGGCGCACGCCGAAAGCACCGGGCACGCGGTGGCCCGTTCGGCCGAGCCGGGCGAGCGGTGGGCGTGGTGCTACGCGGACGAGCTGTTCCTCGTACCGGATCCGCCGCGGCAAGGGGCGGACGGAGGGGTGCACAAGGGTTGAGCTGATCGCCGCCCAGCCGCTGGGGGCACCAACGCGCGGACCTGTACGCGCCCGGGCTCCGGCGGCTGGTCGACGGCGGGGCCTGAGCGCGGGGCGCGCGTCCGGTCCCCGCCGCCGCGCCGGGACGGCCCGCTGCTACTCGAACCGGCTGGGGTCGCCCGCGCCGCGCCGGACGATCTCGGCCTCGCCGCTGGAGAAGTCGATGACCGTGGTCGGCTGCGTCCCGCACTCGCCCGAGTCCACGACGATGTCGAGCACGTGGTCGAGGCGGTCCTTGATCTCCCAGCCCTGCGTCATCGGCTCGGGCTCGTCGGGCAGGAGCAGCGTGCTCGACAGCAGCGGTTCGCCGAGCTCGGCGAGCAGCGCCTGGGTGACGACGTGGTCGGGGATGCGCACGCCGACGGTCTTCTTCTTGGGGTGCTGGAGCTGGCGCGGCACCTCCCTCGTGGCGGGGAGGATGAAGGTGTAGCTGCCGGGGGTGGCCGCCTTGATCGCGCGGAAGACGTCGTTGTCGACGTGGACGAACTGACCCAGCTGCGCGAAGTTCTGGCACACGAGGGTGAAGTGGTGACGGTCGTCGAGCTGCCGGATCGAACGGATCCGGCTGACGCCGTCGTGGTTGCCCAGCTGGCAGCCCAACGCGTAACAGGAGTCCGTGGGGTACGCGACGAGCGAGCCCGCACGGATGCTGTCGGCGACGCTGCCGATCGTGCGCTGCTGGGGGTTTTCGGGGTGCACATCGAAATACTTCGCCATCCGCCGAGCGTACGTGATCAGGACCGCCATGCGTACGGAAGCGATCGCGTGGGAACGGGCCGGGTACGCGCCATCGGTACGGTGGTCAGCAGCGGCCGTCGCACCGCCGCCGCCCAGGCGCAACAGTCGGGAAGGCGGACCTCTCGTGGGCGGTGGATGCCCGCGTCGGTGCGCCGGTGCCCCCGAGACGTCGGGAACTCACAGGAAACCGGCGATCGAAGCGAACTGATGTGCTGCTTCCGTCGGCAGGTCGTAGAACAGGTCGGACTCGATGTCGCCGGCCACAAGGACGGACCGCAGGAATGCGGAACAGGACTGAGCGTGGAACTCCCATTCCCGGCCGCGTCCCTCCTTGATCGCGACGGTCCACTGTTCGGGTTCGTCGCCGGGACGGACCAGCCAGTACAGGCAGTCACCGTTCTCCGTCACGGCCCACGCGATGATGCGGGATCCCGCTGCGTCCAGCTCGGCGGGCTTGGGCTCGCCGCCCCTCCAGAGGCCCTGCTGCGCTTCGACGCGTTCGCGGTTCACCCTGAGCAGGTCGTAGTGCTTGTTGGGGCAACCCGGCTCCAGTAGCCAGATGGCGTCGTCGAAGAGCCCACCGCCGTAGAGGTCGACGAACTGCTTGTAGTCGCCCGGCAGGACCGTGCCGAGTTCATGTTCAACGCGCGCCCAGTCATGGGTGCGGGGGGCGTCCGACGGGGGGATGGCTTGGGCGAGGCGGATGATGGCGGGGTTCACGGACGCTCCTTCAGCTCGGGTTCCGCCACCTCTTGGGCAGGTTGAGGATGGTGGAGTGTTACTGGAAGCTCAGCTGGTGCGGGTGCCAGGGGTTGGTGGGGCAGGTGTGGATGCGCATGTATCCGCGGCCGAGGTAGACCTTGGTGGGGGTGATCACGTGCCGGTAGAGGTCGGGGCGCCGGTCCTCCTCGGGGGCCCAGCTCGCGGAGGCGGGGTCCCATTCGACGTGGTGCACCGTCAGGAGCGGTGGCATCGGCGTCCCGCACGTCCGGCAGTCCACGGGCCGTGGGTCGGTGGCGTGCCAGGTGGCGAAACCGCCCACCTTCCAACCGGGCGCGAGGGACAGTGCGCTCCCGTACTCGATCCCGAACGGATCGTCGTCCTCGTCCTCGCCCTCGCCCTCGTCGAGGAGGTCTTCCTGCCATGCGTCGATGGCGTCCCGGAGGTCTGCGGGGAGCAGATCGATGTATTCGTGTTCGGTGATCTGCTCGGGGTGGACGACGCAACGCTCGGGCACGCATTCGGGTCGGCCCACGACGGCGGGCTCGGGCTGTTCGCTCAAGGTGCCCCGCGTGTCCGCGCCGCGCCGCCACTTCAGGACCACTTCGACGCTCTGGTCGGGTCCGTGCGCCTCGAAAGGGCACCAGAAGACCTGGAGGAGGTCGTACCCCTCCGGGCCCCGCAGATCCGGAATGTCACGTGCCCACAGCTGCGCGATCGCCAGCAGGGGTACGGGGTCCTCGTCGCGGATCTCCGGGGCGTGGGTTGCCCGTTGGAGACCGGCGAGAGCCTGGCGTTCTTCATCGGTCTTGTCCCGCCCCTGGGAGTCCGCATCGATGAGGCGGGCACGGCGCACGTCCGCCATGCGGTACCCCGTGCCCTTGGGGTGAACAGCGGTACACACCGGCCAGGGCTCGTCGGCAGGCCAGAGCATGGGCCCTGCGACCGAGCTGTCCTGGGCCGAGGGCCCGCCCGGGCGGGGGTGCAGGCGCGTGGCCGTGCGCCGGAACCCGGCCAGAGCCGGGAACAGCGCTTCGATGTCGACGGGGCGCGGGGGCGTGATGCGGGTCATGAACGGCTCCTCGGCGTTCCAGCGGGCACTTTAGACGCCGGTCCTGGGGTAGGCGGCGGGATTCTCGAGTATGTAGGAGAAGGTGAACCCCTTGTTTCCGTGCGCGGTGAAGTGGATCTCGTGCGGGATGGGGTTGGAGCCATGATATTTCGGGACGATGTTGTACTGGACTATCTCGTCCAGGGGACCGTCCACCTGCCGGAAGATGACGTCCTCGACCGAAAGGCGCTGTTCGGGCGTGTTGGTGGGGGTCTGGGTCTCCGTCACCAGGTTCTGGTGGGCGTACCGGCCCGTACCGTGCCCGCCGAGACGGTTGGCGTAGAGGTGTCCGCGGGCTTCGTTGAACGCGTTTCCGTCGCCGCGCCAGCCCGGGGGCCGCACCCTGCCGGCCTCGGTTCCCGTGTTGAGCATCTCGGGCCGGATGCATGCGTAGACGCCTGTGGGGCGCCCCATGCTGTCCAGCCGGCCGTAGCGGACGCTGCCCTCCCAGTCGTAGCCGTCGAGCTGGCAGCGCTTGGGCGCCAGTCCGAGAGGGTCGGCCCAGACGGACGGGTTGACGACGTAGGCCGACGGATTCGGGGCGGGGGAGAGCCCCAGGGGGTCGAGGGTCGTGTACCGGGCGGTGTCGGGGTCGTAGTGCCGGAAGAAGTTGTAGTGCAGCCCGGTCTCGGGATCGGCGTACTGGCCCGGGAAACGCAGCGGTGTGTAAGCGGTCGCGTCCCTGTTCCAGCCCGTCGCTCCCCAGGTGGTCGTGCGCGCGTGCCAGGCCGTCTCCCCGGTGGGGGACACCAACTCGGTGGGTGTGCCCGCCAGGTCGGTGACGATCGCGAAGAACCGTGCGTCGACCTCTTCCCCGTCCAGCACCTTGCGCTCGTACTGGCTGACCGGGCTGTGCCCGTCGTGTTCCCAGGTCAGGACGGTCCCGGTGGTGTCGTCGCTCTGCTCCACCAGCACGCTTCCGTCCCAGGTGTAGCGCACGCTCTCCACCACCGTCCGCCCGTCGGCCGCGAGGCGGTGCTTGGCACTGCGGCGGCCGAGGGGGTCGTAGGAGTACGTCCACACGGTGCCGTCGGGCGTGGTGCAGGACGTCATGCGGTCCTGGGCGTCGTAGGCGTAGCGCCAGATGTCGGGCTTGCGGGAGAGACGGGTGCGGCGCCGCAGAACGACCCGTCCGGCTGCGTCATGTTCGTAGTGGACGGTGCCCGCCCGCAGGAGGCGGGTGCCGTCGTACGCGCGCTGCCCGCGGGCGTCGGCGCGGCCGGCTGCCGGGGGCCAGTTCGCGGCCGTCTGGTTTCCGGCCCGGTCATAGGCGTAGGCCTCGGACCAGTCGGCCGATTCGACGGCCACGGGCCGCCCGACCGGATCCAGGGATATCTGCCGATCGAGGACGGCGGTCCCCGCGGTGTGCTCGGTGACCGAGACGGGGTATCCGTCCGGGCGGTAGCCGTACGTACGGGATCTGAGCGGCTCGGCCTCGGCGGCCGCGGTGAGCGTCTGGGCCGTCGGTCGGCCGATGCTGCTCCAGGCCGTCGTGAGGGTGACCGGCGCCTCGGGGGAGCCCCAAACGCGGGTGACCTCACGGCCCAGCGGGTCGTGGCCGAAGGAGATCGCATGGCCGTCCACTGCGATCGACGTCCGGTGGCCCAGCGCGTCGTAGGCGAGGCGGCTGACGGCGCCGGTCGGCGTGGTGCGGCCGGTGCGGCGGCCCGACTGGTCATGGTCATACCGGATGGTCCGGCCGTCGACGGTCTCCGCACGGACCCTTCCGACGAGGTCTCGTTCGATGCTCAGCACCGACGTGGCCGTGCGGGCTTCGGCCAGGGCGCCCGTGCGGTCGTAGGCGTACTCCGTCACCGCGCCGGCGGCGTCCTGGGTCGCCAGCCGTCCCAAGGAGTCCCAGGTGTAGGTGATGCTCTCGCCGAGCGGGGTGGTGCGTCGCGTGATCTGGTTGGCGGCGTCGAAGACGTAGTGGCTGCTCCGGCCGTCGAAGTCGGTCTCGCCGATCAGGTTTCCCGCCGCGTCGTAGCTGTAGTGCCAACTGTTGCCGAGGGGGTTGGTGACCTCCACCACGCGCAGCTCGGTGTCGTAGCGCAGGCGGTGCACGGCGCCGTCCGGGGCGGTGCGGACCACGGGCTTGTCGAAGGGGCCGTACTCGTTGTTCCAGGTGCCGCCGGCCGCGTCGGTGTAGGTGAGGCAGTTGCCTTCGGCGTCCCACGCCCAGGCCTCCCGGCTCCCGTCGGCGGCCGTCCGCTCCAGCAGGTGGTCGTCCGCGTCCCAGACGTAGGACTCCGTGCGGCCCAGCGGGTCGGTGACGCGCGTGGGGCGGCCCCGGTGGTCCCGTTCCACCCGTGTGGTGTCAGCGGCAGGGCCCGGGTCCGCGCCGGGGCCGGATCCAACCTCCAGGGGTAGGCCGGCGCCGTTGGAGCGGATACGGGTGTGGCGACCCACCGCGTCGGTGACGGTGGCGACGGCGCCCGTCACGTCGTGGGTGAACCGGGTCAGCGCTCCGTCGGGTCCCTGGGCGCTGGTGCAGTTTCCCCGCTCGTCGAAGGTCTGGCGCCAGACCGTGCCGTCCGCCGAGGTCACCTCGACGGGGAGGTGGTCCTGGTTGTAGCGGGCGGTGGACGTGCTGCCGTCCGGCAGCCGGACGGCGACGAGGTCGCCCGACTCGTCCCACTCGAGCGTGGTGGTGCGGCCGAGAGGGTCCGTGCGGCTGAGGGGCCGATCGTGGCTGTCCCAAGCCAGGTGGGTGGTGTGCCCGCGGGCGTCCGTCTCGGCGACGACCTGGAGGCGGTCGTTGATGTACAGGACCGTGGTGGCGCCGGTGGAATCGGTGTACCGGGTGACGTGGTGACCGGTGTCGGGGTGAACGGAGTAGGAGAAGGTGGAGGAGAGGATGCCGTCCGGGCCCACGGTGCGGGCGACACGGCCCACGCTGTCGTACACGTACCGGAAAGTGGAACCGTTGCGGTCGGTCCAGGAGGTGATACGGCTGTCCGCGTCGTAGGTGAACCGCATCGCCGGACCCTCGGGACCGGCAGGGCCGAACAGCTCGGTGAGGTCGCCCAACGCGTCGTACCCGTAACCGAGGACGCTCTCGGGTCCGTCGGGGCCGCGCACGGCGAGGCTCGTGATCCGGGAGGTGTCGGCCGCCACCTGGACCACGTACCCGCCCGAGTGCGTCACCGCGGTGGGTGCGCCGTCGGGGCGGCGGGAAAACGCGATGCGGTTGCCGTTGCGGTCCTCGATCTCACTGAGCCAGTACGCGGCTGAGGCACGGTAGGGGCTTCCGGTGAACCTGCGGATCAACCCGCTGTACGGATCGCGGATCTCGTACGTGCTCTCCCCGTCGTCCTCGCCGCCGTGGGCCAGGGGGAGGCGCTCGCCCTCGAGGGCGAGCACGAGTTCGCCGTCGGGCCGCGGCAGACGCGGGTAGACCAGGACGGATCCGTCCTCACGCGCCCAGACGGCGCCCCCGCCGAGGGTGTCGACCTCGATGCGCTCGTCGAGGGTGGAGGCCCAACTACGGCCGAACCAATGCCCGTAACGGTACGTCGACACGTGCGTGCGGCGCAGTGAGAGGGCCAGCACCCCCGGCAGGAAGAGGTCGGTCTGCGGCAGCAGCATCTTGCCGGTCGCGACATCGACGGGATCGTTCTTGCAGACGGTCTTTTCGAGGGACACGCCGTTGGCCCGCGGATCCTCCTTGGCGCCCTGCACGGAGTCCGGCTTGGTACGGGCGTCCCCGCCGGTACCAGGTCCCTTGCGTCCGGGTCCACCGGCCTTGGACTGCTTGTCCTCGCCGTCCTTCAGCTTCTGGCGGTTGATGCGGTCGCGGATGGCGTCGTCGTTGTTCTTGTGGTCGGTGGAGATCTGTTTGACGGCTTTGGGGAGGGTCTTGCCGACGTGGTCGCCCATGGACTTGGTGGCCTTGGTGAGGGCGGCCATGGCCTTGTCGGCGATGGGGTCGATGGCGCTGGCGATGGAGTCGCGGCCGCGGGTGCGGCCGTGGTGGCTCTTGGCCTTGCCGAGCTTGGCGGTGGTCTTGCCGTGAATGCGGGTGCTGACGGTGTTCAGCTGGGTGCCGGCGCGGTCGTGCTCGTCGTGGTCGATCTGGAGGTCGACCAGGCCGGTGCCGGTGGGGCCGCCACCACCGGGGCCGCCGGTGGCGCCGCCTGCGGAGGCGAGGTGCATGGCTTCCTTGCCGCCCTGGACGCCGCTGTCGAAGCCGTCCTTGCCGGCCTTCTTGGTCTGGCCGAGGTCGACGCCGTCCTGGAGGCCGATCGCCATCGCACCGAGCTGGACCACGAGGTCCGCGGCCATCTCCTCCAGCGCGGAGACCGCGGGTTCGGTGAGGGCGGAGACGATGTAGCCGACGGCTTCCTCGACGCACTCCTTGATCAGGCGCTTGATGACCTCCTGGGTGGCACGCATCGCACCGGCGCCGATGAGGGCGGAGAGACCGCCGGTCACGGGGATCAGGGATATCGCGATCCCGGCCTCGGAGGCGAGGTAGCCGAGCTGGACGAGCGCGGCCAGCTTCATGCCCTCGACGGCCCCGGCGGCCAGGTCCATCGCCCCGCCGATGGTCCGGGCAGCGCCGGCGATGTCCTTGAAGTGCTTGCCCTTGACCGTGTTCCAGTGCTCGTTCAGCGCCTCGATCGACTCGCCCTTGCCGGAGGACAGCAGCCGCTCGAAGTGGTTGTTGGCGAGCTGCCCGTCGTCCTCGAGGTCGTCGGCGAACTCCCGCAGCGCGTCGGCCATGTCGCGGTAGGCGTCCTCGTCGACGTTGGGCCAGGCCACACCGATGAGGTCCAGCAGTGTGTCCGCCCACTCGGGCACCGTGACTGACATGTCCCACCCCCGTGGTACGCATGACCGAGTAACCGAACATTCGTACCACAGATGGTTTCTGACGAGGAATCCGTGCATCCGGAGGCGGAGGGCCGCCGTACTCGTCTAGAGGCCGGCCCGGGCGAGCAGGACCTCCGCTTGCTCTCGCGTGAGTCTTGGCGGCACTGACGCGGGGGGAGGGCATGGCTGAGGGTTTCTCAGTGCGGACAGGGCCCATTGGGTCATGGGGTCGTCCGTCTCCAGGGTGGCCACGATGCTCTCGCGCAGGGACGGGGGAGTGTCCGGGCGGGCGGCGATCGCGTTGCGGACGAAGACGTCGGCATCCGATGCCAGTACGTCCCGCAGCTCAGGGGACAGGTCCGGATGTTCTGTCACGGCCCCGCGGACGTCGGGATCAGGGTCGCCCGCCAGCTCCGCGGACGGTGCAACATGGCGAACGGCGACGGGGCTCAGTTCGGCATCCGGAACCGGGTTCAGGAGCCGCAGGCTAAACCGCTCAAGAGAGGGGCGGCAGCCTTGCGGCAGGATCAGCCACCGCTGGTGCTGTTCCTGCCGACGTGGCCGGTCCAGAATGCTGTGGTGGCCGACGGTGAACCTAGTAGCATGGAACCGCGCTCATTCCTGACATGCGCGGCGGAGGTGGCTCGCCTGCTGGGCATTGACGACGTCGCGACGAGGCCGAACGACCGGCGTGCCCGTCACCTCGCCCATGCCGTGCGCAAGCCCTTGCTCGAACGCGCCAGTCTGCCGGAGGAGCTGTTCGCCCCGCTGATGGCTGCAGCCGTGTACGACCCGGATCCCAGCTTTTGCCGCTGGTTCGTGGAGCCGGCGGTCTACGCGTTCGGGCGCCGCCGCGTGATGGCAGCACTGGTCGACTACCTGCGGATCGGCAGCGATGCCGAACGAGCGGGTGCCATACGGGCCTGGTATTGCGCCCATGTGCCCGTGCGTGCGGACCGTTCCCCTGCGTACGGAACCGACGGGGTACGCGATCCAGCTCTGGATGAGACTCAGGACATCCAGGACGCGTGGCTGGAGGCCTCGAAGCGGGTGTCCGCGGAAGCCTCCGATCGCTGTGCTGTTGCTAGCGGCTCCGTAGGATTCCCGCATGACGAATGAGGGTGAACGGGCCGTGCAGGAGGCCATCGATGGGGAAATGAAGCTTCTCGATCCCGAGGTGCGTGCTTCTCCGGCCCGCGTCCTGGAGCTACTGGACCCGGAGTTCACCGAGATCGGGGCTTCCGGACGCCGGTGGGATGTGGAGTCGATCCTCAGTGTGACGAGCGGCGGTGCAATGGCCCCGGAGTCTGTGGTCAAGGTGAGCGACATGTCCGGCGTCGTACTTGCTCCGGGCGTCGTTCACCTGACCTACTTCGCCGATGACCAGGGCCGGCGCGCGTGGCGGAGTTCTTTGTGGCGGCTGACGGAGACGGGCTGGCGGATGTACTTCCACCAGGGCACGTTGACCGGTTGAGCGGGTACGACCGTTGGCTGTGAAGCACGATCGAGCCCGGGTGCATACCTCTTGGCCCCCGAACAAAGTTATCTGTAACAGACTTCGCCCCCACCCGCCCACCTGAGTGGCCCGACCCCACCCCGCACCGATCCCGGCGCCACGCGCCGTTGACCAACAGCACAGCCCCTGAAGGACCCGAAAGGGCCCACGCACCGACGACTGGGCCGAGAAGACGAGTCTGTCGGCTGATCATGGCCGGCACGCTCCGGAAATCACGTGCAGCAGCTACTTAGAGTGCGGACATGCCAACTTCGCTGCACCTGCAAGAAATCACTCCTGACAACTTCGAGAGCGCTATCGACCTGAGAGTCCGCCCCGACCAGGAACACCTGGTGGCACCTGTGGTGAAGTCACTCGCCGAGGCATACGTCCACCCCGGCATCGCATGGCCCCGGCTCATCTGCGACGACGACGAAGTCGTCGGGTTCCTCATGGCCTTCTTCGACATCGACTGGACCGGCAAGCGCACCGACTTCCGCTCCGGACTCTGGCGTCTCAACATCGCTGAGGGAAAGCAGGGCCGAGGCTTGGGACGCTTCGCAGTGCAGTCCGTTGCCAACGAGATCCGGCGCCGGGGAGGCACGCGGCTGACGACCACCTGGCATCCCGGACCGGATGGCCCAGCGGGTTTCTACCTGGCACTCGGCTTCCGTCCCACCGGAGAGACCAGCGGAGACCAAACGGTGGGCGTGCTGGAACTGAGCTGAACCCGCGTTTCTGCCCAACCGGTACATTGCGCACGGCTTCTCGGACTGGGTGCGCCGTGGTCAGACGGCACAGTGACGGCCGACGACCCTGGAGCTCGCTGACGTGGTCCGCGGACAAGCCGGCGTGGTCCGAAAAACCGTTCGCGGTCCCAGGGACATTGAGCCGAGACTGATGGGTCGATCACATCGGACAGGAAGAGTGGCCAGCCCTGACGTACAACCGTGACACCCTGCCCTTCCCCGAGAACCGTGTGCCCCGCCTCAGCTATGAGGACATCCGGAACTGGGACGAGTTCGACCCTGCCCGCCACTCGTTCGCCTGGGACCAGGACGAGGAGGAGCACCTCCGCTCGCTCGTCCGCGAGTGGGTGCCACCCGTGCTCTCCGGCATGGCCGGCTGGTGGCAGGGAGAACGCTGGTGTGAGAGTCAGGTGGACGCGGTCATCCGGGAGCGATACGGGGCCTGGACCTGGGGATGGAGCTGGTGCTACCGCGACGGCGGACCCATCGGTCACTGGGTCAGCGGTCCGACCTCGGTGACGACCCCCGACGCAACCGCAGAACGCGTCGTGGCCGCGCTGTTGGAGTGGCGGGCGTGGCTGGAGCGAACGGCCCAGCGCTTCGCCGAACTGGCGCCGCCGCCGGACGCCTCACCCGAGGATCGCAGTTGGCACCTGGAGCGGGCCTGCGTCCGGCTCGTGACCCACACGCTGGACTCGGGCGCGGAGGGCGGCTGGCACAGCCAGGCCTCGATCGTCCTGAACTGGTTCCTCACCAGCACCGGCATGGACCCAGCCGACGCCGCACGAGCAGTGGAGGACGCGATCGGCGGCCGGTTCAAGAGCTGGGTCGCCCCCGAACGGACGCTGATCGAATCCGTCGGCGAGGATCTGGCCGTTGCCCTCACCGGCCACGCCTCCTACCAGGACCACCGTGAGAGGACGGCTCTGGAGGACTTCCATGACCGCACCTGACAGCCTCTCGGCCTGGCTGCGCGTGCGCCGAGAGGCCGACTGGCACCACGCACCGGCCCTCCAGCGGGTCCCTACCGACCGCGATGGATTCCGGTCCTGGTGCGAGGGACCGGTGCGCCGGCGCGACCCGGTGCGCGCCGAGCGTCTGCTCGCCGCCTATGCCCTGGTCCGAGAAGATGCCGCCCGCCGGACCCCGTTGGACTTTGCGCTGCTGGCCGGTTGGCAGCGCGAAGTCCTCGCCGCACCAGGGGCACCGTTCCGCGTGAGCGACGCCTATGCGAAGGCCGGCCGTGAGCGCTACGGCCTGACCCCTCACACGCAGGCCGATTTCGATTCCTGCCTGCGCGAAACGACCGACCCGGACATCCCGCTGGCGGCCCGAGCGGCCCGCGCCTACCTCGACGTGGCGTTCTTCCACCCCTTCACCGATGGCAATGCCCGCGCCGCGCTGTTGACCTTGGTCCATGTCCTGGCGCGGGAGGACATCGTCCTTCCTGAGGTCGGTCCTCTCCAGACCACCCGCTACGCGGATGATCCGGCCGGTGCCGCCGACCTCGCCGCTCTCATCGGGGTGCTCAACCGCTGCCGGCACTGAAGCCTCCGGGTGAGAGCCTCCCCGCCCGGCCCCTCAGAGCAGTCGGGCCTTCACGATGCGTTCGGCGACGGCGGGCTTGTCGAGGTAGCGGTGGACGTCGTGGGCTTTCAGCCTGCCGTTGTCGACCTTCACGTCCGTGACCCCGGCCGCGAGGGGGGACAGGCCCCGGAACTTGTTCACCGGGTCGAACGACGCGTAGAGGTTCGTCCACTCCACCCCGGCCGGGACGACCAGCGGTGCACCGGCCGTGTGGACGCCCTTCCTGACGGCCAGCCAGCTCAGCGGGGATCCGCAAGTGATCAGGGAGGTCACCGTCTGGCTCCCGTCCGGGGAGGCCGGAACCTCGCCGCGGCTCAGCATGTCGTAGAACACGACGCTGCCCAGCGAGTGTGCGATCACCATCCGGGCGCCCGTAGCGGCCAGGGCCGCCCGCACCTCGGCGCGTACGGCGGCACCGGTCTCCTCGTCGCGCAGGTAGCCGTGCGCTTCGCGCACCAGCCACAGCAGACGGCCGGTCACGCCCTTGCCTGCCACCCGGTCCACGGCCTGGGCGCGCCTGAGGATCCGCGGTGTGAACCGGCCGTCGCCCGGTCCCAGCGTCTGGCCGGCCACGGGGGAGTGGTCCTCCTCGGCGACGGCCGACGGCGCGTAGGCGGCCAGGGCCTGGAGGATGAACTCCTCTTCCTCCTCGCCGACGGGCGCGTCCTCGTCCGGACCGGCGGCGCCCGGGCCCAGCCGCATGTGCCGGGTCACCGTCTTCGGGTAGACGCCCTGGTACGAGGGGACGGTGAGCCTGACCGGGCCCGCCGCCGCGGCATGGCCCGAGTCGGCCAGCCCTTCGTCCACCGGTACCTGCCAACTCCGGCTCAGTGCCTCCGTCGTAGCCGACTTCCCCTGGTTGATGCCGTGCACGCCGACGATCTGCAGCATCTTCACGCTTCCCCCGCTCCGCCGTTCCGCCGTTCCACCGCGGCCGTTTCGTCCGGCCCCGCCCCGGGGGCGATCGTATCTGCGGTTCCCCTCCAGCCGCTTTCGCTGGCGCGGATAGGCTGGGCCGGCCGTACGCCGCACATCGCGCGCGGACCAGGGGGAGAACTGTGGGTACGCAAGAGCTGGGCGGGAGCATCCGGCGTCGGCGGCTGATCGTGGTCGCGGTCGACGGTTACAAGGAGAGCCCCGTCGGTTTCGACGAGGCGATAGCCGCCCAGGTGGAGCGGATCACGGGCTGGCTCGCCGACCCGGAACTCGACGACCAGCGCCGCTTCGAGGTGAGCCGGGCACCCTCGGTCCGTTCGGCGGCCGAGCTGCGGGAGTTCCTGCGCCACGAGGACCTCGCCGCGGCGGGCTACCGCGACGCCGTCGTCGTCTACGTCACCGGGCACGGTATGCGGCGCGACGCGCACCGCCATTTCCTCATGCTCGCCGAGACCGATCCCGATCGTCTGTTCGCCACGGCGTTCCCCACGAGCGAGCTCATCACGGCGGTCCTGGACAGCCAATCCGAGCACGTGCTGGTGCTCGTGGACTCGTGCTTCTCCGGCACCCTGGACATCGAGCTGACCGGGCTGCTCCTGGCCCTGTCCGATGAGCGCCGCAACCACGACGGTGCGGCCGTCGTCACGGCCGGCGACCACAACGAGCAGCCCCAGGTCGGCTCGTTCACCAAGCGGTTGGCGCTGGCCTGCGCGCGCATGCGGGACGAGGCCGCCGGGTTCACCGCACCGCACTTGTCGTTCGAGGAGTGGGAGAAGCTCCTGGACGAGGTCGGACGCGACGCGCAAGGTGTCGAGAAGAACCTCGTGGACGCCCGGTGGGTCGTGCCGCGCAAGCGCCGCCGCGGGCCCAGCGCCTGTCTGCCCAATCCCCGCTACCGGGCGCCCGTCAGCACGATCGCGCCCGCTCTGCGGCAACTGGCCCTGCCCGCGATCGCGGGTCCGGCCGCCGACGCGGAGGCGGACGCCCGTACGGCCCGTGAGACCGCCGGCCCTTCGATCCCGCTGGGGGATCCCGATCCGTACCCGGGCGCCCTGGACGAGTTCTGGCTCGACCGTGCCTCGGGACGTACGGCCGCCGGCGACGCGGGCTGGTACTTCAGCGGCCGGGCCGCCCAGATGACCCGTCTGACCGGTTTCCTCCGGGGCTCCGAGGAGGTGCTCGTGGTCACGGGCGCCGCCGGCTCCGGTAAGTCCGCGCTGCTGGCCCGCCTGGTCACCCTCTCCGACCGGGGGTTCGTCGCGGATCCGCGGAACGCCGCCCTGGTGGCGGACATCCCCGGGGAACTGCGGCCGGATCCGGGGTCGGTCGACGTCGCCGTGCTGGCCCGCAACAAGTCCGCACTGGTGGTCGTCCGGGACCTGGTCGCCGGCCTCGGCAATGAGTACGGGGGCCCGTGGCCCGGCCTGGACACGCGGCCGCCCCTCCAGGACCTGCTCCGACGGGTGCTGGGCCGGGCCACGGCCGGGGCGCGCCCCGTCTGCCTGGTCATCGACGCACTGGACGAGGCCGACGATCCGCTCGCCGTCTTCAACGACGTGGTCCTGCCGCTCGCCCGTCTGCGCGGCCCGGGCGGGGACCGCCTCGTCCGACTCCTCCTCGGTATCCGCAGCTCCCCGGGCGGCTCCGCCCACCCGGCGGGAGCGGACCTGGTGGACGAGCGCGCGGACCACCTGCTGCTGCGGCTGACCCAAGCCCTGGAAGCCGAGGGCCTCACGCCCGGTGTGCTGCGCAGCGACGGCCCGGACTGCGCCGAGGACATCGCCGCCTACGCCGCCACCCTGCTGCTGGAGACGGCCGGCAGCCCGTACCACGACGCCCCGGAAGCGGCCGCCGAAGCGGCGGGTGTCATCGCGGACGCGGTCATGCCGTCCTTCCTGGACGCCCGGATCGCCGCCGACCAGTTGCGGCGGGCCGGGACCCGCCAGGACCTGGCCGAGGACGGGTGGCTGAGCCGCCTCGCGAACGGCACCACCGGGCTCCTCCGCGAGGACATCAGGGCCGTGTCCCTGGCCACCGGGTTTTCGGCCGCCCTCCTGGTCGCGGCCCTGCGGGCAACGGCCTTCGCACCGGGCGCCGGCTTGCCCTGGGCAGAGGTCTGGCCCGCCGTCACCACCGCGCTCGCCAGCGCCGAGTACGGCTCCGGTTACGTCAGCGTGCCCACCGCTCGCGACGCCATCCGGACGCTCCGCGACAGCCGCCTGACGGGGTACCTGGCCACGGCCGAGGAGGACGCGCGCAGCGTCTACCGGCCCGTCCACCAGCGGCTGACCGACCTCCTGATCGCGGACCCCAGCTGGCTGCTGGCACCGGCATCCGCCACGGACTCCGCGTGGTGGTTCCCCGACACCGGCCGGGAGGTGCTCGTGTCCGCCCACGCCTCGATCGCCCACGCCCTGGCCTCCCTGGTCGAACGCTCCCGGCCGCACCCCGCCCACCCGTACGTGCGCAGGCACTTCCTCCACCACGCGGCTGCCGGTGAGGTGCTGGACGATCCGCACGTACCGCTGGAACTCCTGGCCCAGGAGACCTCCGGAAGCCTGCGGACCCGCCTGGGGCTGCCCCTGCCGACGGCCGATCCCTCGCTCCGGATGCTGACGGCCGCCGCGCTGATCGAGCCGTACGTCGACGAGAGCGTGGACGCGGTCTCGCGCGCCGGCAGCATCGCGTTCCAGCGGGGCGTACGGGACGAGTCGTGGCAAGCACCGGCCGGGCTGCCGGCCTCCCTCGCCTGGGGCCGGTGGGCCGCCCGGGTGAACGTACTGGCGCCGACCCTCGGCCGTACCAAGAGCCTGTGCGTACTGCCCACGCTGGACGGGCGGGCGCTGATCGCCGTGCTGTCGGGCGCGGGAGGCGTTCGCATCTGGGACTCGGCGACCGGCCGCCTGACCGCCGAACTCGACGCCGCCCGCCCCGCGGTGCGGGACATGTGCGCCATCCGGGGGACCGGTGGGGGGACCTTCCTGGTCACCTGGGATGCGGAGGGTGTCACCATCCGCGACCCCGGTTCGGGCCACGCCATCACCGCGATGTCGCTGCCGGGCGTCCTCACCGTACGCGTCCTCCAGGATGGGATCGCGCGCTGGAAGCTGTTCGTCGTCACCGAGACGGGGGGCGTCCTCCTGTGGAAGCCCGACTCGCGCGGCACCGGCCCGGGCGAAACGGTCCGGGCCGAAGACCTTCCAGAGGCGTCTGGTGAGACCGGGGCCTCGCCGACGGTGGTCCGCCGAGCGAGCGGGCATGCGCTGGTGGCACTCACCACACCCGAGGGGATCCGGCTCTGGGACCCCTTCTCAGGGCTGACGGCACACCCGCCGTTCGGGAACTCGCAGGCCCGCGCGGTCCTGGCCGTGCCCAGGCCGGGACGGGACGACCTGCTCGTCGTCATGCGCGGAGGTGAAGGAGTGCCCCTTGCCCAGGTGTGGGACCCCTTCCGCGGTGCACAAGTGCCACATCGCCGGATCCGAGGTTCCGGCCTGGTCGCACTGCCCGGCGGTGAGGCACTGGCGTCGGTCGGCGCCGGCCGGATCGTCGTACAGGACATCGCCGGCCGCTGGGAGAAGACCTTCGCCGCGGACGTCCCGTCCGTCGAAGCACTCGCGGTACTGGACGGGGGCTTGGTTTCAGCCGGCCCGCAGGGCATCCGACGGTGGGACCTCGGCCAGGACAGCGCGCTGTACGAGGACGGTCTGGCGGAGACCCTGTACGAGGGGCCCTCACTGGTGTTGTCCCGACGGCGCCAGATGTGGCCGCTGTGCCGCTCGGTCTATCCGGGCGCCGGAGGGACCGGGGAGGTCGTCGTCCTGGGAGCCCGCGTCGAGGTCCAAGTCGGCCGTCAGCTCAAGACCCGCCCCCGTCTGGAGGTTCGCGACGCGGTGACGGGGCGCCTGGTGAACCATCTGGACGTCGGTCCCGTCCTGGCGGTCGAGCCGATCCCCTCACCCGCCGGTACGGCGTTCGTCGCGGTCGAGAGCCGCAGCACATGGTCGATCTGTGACCTCGTGTCGGGGGACACCGTCCACGTCGTCGAGAGAAACCCCACGACCTACTTGCCGACGTGCCTCACCAGCACGACGACGGACGGCCTGCCGATGGCCGTCTGGTGGGAGGCGGAGCGGGGCATCCGTTCCGTGGTGTGGGATCCGGTCAGCGGGGTGGAGAGCGCCTCTTCCTTCATGCTCGGCCCGGGTATCGGCTCCCCCCAGTCGCTCGCGCCGGTCCCCACGCCGGACGGCACCACCACCGTGATCGCTGTGGTGGGGAGCAAGGGCATCGCCCTGGTCGATCTCACCTCCGGAAGCACCGTCACCACCTTGAGCCCCCCGGGCCGGCGGGGCGCGCTCTTCCAGCGCCCGTGCGTCTTCCCATCGCACGGCCGGACGCTGCTGGCGGCCGCGACCTCCACGGACATCCAGCTCTGGGACACCGCCGACGGCTCCCCGGTCGCCCACTGGCGCACCCCGGACACCCTGGCGCTCGCCGCGATCCCCCTGGACGACGGCCGCACCCTGCTGGCCTCGGGGGACCGAAGCGGCGTCCGCATCTGGGACCCGTTGACCGGCGAGCTCCGGCACACCGTGCTCACCGGTGCCCCCGTCCACGCCCTGGCGTTCGGCAAGGGCCCGACGGGCCCGGTCCTCCACCTCCACGGCCCGGCCGGCCTGGCAACGCTGACACTGGACCAGCGGCTGCTGTGACGGCTGCGCCTTCACCAGGGTGATGCCGGGCCAGTGCCGAGGTCGTATGCGCCCTGGCGGCGGCTCAGCGGAGCACGACTGTGACGCCGCGCCGTTCGAGGAGCCGCACGATGTCCTCGAAGTAGGAGAGCCCGGCCTCCGGATCCCCCACCACGTCCGCCAGAGCGCGCCGCGCGATCCCGGAATCGTGCCAGGTCAAGGTGAAGGGAGGGACCACCCCGAATCCACCGCACAGGCAGTCCTTGAACGCGTCCCACTCCCGGCCGAAGTAGCGGCCCGGTCCGAGCAGGGCCTCGGCGATCGCGCAGTGCAGCCCGGTGACGTCCGTGACGAACCGGCCGTCGAGATGGTGCTCACCGCCGGACCGATCCGGCCGGGGCGGGGGCACCCGCCACGCACGGGTGGTGAGGTCCAGCCACGCGGCCCTGCCGTGCGAGTCGTACGGCGCCCACTGGTTCGGTTCGGTGGGCGGCCCCTGATGCCACTGGGCCCAGATCGGGCGGGCTGCCGGCGGTGGCCGCTCGTCGCCTCCATCGCTAAGGGTGATGTCGACGAGGGTGCCGCCGAGCACGGACGGTCGCGCTCCGGTGATGGCCAGGCCCACGGTGCGGGAGGCCATCACGGCGCCATGACGGTCCAGAACCATGAGGTAGGCCCAGTCCCGCTGCCGCTCATGGGGTCGCCGCAACGCCGCGAGCAGGGGCTCCGCGGGCTCGCAGCCGATCAGCTCCATCGGGACGGGGGCCGGGTCCACACGTGCCTTGAACAGGCCGTCCACGCCGGAGCACCGACCTGCGCTTGCCGCGGCGACCGTCGTTCCCGCGAAGAGCTCGAAATGCGGCGTCGTGGGCAGTTCGAGGAAACTCTCCTCGTTCCTGACGCCGGCGCCGAGCACGATGTCGTACCGTGCCGGGTCGTCCGGGTGGGGCCGATGGGTCACGACGACCGCATCGACGAGCGTCCACCACTGCACGGGCTGCTCGTCGTCCCAGACCTCGACGCACACGTCACCCAGACTTCGTGGGGAGACGTCGGATTCGGCCAGGACCTCGCTGAGCAGCCCGTCGGGGCGGCATCCGCGGAGGGTGAGGACCTCCCGTGGCGGCGGGACCGGGTCGACGAAGAATCCTTCGACACCCGCGCACCTGCCCCAAAGCTGTTCCACGCCGTCCCCGTCCTCCTGGACCAGGAGGTACTGCACCGGAAAGCCCCGGTCCCATGTGACGTGATCTGCGACGCGCACCCAACCCCCGAGCATGTGAGCAACCTTCGGGCCCAAGATACGGACCCGCCTGGCCCGGGGGCAGGGCGAAGGATGGTCACTCGCCCTCGACCACGTTCGTCGGCGGCGCTGCCCTGGAGCCTGCGGCGGAGCGCTGCTGCGCTAGGGGTGGGCGCCCTGGACGTGTGTCTGCACTCCTGCGGCTGGCCAACGACTCAGTGGATGGACGTCATGGACGCGATCAGCACCTGCGATGCCACCACGCCAACTCCGGATCCGCCATCGGCTCCTCATGCGTCCGCCCAAGAAGCACCACGTCCAGTTGCTCGATCCGCACGCGGAGTTCGGCGGCGGCCCGTGGCGGCAGCATGAACAGGGCCTCTTGCAGCTTGTCCCGGGCCCAGCCCTCCCCGCAGCACGAGCAGGTACCTCCTTGCCGTCGGCGCCATCAGCACGCAGACCATGGGCGCCGCACTTGCCGGATGCCTGGGCATCGCGACCGTTGACGTGGAAGTGGCCGGCCCTGACGGCGACCCCGACCTCCGCAACTGGGATGCGCCCGTCGCGTGTGAGCACCGGTCGGTCCAGGGTGACGTGGCCCTGTCCCTCGACATCTACGTCCAGGGGGAGGCCGCGGACCGGCCGAGCGAGACCGACCTCGCGGCGCGGTTCGCGAAGGCCGCGACGACGACCGTCCTGTACCCCGCGGAGGAAGCGCCCCCGAGCGCCTACTGGGCCGTGACCCCGGACGGTCTCCTCACGCGTGCACGGCTCGAGCTCTCGGACGACGAGCCTCCCCTCTACACGGTCTCCGCCGTCGAGGCGCCGGTGCCGCAGCTCCCTCGAGCCGCGGTGACGCGGTTCGCCGAGATCGTGAGGGAGCAGCGGCCGGACACCCCCGTGGCAGAGGCGTTCGCAACCTCGGTCGAAGGAATGCGACAGGCCGCCTCGGGCCTGGCGCGGCTCGCCTTCGAGGACGAGATCGGCAGCCCAATCTGGTCCGCGCGGGACAACCTGATCGTGTGGGAGCGGCTCATCAGGCAGATGGAATCCGGGTGGGCGCCGCTAGACTGGTACCCGGCCGACCTCTATCGAGAAAGACTGGAGGCCCGCGACGAACTTGCCGGCATCGGCGCCCGCCTGCCCCGTGACGTCGCTGACCTGCTCGCCAAGGCCTTGGAGCAGCTGGACGGGCGGTTCACCGCGGCGACAGCGGAAGACCCGTCAGGAAGCCTCCACCGGGAACTGACAGGTGGGTCCGTGGAGGGGCTCGCAGTCGGTTGGTGGTGGCGACGCCGCCCGGACCCCACGCCTTGGGCGCAGGCACTTGACGTCCGACCATCGATGCAGGACGGCCCATGAATGCCTGCCGGTCGAGAATACGAGTATGGAGATTGGTCCATGAGTGAAGCTGTGCCAGCCACCCTTGACGGTGCCTCAGTCGAGCTTTATGCGCAGATAGAAGGAGCGCAGCGACCTACCGGCCGGACCAGGCACTCGCTTAACACCCTCGAGGAAAAACGCTCCCATCTGGCGATCGCACGGTACGACGGAGATCTGGATTATTACCTGTTCCATTGTTCTGCCGACTGGGAAGTGTTGGCGGACACGTGTCATCCCACGAGACGGGAGGCTATAGAGCAGGGGAAATTCGAATTCGAGAATGTGGAGTTCGTTCCGCTGGGTTCCTGACTGTCGGTAACCAAGTTGCTGGCGTCTCCCGAGGCCGCCCGCCCGCGATGCCGGTCCGGAGAGCCTGGACATCATGGCGCTGCGACCCCGCCGGACAGCGGGGCTGGCCATTGTGCATGTGTCGGTCCACCGGGGGCGCGCCGTGCCACCTGCTGTGCGTTTGCGCCCGGGGGTGTCGTATGGTGGTTCGGTTCCTGTGCCGAGGTTTCGGTGGCAGTGAACGGAATTCCTGTTCCTTCTGTGTCGATCTTGGGGTGACGTCTTATTAACCAGGCCATGTAGTCGTCCGTATTTCCCCGCGTGCTGTGTTGTCGCACGTGTCCGGGGGCGGACGTCGCGCTGGCCTGAGTTGCGTCACCCATCCCCTCAGTTCTCTCTCCCGGGTGCAGCTCTGCCGTCTGCCCCGGGTTCCGTGTTTTCCGGCCCCGGTGCGGCTGTCGGCTGGGCTCCCCGATTCCTTCGGATCAGGAGTTCCCGTTTTGTCTTCCTCCGCGCTCGACAACGAGCCAGAGCACACCACCACCCAGACCCCGACCCACCCATCACCTGGACCCTCGAAGATGGCCATGGGGGCCTGGATCGCCCTTCTGGTGCTGCTGACCGCCGAGCTGATGAACATGCTCGACCAGTCGGTCGTCCTGACCGCCCTGCCCGCGATCCAAGAGTCGACCGGCGCTGGACCGGTCGCGGTGCAGTGGCTGACCACCGCTTATTCCCTGCCCGTCGCCGTCGGGCTGATCACCGGCGGACGGCTCGGTGACATCTACGGCCGCCGCAGGATCCTGCTCATCGGCACCGTCGTGTTCACCGCCGCCTCGCTGCTGTGCGGTCTGGCCACCGGCCCGGGCGTGCTGATCGGCGCCCGCCTGCTCCAGGGCGTCGGCGTGGCCGTGATGATCCCGCAGGTTCTGGCGACCATGCACGTCACCTTCGAAGGCCACAACCGCAGCAAGGCGTTCGGCCTGTACGGAGCCGTCATGGCCATCGCCAACGTCTTGGGCCCGGTCCTGGGCGGCGTGCTCACCCAGGCCAACCTGTTCGGACTATCCTGGCGGCCGATCTTCCTGGTCAACGTGCCCGTCGGGCTGGCCGTACTCCTCATCGGACGCACGTTCATTCCCGAATCGACCATCCGCAAGGCGGACCGGCTCGACCTGGTCGGCATGCTGCTGTCCGGCCTGGCCATCTGCCTGATCCTCTTCCCGCTCACCGAGGGCCACGCCCACGGATGGCCGCTGTGGTGCTTCGCCATGCTCGCCGTCGGCGTCCTGGTCCTCGGCGTCTTCCTGCGCCACCAAAAGTGCAAGCAGGGCAACGGCCCGCTGGTGACCCTGCCCCTCTTCCGGATCAGGCAGTTCTCCGGGGGCATGGCCGCGGACCTGCTGCACGGTCTGCTGTGCGGCCTGTTCTTCATGACCTGGACGCTGTACCTGCAGAACGGACTCGGCATGAGCCCGCTTGAGGGGGCCGTGGCCTTCGTGCTGCTCTCCGTGGGAGAACTGGGCGGCGCGACCATCGCGTCGAAGACCGCCGGACGCTTCGCCCGCCGTCTGCCGCAGGCGGGAGCCCTCATCGCGACCGCTGCGATGGTCGCCTACGGGCTCCAGATCGGCAGCCACCAGGCCGACCTGACCCTGCTGGCGATGACCGCTCCAGTGGTGCTGATCGGCTTTGGCCTGGGCATGGTCTCCGGCCCGCTCGCCGATCTGTCGCTGGCCAGGGTCCCGCACGAGGACGCCGGCTCGGCGTCGGGCCTGTTCAACACCGCCATCCACCTGGGCATCGCGCTGGGCACCGGGCTGACCGCCGTGGTGTTCTTCGCCGTCACGGGCGGCTTGCCCGACGGCGCGGTCAACCGCGACGCGTTCGTCACCGTGCTGTGGTGGGTCAGCGGCCTCTTGGCCCTGATGTGGGCTCTGATGTTCTGCCTGCCCAAGCCCGCGGACAGTCAGGACGCCTGAGCCACCCCCAGGTCCCGGCCACGAAATCGGCCGGGACCTGGGCCCTCAGACTTACCCGCTCTCGCCCTCTTCGGCGCCGTCGGGTTGGGAGTAGGCCCGGGCCGCGCGGAATCACCATGAGGCCGCACAGCTGACCTCCTTCCTCGACGGCACCAGCAGTCGCCCCACCTTTCGCACCCCGCTCGAACGACGCCTCGCCACCAGAGGCTACGGATTTCCTCAAGGCCACGACCGCTTGTCGACATGCGGGAGCATCAGTGCACTGGCCTCCGGTCGACGTCAGGCGCGAGGCGGCGGCTGGCGCGCTTTGGACGCGCAGCCGACGCAGGTGGTCGCGGCCGGACGGATCTCCAGGCGTTCGGGCGGAATCGTTCCACCGCAGCCTTCACACTGTCCGTACTCTCCCGGAAGTGGCCGGACCCGGGCCTGGCTATCCGGCGTGCAAGGTCTGGGCTATCTGCATGAAGCTGTATAGGTTGGGAATCCACCCCGACGGGTACACGGCGGGCCGGAATTTCTTGTGCCTCTTGATGACCAGGTTGCCGCTGGACAGGCGTATGTACTGGATGTGGCCCCAGGGGAGCGTTTCCGTGCCGAAGTTTATCCCTTCCCGGCTCAGTGCCAGCTTGTACGCGGGTTTCGCGGGATCGGAAACGAAGATCCAAGGAGTGCCTTCCGCGATGCGGTTCAGCGCGCTGGGTACCCATGCGTTGGCAATGGCGACACGGAGCACTTGGGTCATTTCATCAGACTTCTTCCAGGCCCCGCTGATGGGAAAATTGTGTCCGCTGTAGTCCTCGAAGTTGTAGAAGTGTGAAACCGCTCCGTACAGGCTGGTGGCGGATTCGTACATCTTCAGTTCGGGCCAGGTGATGGCCAGACACGTGCCGTCCTTGGCCCGGACCGCGATGCCGTTGTCGAACACGTCCAGGCGTTGGATGAAGTCCTTGCCCCGGGTACCTCCGTAGCTGTGCTTGTGCGCGCCCAAGTTGGCCTGATCAGCGGTCATTCGAATGTCCGAGGGCAGTGGTTCCATCATGATGTCCTTCATGGGGTTCGATCGCTTCATGTCACGTGGACGGACGTCATCGATCCAGGCCGGGACCACCCGAGAAGATGGTCCGGTGAGCCGGGCGCAAGGCGGTACCGAGGTCCTCGGCGAGGCGGCGCCGGGTGAGGAGTCGATCCGGTCGTTGCCTCCGAGACTGACCGCGCCGTCCCTCTGCGACCAGGTCGGCGGACCGGCCGTATCTGGCCGTTTGCCCCGTAGACCCTCCGACCAGCGAAAAGAGAGCACGTCAGGGGCAGGGGCGCCGCTGATGACCGGCTCGCGGCCGTGTCGCACATGGTCGGTGGCGGCTACCGGGTCTTCTCTGAGCGCCGGTCTACGACTCGAACCCAACCGCGAAGAGCTCCGCCGACGCCGGACCCTGCCCGTGATCTCCCGCAGGGGCTCGCCGCACATCAAGGACGTGGGCAAGCTCCGCGACGTCGTCGAGCAGACCTTCGCCTGCCTCAAGAAGGCCCCGCCCGTTCACGACGCCGCCCACGACTGCCCGACGTCATGAATGTCTGACGTCTTGATTACGTTTGATTCAGCGTCTTACGGACTCCCCAACCGGAACGGGCCGCTTCCCCTGTTCCAGTTGGGGAGTTCTCGTGTGACAGGGGGCTGCTCTCGCCCCGGTGGCGCTAGCGTCGTGCGCGGCTCCGGTGTCTTTGAGCGGTGACACCGCTCGGCCGGCCCGGGCCTGCTCCTACGTACGTGTTCCGCACCCAGAACCGACGACGCAAGGGGAATCGATTCCATGACCGCCACAGCAGCACGCCGCACCATGTCACCGCGTCGCTCCGCCGCCCGCACGGCGGCCGTGGCGGCCCTGTCCGCCGCCGCACTCCTCGGCGGCGGTCTCACGGCCCAGGCCGCCGCACCCGCCCGCACGACGGGCGCGGCCGTGGAGCTCGCGCCGGCCGGTGCGCTCGCCACCCGGTGCTACTACAGGGTCAACGCCAGCGGCGGTCTGCTGATCCGCAGCGGTCCCGGCACGGTCTACGCAGTCGTCGGGTCCTACGCCAACGGCTCCACGATCCTCGCGTCGGCATCCACCACCAACGGCTTCCGCAACGTGGGCACCAACCGCTGGGTCTCCTCGGCGTACACCGTCCGCATCACCAGCTATCCCTGCGAGTGACAGGGACCCGCGCTGAGGACACCGTTCCCCAGCCCCGCAACGGGCCGTCGGCCGCCGGACATCCCTCCGGCGGCCAGGGCACGGTTGCGGATCTTCTCGGTGGGGGTGGTCAGTTCCTGCAGGGGCGTGTGATGCCCCTGGTAAGCCACGGACCGGCGCCCGGGGAGGCGAGACGGGCCACGATGGGAACGCCCTGGCGCTCGCCGATGCGGATGATCCGGTGGGTGCGGGCGGCGGCCAGGTCGTGACAGTAGGGCGGGCACTGCCGCTGACCCGACAACGGCACCGGCCCGGGTTCCCCCGGTTTTAACGGGCAGGTCATCTCGCGCAGTTTCCCCCTGACGCAGGGGAGAGGGAGGGGGAGGGAGCAAGTGCGCACTCCGAACCGCAACCCGCTCTGCTGCCCCGCCGACGAGGTAAGAAACAAATAAACTCGAACGCATGGCCGGGTTGGTTCGGGGCACACGGTGTCTCGGAGGTAATAACTATGGTTCCCCTGCTTCTTGTTCTTCTGCTGGCTCTGATTCTCTTCGGCGCGGGATTCGCGGTG
>NZ_JBEXPB010000064.1:0-27903 GCF_040611795.1 Streptomyces sp. NPDC006529 | reverse complement strand
GCCGTGGGAGGGGCGCCGCCGCCGAACCGTCGCCACGGGGCGGCGGCTTTTTTCGGACCCGATAGTTAGGCAGCTAATGACTAAGACCGACTCTCTTCGGGAGGATCACATGTCCCGAGCAGCCCAACGGACCGGCGAGCCACCGCCGTTCAGACTCTGGCGCGAGGTGGCCACGGCCTACGCCGCCCCCGCGCTGACGGCGGGCGCGGGCGCGCTCATCGGCGGGAACAGCGAGCTGCTGCGGGCCGCCGGCACCTCGATCGCCGGCACCTCGGCCGTGGTCGCCCTGCTGGTCGGCGGCTGGTTGCAGCTCTTCGGCCGCCGCCGCGCGACCGGGGCGGGACGCCGCGCCGTCCTCGCGCTGGCCGGCGCCGCCCTCGCGGCCGCTCTCGCCTTCATCTGCGCCCGCGCGGCCCAGTACGGCGACCCGGCCTGGACCGGCTGGCCGCACGGTCCGGCGCTCGACCGCCTCACCCTCGACCTGCCGCTTTCCGCGGCCCTCGCCGCCACGATCGTCGGCTGGCGCTGGCGCGGCCGCTTCACCACTCCGTCCTCGAAGGGAAACCGATGATCATCGTCATGGGAGCCACCGGAGCAACCGGGGCCGCGCTGGTGCGCACCCTGTCCGACAGCGAGGTGCCGTGCCGGGCGCTCAGCCGCGATCCGCAGCGGCTGCGCACCCGGCTCGGCGCGACGGCCGGCCCGCTGGTGGAAGGCCACTACGCCGACGCGGCCGACCCGGCCTCACTGCATGCCGCGTTCCGCGGCGGCAGCCAGCTCTTCCTCACGATGGAGAACGGCCCGCGCCAGGTGGAGTTCGAACTGCGCGCCATCGAAACGGCCGTGGCCTCCGGCGTCCGGCACATCGTCAAGATCTCCTCCCCCGCCTCCGAGCCGGACTCCCCCGTCGCCATAGCCCGCGGCCACCACACCGTGGAGACCCGGCTGCGCGCGGCCGGCATCACCGCGACGGTCCTGCGTCCGTACGCGTTCATGCAGAACCTGCTGATGCTCGGGCCCGGCGTGACCCACGGGGACCTGCTGACGGGTGCGATGGGCCGGGCGGCGTGCAACTACGTCGACTGCCGGGACATCGCCGAGGTGGCGGCCGCCGCCCTCACCCGGCCGGGGCCGACCGGGGGCACGTACACCCTGACCGGCGCCGAGACATGCTCCTTCGACCGGCTCGCCGAGCTGCTGGGCCGGCTGCGGGGGCGGCCCGTGCGCTATGTGGACCTGCCGCCGGAGCAGTTCCGTGCCCAGCTGAGCACGGCGCGCGGAATGCCGGACTGGCTCGCGGACCACGTGGTGGAGATCCAGCAGCTCGCCGTCGCGCGACCGGAGCAGCCCACCGACACGGTCGCCCGGTTGCTGGGGCGCGCCCCGCGGGGGCTGGAGGCCTTCCTGACGGAGCACATCGACGCGTTCCGCTGAGACCGGCGCCCCCGGCCGCTACGGTGCGCGACGCGGTGACGAACGTACGGAGCCACCCGGGCGGTGGAAGTCCGCGAGGACTTCGCGGGCGGCCCTGGCGCCGGAGGCCATTGCGCCCTGGAGCGAGCCGGTCGCCCGGTGGTCACCGCAGACGTAGCGGAACGGGCCCACCCTGGTCGTCCGGATCAGCGAAAGGGGCGGGGGCATCGCAGGGAGCGCGTCGCGGGCCGTGTAGCGGTGCACGGTCTCCCACCCGTCCGTGTCCGCTCCGTACGCCTCGGAGAGCGCGGCCCGGAGCACCGCCTCCTCCGCGGGGCCGGGCGCGCCGAGGACGGACGCGGCGATCAGGGCCCGGCCGTCGGGCGCGTAGCCGGGGTGCACCTCGCTGAGCACGCAGGTGTTGAGGAACCGGCGTGCGGTGTCGACGAGCAGCGTCGGCTCGCGGAGCGGGGAGCGGTCGGCGGCGTAGTAGAGGGTGGTGACCGTACGGCCGGCGGGCACGTCCAGCGCCGGCAGGAGCCTGGCCGCCGCTGCCTGGTTCGTGGCGACGACGACCGCTCGCGCGCGGTGTTCACCGCCGTCCGTCAGGGCCGCGCCGTGGTCGGTGAGCCGGGCCGCCGGGGCGCCGGTGCGCAGCACGCCGGGCGGCAGTCCGCCGGCGAGCTGGGCGGGAACCGCTCCGATGCCGTCGGCGGGCAGGCACAGGGTGCCCCGCACCATGCTGCGCCAGACGAAGTGGAACATCCGCGAGGAGGTCTCCAGACCGTCTTCGAGGAACACTCCGGACAGGAAGGGCCGGAAGAACGTCTCGACCAGCTCGTCGGAGATCCCGGCCCCGGCCAGCGCCGCCCGGGTCGTCCGGTCGGCCCCCGCCCGCAACCACCGGGGCGGGAGCAGCGCGTCACGTGCGGTCAGGAGGCCGAGGGCGGCGAGGTCGCGGGCCGAGGCCAGCCGGCCGGGGAGCAGGTCGCGGCTCTCGCGGGGGCGCCGGGTGGGATCGGTGAACCGGAGCAGGCGCCCCTCCCCCGTGTGGACGAGCGCCCCGGGGGTGAAGGGCCGCAGGCGCAGCGGTCGCAGCGCGAGGCGGCGTTTGACCTGCGGGTACGCCGTGTTGAAGACCTGGAAACCGCGGTCGAGGGTGAATCCGGAGACCCGGTCGGTGCGCATGCGGCCGCCCACCCCGTCCGAGGCCTCCAGCACTGTGACGCGGAGCCCTCCCGCGACCAGGTCCGCGGCGCAGGCGAGGCCGGCGGCGCCCGCGCCGATCACGATCACGTCCGGGCCGTTCTTCTCGTCCCGTCCCATGCGCGGTCACCTTCGCTTCGGATGGTCCGGACTCCGGGCTACCGGCCCCGGACCACGCTACGCCGCGCGGGACGCGGTCCGTGAAGGCACGCCGGGCGGGGCCCTGCCGGCGTCCGCAGGGCCCCGGGTGATCACCCCGCTGCGACGGTCAGGCCGCCGGTACCGTCCACTTCTGCTGGGCGGCCCCCGTGCAGGTCCACAGTTGCAGCCGTGTCCCGTTGGCGGAGCCGCCGCCGGTGACGTCGAGGCACTTGTCCGCCTGCGGGTTCACGATGTCGCGGGCCGCGGACACCGTCCAGCGCTGGGCTGCGGTCCCGTTGCAGTCATAAAGCTGGACCGGTGTCCCGTCGGCGGTGCCGCCGCTCGCGACGTCGAGGCACTTGCCGAGCGCACGTACGGTGCCGTCGGAGCCGAAGGTCCAGTTCTGGGCGCCGGTGCCGTTGCAGTCGTAGAGCTGGACCGGTGTGCCGTTGGCCGGGTTCGCCCCGGCGACGTCGACGCACTTGCCGGCGAGCCCGCTGATCCGGCCGGTCCGGCCTCCGGTGCCGCCGTCGGACGTGGTGACGCGGACGTGGTCGACCACCAGTTGCTGGGGGAAGGCCGTGCTGCCGTCCGGGTCGCCCGGCCAGTAGCCGCCGACCGCGAGGTTGAGGATGAGGAAGAACGGCTTGTTGAAGGCCCAGCTCCGTCCGCCCAGGTCGGCAGGGGTGCGTCGCTGGTAGACGACCCCGTCGACGGACCAGGAGACGGAATCGGGGGCCCAGTCGACGGCGAAGGTGTGGAAGGCGTCGGCGAAGGCCTGGCCGGCGGGCAGGGAGTACCCCGCTCCGATGCCACCGGATCCGGAGTAGCCCGGGCCGTGGAGCGTGCCGTGGACGGTCGACGGTTCGAAGCCGACGTTCTCCATCACGTCGATCTCACCGGAGTTGGGCCAGCCGACCTGGCCGATGTCGTTGCCGAGCATCCAGAAGGCCGGCCACATGCCCTGGCCGCGCGGAACCTTGAGCCGCGCCTCGACGTGTCCGTAGGTCTGCGTGAAGCGGCCGGCGGTGTTCAGGCGGGCCGAGGTGTACTCGCAGCGCCCGTACCAGCAGGCGTAGTTGCCCGGGTTCTCGCGGCGGGCGGTGATGACCAGGTGGCCCTGCCCGTCGAGCGCGGCGTTGCGGTTGCCCGCCGTGTAGTACTGCCGCTCGTGGTTGTTGACGTTGTCACCGGTCTCGACCTGCCATTTGCCCGGGTCGACGGCGGCTCCGGCAGGTCCGTCGAAGTCATCGGTGAAGGTCGCAGCCGCGCCGGCCGAGGGGACGGCGGCGGGGGCTGCGGGGGCCGGCGCGCCGGTGGCCGGGGCGGCCAGGCCGGTCCAGCAGACCAGGGCGAGCGCGCACAAGAGTGCGCGTCGGTGCCACGTGGGGTGCACGGTCATCACATCGCTTCCGTGTGGGGGGGACGTACGGAGGCAGGGACAGGCGGTGGGGATTCGACATGCCCATGACAGAGCACAGGGCAGCCGCCGCCAAGGTGTGAACGCGGAACCCGCTCGTCCGGGCCCCTTTGTTCACGACTTGATTCAAGGCGCACGGTACGGCCGCGTCAAGATGCCTGCACGGTGCGGCCGTTGGGAAGCCGGCGCTGACACGCTGCCGCCGGAACTCCGCCGCGGCGACGACGGACGCCTGAGCGGCGCACCGTCGTCGCGCGCGGGCCCGGCCGTTCGGCCGTCGGCCTCAGGGAGTGTCGCCGTCCCAGACGAAGGATCCCTCGGCGTCCGTCTCGGAGGGGCTGTAGAGCGCGCATCCGCCGGGGCCGAAGAGGCCTCGGTCGGTGGCCAGCAACACGCCGTCGACCCGCTCCTGTGCGGGCAGGTTGGTGACGTCGAGGAGCTGCCCGTCGAGGGGTCCGCCCACCAGCCTGACGTACAACCGCCCGGGGGTCGGCCGCACGCGGTGCCCCTCGTCGCCGCAGTACACCCGTTCATCCATCATGTTCACTCCGCCTGGCCGCCCTCCCCGGGGCCGCGCCCCGCGAACGCGTGAAGGCCGCCCGTCCGGCTCCGGGCGGGCCCGGCCGGTGGGGACGGCGCCCTCACTGCGGGGTCCATCCTCCCCCACTCGTCCCGCCGCGCGAGCATCGGCGCAGCCGGTCCGCCCACCCGGTCGTCGGTTCAGCGCGGCGCCGACCTGGCGGGATGCCGTGCGGGCCGGGCGGGAGGCCGCCCCGCCCGGCCCCGTCAGGCTCCGGCCGGCCCCACCGACGGACGGCCCGCCGGGCGGGCGGCGTCCGTACCCCTCGCGGACGCGGCCGCCGGGCCGGGGCCGAACCCCCTGACGATCAGCCACCCCGCGAGCCCCAGTTCCCAGGCGAACACCGGAAGCGCGGCGACCGACCCCGCCACGGAGAGCTGCTCGTAGGCGCCGAACATCACGGCGACGGCCGAGGCGCAGATCAGCGGGCCGCCGACCAGCCCGAGGACCGCGAGGAAACGCGGCACGAGCCGGGCGCGGAACGCCAGGTGCGCGAGCAGGACGGTGTTCAGGCCGAGGGCGATGTTGGGCCCGAGCAGGAACGTCCACGCGTGGACGGCCACCAGCGCGCCATCTGCGCCGGCCGCCGGGTCCGGGTCCCGGCGCAGGGTGACGAGCGCCAGTACGGAGACGATCCCGACGGCGATGACGGCCGCCTCCAGCAGCCGCCCGAAGGCGTACCCGAGCGCGAGCCCCTCGCCGTGGCGCCGCAGCACGGGGAACAGCGCCGCGCCGGTCCCGGCCACCGCCACCACCAGCACCACCTCGCACAGCACGCCGAGCAGCGCCCGCGTGTCGGCACCCTGCGCGAGCCGGCCGTCCGCCGCGCCCAGCAGGGAGCGGTACAGCACCGCCCCAGCGATCGCCGCGACCTCCGTCAGCAGGAACAGCGACCCGGCGGCCACCGCGGTTCTCCGGTCCGGACTCATCTTCTCGCTACCCCTCGCTCGATGGAGGTGTACGCCGTACACCTTGGGGCGACCATAGGTGTACGGCGTACACTCGTCAAGGAGGGCCCCGCCCAACGGGGTTCGCTCGCAGAGGCCCCGGCGAACGAGGGCCCGCTCGCCCAGGAAGGGGCCGCGCCCGGATGACCCGTCAGGAACCCGCACCTGCGCACCGGACCCCTCTGAACAGGGACCGCGTCCTGCGCGCCGCCGTCGCGCTCGCCGACACCACGGGCATCGACGCCCTCAGCATGCGCAAGCTCGCGCAGGAGCTGGACGTCGTACCGATGGCCCTCTACAAGCACGTGGCCGGCAAGGAGGAGCTGCTCGACGGCATGACCGACGCCGTGCTCGGCGAGATCGACCCGCCGGCCGCCGGTCCCGACTGGCGGCAGGTGGTCCGCGGCCGGATCCTCTCGGCCCGGCGGGTGCTGCTGCGCCACCCGTGGGCGGCCCGGGTCATCGAGTCGCGGAGCGCGCCCACGCCGGCCGTGCTGGCGTACCTGGATTCGATGGCGGGGGCCTTCCGGGACGGCGGCCTCTCCGCCGACCTCACGCACCACGTCATGCACGCGATGGGCAGCCGGCTGCTCGGCTTCAGCCAGGAGCTGTTCGACACCTCGGGCCCCTCCGGCCCGCCGGACCCCGCCCTGGCGGCGCACTACCCGCACATCGCGGAACTGGCCGCGACGGCCGCACATGACGGGGGCTCGGCGGTCGGGGGCGGCTGCGACGACCAGTTCGAGTTCGAGTTCGCCCTGGACCTCCTACTGGAGGGCTTCGAGGGCCTTCGGCGCCGGGGCTGGACGTCCGCGCGCCGGGCGTAGCGGCGCGGCGCGCGAGGGCCGCGGTTATCCCGTCATCCGGCTATCCGGCCTGCCCGGCGGGGTGAAGATGCGGTCCAAGTGGTGGTGGATCACGGCCACGGCGGACTCGGGGGTGCGCTGGCCCACCAGGATGCTGGTGCCCATGGTCGCCGTCATGGCGAGCAGGCTGATCGCCTCCGTCCGCGCGTCGACTCCGGGATCGGCCGCGCCGGCGTCCTGCGCCTGGCAGAGCAGGCCGGTCAGGGCGTCCTCGGCGGCGTCGGGTTTGTCGATGAAGGGCTGCGCGGCGAGCGCCTCGTCGGTGACGGCCAGGAGCGCGTAGGAGCTGTAGAGGAGGTGGAAGGTGCGGCTCTCCTCGTCCGTGGGCAGCGAGGCGAGCAGGAGCGCCTCGATCGTGGTGCGCGGCCCGGGGTGCGGCCCGGCGGCGGCCAGCCGGGCGCCCACGCGCGCGGTGAAGCGGTCGGTCAGGTGCTGGAGCCCGTAGAAGAGCAGCTTCTCCTTGGTTTCGAAGTAGTACTGCACGAGGCGCAGCGACACGCCGGCCTCCGCCGCCACGTCGCGCATGCCGACGGCGTGCAGCCCCCGGCGCCCCGCGACCCGGATGAGCGCCTCGGCGATCTGGGCCCGCCGTTCCTCGTGATCCACGCGTTTCGGCATCTGCCGGTGTCTCCCTTTGTCGGACGGTCGTCGCGGACCGGTCTCCCCGGGCGCCCGCCCCTCGGCCACTTCATGGTACCGCCGTACCATCAACGTGATACGTTCGTACCATCAAACGCCGAATCCCCCGGAGGTGCCCCGTGCCCGGAACCACCCCCCGCGTGCGACGCGACGTCGGCCGCTACGTCAACGACGCGCTCCGTGACCGCTACTTCGCCGCCGCCGACGTGCTCTTCGCGATGGGAGCGCCGCTGCGCGCCGAGACCGACGTCGAGACGAGCTTCGGCACCACGCACGTCTACCGGTACGGACCCCAGGACCCGGCGGCTGAGGGCCGTACCCCGATCGTCCTGATCCACGGCGCGGGCTACTCCTCCGCCATGTGGTACCCGAACACCCCCGGGCTGAGCGTGGACCGGCCCGTCTACGCCCTCGACACCCCGGGCGACGCCAACCGCAGCGTCCACCGCGAGCCCATGTGGCAGCCCGAGCGCGCCGCCCAGTGGATGGACGAGGCGCTCGACGCTCTCGGCCTCGACCGGGTCCACCTCGTCGGCTCCTCCTACGGGGGCTGGCTCGTGCTCAACCAGGCCCACCTGCGGCCCGGACGGCTCGCCTCGGTCACCGCCCTCGACCCGGGCGGCCTGGAGAAGGTCGGCCTGCGCTTCTTCGCCTGGGTCTTCGTCAGCCTCTTCGCCACCTTCGCCCCGGCGGCGCTGCGACCGCGCCTCGCCGCCTGGCTGGACCAGCCGGTGCTGGCCGTCCCCGAGATGCGTCCGTGGATCCAGCTCGGCGCCCGCGCGTACCGGATCCGGCGGCCCGCGCCGCTGCCGCTGTCCGAGGACGCGCTGCGCTCCATCCGGACCCCGCTGTCCGTCATCATGGGCAAGCACAGCCTCCTGGTGCACCCGAAACGGCAGGTGGAACGCATCCCACGGCTGATTCCCGGCGCCCGCGTCGAGATCCTCGCCTCGACGGGCCACGGACCGCAGATCGACCATCCCGACCTCGTCAACGCGCGGATGCTCGGCTTCATGGAGGACATCGACTCCCTCGACCCCGCCGCCGCCGACGCCTGACCGGGGGCACGCCCGGCGGCACGCCCGTTGCCCCGGTGGGCCTACTCCTTCACCGGGTCGGCGCCGGGCCGCTTGACGAGGCGGTCGCCGATCGCGAGGGACTTCCAGAGCCGTCGGCCGATCCGGACCTCGGCGGTCGGTCCGTCGGCACGGCGGACCTCGGCGAAGTGGTACATGTTCGACCCGTCGAGCATGCCGCGGGACAGGTGGGTGACGACGCCCTCCCAGGCGTCGTCACGTCCGGCTTCGTGTGTTTTCGACATGCGAGGACTCTACGGAGCCCACCGGCCGCCCCGGCAGGGCCGCCGATCCCCTCCCGGGCCGTACGAATGTCACGGTCAGCCCGGCGCCACGGGCCGCCCAGCCCTGCCGCAATCCGCTACTGGGGCACGTCCATGTGCAGGCGGATGGTGGTGCCGCGGTCGGGAGTGGAGCGGATCTCGACCAGGTCGCACAGCTGGTGCGCGAGCCACAGGCCGCGGCCGCCGATCTGTTCCGCGGAGGGGCGGACGCGGCCGGCCATCACGTCGGGGATGTAGCCCGCGTCGCGGAACTCGCACAGGAACGTCGCGTCCTGGGCCCACGTGCGCAGGGTGCCCTTGCCGCCGCCGTGCCGGATGCTGTTCGTGGCGATCTCCGTGACGGCCACGGCCAGCTTCGGGAGCTGTTCCTCCGGCACGCCCGCGTCGGACGCGCACTGGGCGACCTTCGACCGGATCGCGGCCAGGTCGCCGTGCGAATAGCTCAGCTCCTGGTACGGATCGCACGGGTCGGCCAGCACCTCGAAGGGGTACGTCTCCGCGGAGAGGTAGCCGTCGTTGCGCGTGTAGTGCCCGTCCCGGCGGATCAGGGGATGACAGCGTGAGAGTGACTGCAAAACGGCCTCGTCCTCGTCGGCGGCGTCGTAGGGGCAGAGCATCGAGCGGGCCCGGCTCTGCGCGAAGGCCCGGTTCATGAGCCACTCGTGGTAGCGCAGCTCCGAGAGGTGCGCGGCGCTGCGCGCCGTGCGCCAGGAGGTTTCGCCGATGCCCCGGACGGGCCGGTCCCCCTCGCCGCGCTCGGCCAGCCAGGCCACCCAGGCCGCGATCAGGCGACCCGGATTGGGTCCGGCCGTCGTCGTGTCGACGAACGTGACGGCGCTCTCGCCGCCCAGCTCGTCCTGCAGGAGCGCCGTCTTGTCGGGGGGAACGGCGACGACCACGGCTTCGTCCTCCTCCAGGGCCTCGTGGATGAAGCCGAGGGTTCCGCTCACGAACTCCGCTTCGCCGCGGTAGGGGTACAGCTCGTGCCGGAATCCGTTTTCCGCCTGGCCGGGGGGCCCGGCGGTGCCGGACCGCTCGGGGGGCACGATCGCGTTCATGCGGCCATCACCACCGGCAGGTCGGCGGCCGTGTAGCCGGCCAGTTCCCAACACAGCCGTACGGTCTCGTTGGCGCCCCGCACGACGACCCGGCGGCCGGGCAGGTGGCGGGCCGCGTCGACCAGGGCGTGCATGCCCGCGGCGTCGATCATCTGGAGGTGGTCGAAGCGCAAGGTCACCGTGGAAGCGCCCCGCACCACCGCACGGGCGGCCGCGTTGAACGTGAGCGCGCACTCAGAGTCGATCACTCCATCCACGCTCCACATGTCGGCACCCGTGCAGTACATCCGGAAAGCCGGACGCTGTGCACGTGTGCCCATCTCGTGCGGATGCACACTTGCCACGTTGTCCAGCGTAGCCACATCCCACTGGGACGGCTGGAAGGCGCACACCACCATCGCGCCGCTCTCGGAGGCGAACGCGTCGAGCCCCAGCTCCTGGGCCAGCAGCTCGCCGGCCGCGCCGGGCGCCGTGAGGGGGGCCCGCTCGGCGAGGACGCGGACCGACCGGAAGCCTTCGCGGGCGGCGGTGCGGGCCTCCTGGCGGACTGCGGCCAGGACCACGTCCGTGTCCATCGGCTGCGGGAGGTCGAGGACCACCGCGGCCGGGCGCAGCGAGCCGCCGCGGCCGGTGACCCCGTAGGCGGCGCCGGAGGATCCCACGACCACGATCTTGTCCCCGTACAGGGCTCCGTCGGCGACGTACGCCCTCGCGTCGTCGGAGAAACCGGCAGATCCCGTGAACCAGCACACGTGGTCACCGAGCTCGACCTCGTCCAGTGTCGCCAACGCCCGCGCCGCTCTCACCTCGCCCCCTTCCGGCCAACCGGCCCGTTCTGCGGATGCACAAGAGTACTGGGCCGCCACTGCGCGCGGCGGCGCGAGGGTGCGCGGACGGGGTTGTCGCCGCGCCGCCCTCAGCGTCGTTCGCGGCTCAGTTGCCCGTTCATCTCCGCCAGGAACCGCACCACGACGAGCAGCTCGTCGGGGCTGAAGCGGGCGCGGGCCGCGTCGGTGGACCGGGCCAGGGGGCGGAAGTACTCCCGGGCGGCTTCGCGGCCCGCCTGTGCGTAGTACACGTGCACCACGCGCCGGTCGTCGGCCGCCCGGACCCGGCGGATGTGGCCGGCCTTCTCCAGCCGGTCCAGGCACGCCGTGACGGCTCCCGAGGTCAGGTTCATGTGCGCGCCCAGACGTCCCGGGGTCATCGGGCCGGCGTCCTCGTCGCGTTCCGCGTCGAGGACCGCGATGAGCGCCTGCACGTCCGTCAGGTGCAGGCCCTGGGACTGGGCGAACTCCTGGGCGATCCGGTTGAACTCGGCGTTCATCGCGCGCAGCAACACGGCGAACGACTGCAACCCGATCGGGTCCTCGGGCGGAAGAGTGGGCGGGGGGCTGTCGGCGTGGTCGGCGCTGCGCATGCCCTCAGCATAAGATCTCTTGATGATTGAGATACTTCATCGTTGAGAGTGTTGAGAATGTCGAGATGGGAGGGGTTCGCCATGAAGCGCACACCGCGCTGGGCCCGCTGGCTGGTGCCCGTGGTGCTGCTGGTGGTCTGGCTGGGGATCGGCGGGACGCTCGGGCCGTACGCGGGGAAGCTGGGCGAGGTCGCCACCAATGACCAGGCGGCGTTCCTGCCCCGCAGCGCCGAGTCCACGAAGGTCCTCGACGCCCGCAAGGCCTTCGAGCCCTCCGCGTCGGTGCCCGCGATCGTCGTCTGGGAGGCCCGCGGAGGCGCTCGTGTCAGCGACGCGCAGCAGCAGGACGCCACCCGGGCCGTGGCCGCCCTCGCCGGGCGCGAGGGCGTCACCGCGGCGCCGTCGCCGGCCCTGCGGTCCGACGACGGCCGGGCCCTGCAGGCCGTCGTACCGCTGGCTCCCGACCTCGGGAAGGAGCTTCCCGCCGTATTGGACGAGGTGCGCTCGGCGGTCACGGCCGTGCCGGGCCTGACCGCGCAGATCGCCGGACCGGCGGCCACCCAGGCGGACCTTTCCGACGCCTTCGCAGGCATCGACGGGATCCTGCTCGCCGTCGCGCTCGGCGCGGTCCTGCTGATCCTGCTGCTGGTCTACCGCAGTGTGCTGCTGCCGCTGGTGATCATCATCAGCGCCGTCTTCGCCCTGGGCCTGGCCTGCGCCGTCGTCTACGCCCTGGCCGACCGGGGCGTGGTGCGGGTCGACGGGCAGGTCCAGGGGATCCTGTCCATCCTGGTCATCGGGGCGGCGACCGACTACGCGCTGCTGCTGGCCGCCCGGTTCAGGGAGGAACTGGCCGCCCACGAAGACCGTACGGCCGCGGCGGTGGCCGCCGTGCGGCGCTCGGCCGGTGCGATCACCGCCAGCGCCGCGACCGTGGCCCTCGGCCTGCTCGCCCTGCTGGCGAGCGACCTGACCAACAACAGGGCGCTGGGGCCGGTCGGGGCGATCGGCATCCTGTGCTCGCTCCTGGCCACCTTGACCTTCCTGCCCGCCGTACTGGTCCTGCTGGGCCGCGGCGCGTTCTGGCCCGCCTCCCCCAAACCGTCCGACGCCACCGCCGACGGGCACCCGGTCTGGCGCCGCGTCGCCGGGGTCATCGACCGGGCGCCGCGCCGCGTGTGGGTGTCCACGACCCTCCTGCTGCTGGTGCTGGCGGCCTTCGCGCCGACGCTGGCCGCCCGGGGCGTTCCCCTGGACGAGATCTTCGTCAAGGACGCGCCTTCCGTCGCCGCGCAGGAGAACCTCGGCCGGCACTTCCCCGGGGGCTCCGGCCAGCCCGCGGTGATCATCGCCGATGCCTCCGCCGCCGCGGAGGTACGGGCTGCCGCGGAGGGAACCCCGGGGGTCGCTTCCGCGGCAGCCGTCACGGCCGCGGGGCGCCCCGGCGGGGGCGAGCCCCTGGTCGTCGACGGCCGGATCCGCGTCGATGCCGTCCTGGGCACGGCCGCCGACAGCGACGCCGCCAAGAACACCGTCCGCATGCTGCGGGAACGCGTCCACGCCGTGCCGGGCGCGAACGCCCTCGTCGGCGGCTACACCGCCCAGCAGTACGACACCGAACGGACCGCGGCCCGGGATCGGACCGTGATCGTCCCCGTCGTCCTCGGCATCATCCTGCTCATCCTGGTCCTGCTGCTGCGCTCGCTCCTGGTGCCGGTCCTGCTCGTGGCCACCGTCGCGCTGAACTTCCTGGCCACCCTCGGGGTGTCCGCGCTGGTCTTCCAGCACCTGCTCGGCTTCAGCGGTACGGACGCCTCCGTGCCCCTGTACGGATTCGTGTTCCTGGTCGCCCTCGGTGTCGACTACAACATCTTCCTGATGTCGCGCGTCCGGGAGGAGACCCGCGACCACGGCGTCCGCCAGGGAGTCCTGCGGGGCCTGACCACCACCGGTGGCGTGATCACCTCGGCGGGCGTCGTCCTCGCCGCCACCTTCGCGGCCCTCACGGTCATCCCGCTCGCCTTCCTCGTCCAGATCGCCTTCATCGTCGCCTTCGGCGTCCTGCTGGACACCCTCGTGGTCCGTTCCCTGCTCGTCCCTGCCCTGGTGATCGACATCGGTCCGCGCAGCTGGTGGCCGGGCTCCCCCTCCCGCCGCGACCCGGCGTCCGGTGCTACGGATGAGGTGTCGGGGACGCTGCACCCTTAGCGCTGGCGGCGGCCCCAGCGGCGGAGCATCAGCGCCGCGAGCACCAGCGTGGCCGGCCAGACGACCGCGAAGGCCGTGACCCAGGCGGCCGACGCGGTGGCCACCGCCACCGCCAGCAGGGCCACGCTGGCGACCAGCGCGGCCGTGAGCGCGAGGCGGGCCAGGAGCGTGGAGCCGGGCGGTCTGCGGCGCATGGTGCGCAGGCGGCGGTCCATGCGCCGGTCGCCGCGCAGCTCGGCTTCTATGGCGGCCAGTTGGCGGCGTTCACGCGGGGTCAGCGGGGCCGGGTCCACGACGTCCCCCGGAGTCGTAGGACGTGCTGGTCGCCCTGCGCCGCAGCCGCAGGGGCAGGACGTACCAGCACAGGACGAACCACGCCATCACCGTGGAGACGATCACGGGGGCGAGGGGGCTGGGCAGGACGACGTCGAGGATCAGCAGCAGGGTGCACGCGATGGTCAGGGCCAGCAGCACGATGCCGCACGCCATCATCCGCCCGGCCGCCTCGACCACCTCGTGCTTCAGGCGCAGGCCGCGCAGGCAGCGGTGGATGGACACGGGGGCGATGAGCGCCGCCGTCGAGGAGGCGCCCAGGACGAGCGTGACGACGTACAGGGCCCGTTCGAAGCCGGTCAGGGTCTCGAACCGGGCGGTGAAGGCGATGCTCAGCAGCAGTCCGAAGAGGATCTGCACTCCGGTCTGGGCGACCCTGGTCTCCTGGAGGATCTCGTTCCAGCGCCGGTTGACCCGCTCCCTGGGCCCTTCCGGTGACAGCGTGCCCTCGGTCGGCGGCCTGGTCGGGGTGGCCTCCCGGCGGGCGCCGGGGGGACCGGGCGAACGGCGCCGTCGTCCCGTTCCTTGGATCGGTTGACTGGTCATGGGGCCACCTCCGGAGGGAAGCGCCTACCCGCCGGGGCCCCGCACAATCCCGCGGGCCGTCAGCCGGCCGCGCGGAACGCCGTGTCCGCGCGGCCCCCGGCGCCCAGTGGGCCCGTTTCCTCGAAGGCCGCCGCGCGCTCCAGGCGCGGCAGTTCGAAGCCGGCGACGCGTGTGACGAGGGGCGGCAGGAAGGACCGGACCGGCTGGACGGCGCGCAGCCAGGCGGGCACGTAGACGGACGGTCTGCGCCGTTCCACGGCATCGGCCAGGTGCTCCGCGACCTGTGCGGCCGGGTAGACCTTGCGGGCGGGCGGCGGCATGTGGGCGCGCAGCTCGCGCAGGACGGTGTGCCGGTCGGCGTCCCGGATCATGTCGGTGTCGGTCCAGTTGAGGTAGGCGATGCCGACGGCCACGCCCCGGTGGGCGAGTTCCGCGCGCAGCGCGTGCGCGAAGGACTCGACGCCGGCCTTGGAGGCGCAGTAGGCGCTCATGAAGGGCGAGGCCCCCATGGCGGCCAGGGAGGCGACCTGGAGGTAGTAGCCGCGGGTGCGCAGGACGTCGGGCAGGAAGCAGCGGGCCGTCGTGGCGCTGCCGATGAGGTTGACCTCCACGACGCGGCGCCACAGCGCCGGATCGGAGTCGGCGAAGGGGCCACCTTCCGCGATGCCCGCGTTGGCGACCACCGCGGACACCGGGCCGAGCCGGGCCCGTACCTCGCGCGCGGTCTCGGCCATGGCTTCGTCGTCGGTCACGTCGACCTCCCAGCAGGCGGCCTCCCCGCGCAGTGAGCCGGTGACCGTGCGCAGCCGCGGCCCCTCCAGGCCCAGCAGGGCGAGGTGTGCGCCGCGGGCATCGAGGGCCCGGGCCACGGCCTCCCCCACCCCCCTGGCCGCGCCGGTCACCACGACGGTGCGGCCGCTGAGCGGGTGGGCGGGTCTCGGCGTCCTCACGGGTACCTCCCGTACGTGCGTACGTGCGTACGTGGGTGCGTGCTGCGTGCCGGTGCGGGTGCGACCGGGACCGGCGGGCGGGTGACGGGTCCGCCGGGGGCGGCGGTCCCTTCGCTTCCTGTGCTCCGCCCGGTGCGCCTGCCCGGTCGGGCGCCGGACAATCCCCGGCCGCCGGACGGGGGCGTCAGAGCGAGCCGAGGTACGCCTTGGTGGGCCGCGCCTCGGCCAGCGCCATCGCGGCAGCCGCCAGCACGAAGGCCGTGATGAAGCCCGCCAGCTGGTGCTGCGCCTCGCTGCGCGCCAAGTCCGCTTGGACCACCATGTTCCCGATCGCGATGAAGGACAGGCTCGCCGGGATCCCGAGCAGCTGATTCAGCCGGGAACCCGCCTCGGAGTCACCGGAGAGCAGCCGGGCCCCGTTGCGCAGGATCGCGACGCCGAGCGGCAGGACGAACGCGCAGAGGAAGACGAGCCACCCCACCTCGCCGAACGCGACGATCCCCCAGACCATCCCGGCCGCTCCGGCGCCCGCCACCACCAGGCCACACGCGATGGCGAGCACGCCGGCTGCGGTGGCGGTGGCGGGGCGCCGCCGGGCGGTGGGGCCGGACGGGCCGTCGGGGCGGTACGGGGCGGGCGGGTACGACATGGAGCAGCCTCCTGGGCATGGACGGTGTGGTGGTCGCGCCGTGGTTCTTGCACGGCGTTGCGCGAGGTGAGGAAGGGGCGGGAGCCGGGCGTTCAGCGGGGCCACGCGGCCACCACGGCGGCCGCGACGAGGACCCCGCCCGCCAGGAGCAGGCCCGCTGTGCGCGGGCCCGGGCGGCCGCCCCTGCGGGTCTCGACCTGGCCGCCCGGGGTCGTCCCGGGGTGTTTGCGGGCGTAGTGCTCGATCTGCCGGCGCAGCCCTTCGGGCTCGTCGACCCAGGGCGTCTTGAAGGTGCATTCACCGCACCAGAAGCGGTTGGCCACGTCGGCTCCTTCCTCTCGGTCCGTAGCGGGGACCCACCCGACGATGTGCTCGGCGGTCGTCGTCGTACAGGTCAGGAGCCCGGCCATTGGTGACCGGCGGCCACGGGTAGGCTCACCGCCGTTCACACGGATGGATCAAGGGAGGGGCGGGATGGCCGAGGAGCTCGGTGCGTTACTCCGCACGCTGCGCGACGCCGCGCACCTGACGCAGGAGCAGGTGGCCGAGCGCTCCGGGGTCAGCGAGCGCACCATTCGCCGGCTGGAGAGCGGCGGATCGACGAACCACCGGATGGGCACGATCAATCTGCTCGCGGACGCGCTGGGCCTGGGCGAAGCCGACCGTCTGCGGCTCGCGGCGGCTCTCGCCGGCTCCGGGCCGGGCGGCGGCGATGGCGGCGACGGGGGTGCTGGTGGAGGCGATGGCAGTGGTGATGGCAGTGACGGTGGCGACACCCACGAATCCGTGCGGTCGGTGTCCGGGCCCGCCCCGGCGCAGACCGCTGCCGGGCCGCCGGCCCGGCAGCCCGTCCACGCGGCGCCCGTCCAGGCCGCGCTCGCCGACGCCGCGCGCGAGCTGGCGATGGAGGTCCGGCGCCGCTGGCGCCACGAGGAGACGCAGCGCCGCGTCCACGACCCGTTCCCGCTGCCCGTCCGGTGGACGCCCGCGCCCGCCGACCTGACGGACAGCGCGGAGAACATCCAGCGCCTCGGGCCGGGCGGGACTCCGCGGGAGGTGGACCTGGGCGGCGATCTGCGCGAGACGGCCGAGGTCTACCTGAGGATCCCCTCCGGACGGCTGGTGGTCCTCGGCCGGGCCGGATCGGGGAAGTCCGTCCTCACGATCAGGCTCGTCCTTGACCTGCTGGACCTGCTGGAAACCCCCGCCCCGCCCCGCCGCGTGCCGGTCATCTTCAGCATCGGCTCCTGGGACCCCTCGACCACCGCCCTGCGGGACTGGCTGATCGGCCGACTGCTGCGCGACCACCCGCACCTGGCGCGCCGCAGCGCGGGCGGCGCGGCCCTGGCCGCCGCGCTGATCGACGCCGATCTGATCCTGCCGGTCCTCGACGGGTTCGACGAGATGGCGGAAGGCTTGCGGCGCGAGGCCCTGGAGGCGCTCAACGCGACCGCCACCCCGCTCGTCCTCACCAGTCGGCGCGACGAGTACGCCGAAGCCGTCCGGGCGGCCAACGCCCCGCTCGTCTGGGCCGGGGGGATCGAGCTGGCCGACCTCACCCCCGACGACCTCGCCGACTACCTGCCCCGCACCACCCGTACCGTGCCGGCCGACCCGGGCGGGGCCCCCGGCAGCGCCGGGCGCGGCTCGGCCTGGGACCCGGTCCTCACCGCACTGCGCACGTGCCCGGGCCCGGCCGAGCGGAACCTCGCGGCGGTGCTGACCACCCCACTCATGATCATCCTCGCCCGCACCCTGTACAGCGAGTCGCCGGAGCGGGACCCCGCCGAGCTGTTGGACGCCGCCCGGTTCCCCACGGTGAAGAGCCTGGACGAGCACCTGCTGGCCGGGTTCGTGCCCGCCGTCTACCGGCGGCGGCCGCCCGAGCGGGACGCGGCCGGCCGGCGGCCCGGGGCCCCCTACGCGGACCCGGACCGGGCCGAACGCCTGCTCGGCTACCTCGCCCACCACCTGGTCCGCCTCGACCGCGAGCGCCAGGACCTCGCGTGGTGGCAGCTCGGCGACTCGCTGCCGCGTGCGACGCGCACCGTGGCCATCATCCTGGCCACCGTCGTGAGCATCACCCTGAGCGACTGGCTGGTCGGCCTGGTGCTCACCCCGCTCCCTTTCGGTGAGCTGCTGCTCCAGGGCGGCCTCATGGGGCTTGCCGCGGGCCTCGCCTTCGGGGCCGTCTACGCGCTGGCGGACAGATCCGGCGGCGGGGCGGCCTTCGAACCGGCCCCCATCCGGCTGACGCTGTTCGCCGCGCACCGCGGTATCGGCCGCCGCCCCTTGCGCACCTTCGCCGTCCGCTTCGCGCACGGGCTGACCGGGGGCACCGTCATGGGCATCGGCTGCGCCTGCGCCCTCACCCTCGGACGCTCGCTGGCGGCCGGGACGTCCGTCATCGACCCGAACGTGGTCGAGGGCACCCTGATCAACATGCTGATCTTCGGGATGATCTTCGGCGCGGCCGGGGGGCTCGTGTTCGGCCTCATGGCCACGCTCGAAGTGCCCGTGGACGTCACCGCGGCTGCCACTCCGTTCAGCCTGCTGTCCTCGAACCGTGCGACCGCCGGGCGGCAGTTCCTCATCCTGGCTCCGGCGCTCACCCTGGCCATCGCCCTCGGCGGCTCCCTGATCGTCGACCTGCTCCGGGGCACGATGGGCCCCCTGAACTGGGGAGTGAGGGACGGGCTCTTCATCGGCGCGGTCGGCGGCCTGGGGGGCGCGGCGTCGTACGTGCTCGCCTTCACGGCGTGGGGACAGTGGATCGTGCTGGCGCGCGTCTGGCTACCGCTGACCGGGCGGCTCCCGTGGAACCCCGCGGCGTTCCTCGACGACGCCTACCGGCGGGGGGTGCTGCGCCAGACCGGAGCGGTGTACCAGTTCCGCCACGTCCGCTTGCAGCACCACCTCGGGCGCGCGTTCCGCGGCCGGCACCGGGACTTCGCACCGGCCACCTTCACACCGCCCGCGCACGGCTCTTCCTGACGGACGTCGGGGAACGGCCCCGCATCCAGCGGCCCCCACCCACCGGTCACGCATGGCCGGTGGCGTGGCCTGTCCGCCGCCCGGTCCGGGCGCCAGCATCGGGACGTCCGGGCCGTCGCCCTTCCGGCCTCCCGGACGCGCCGCTCCGACAACGCGTCGGCGGGCAAGGGTCTGGAGAAGACATGAAAGAGACGGACACGCGCGAGCAACCGACCGACGAGGCCGCCGCGCTGGCGGCCGAGCACGGCCTCGGGCCGTGGTCGCAGACGTTCCGGATGAACCAGAGCCGGCTCTTCACGAAGCACAACGCCTCGCGGCTCTACCTGTACGCGAACGGCGTGGTCGTGACGGGCCCCCAGGGCTTCCGGGCCGCCTACGACTGGGAGACGGTACGCGTCCTGCGGTACCTGAGCACCCGCAACGGCGTCCCCTGGGACGCCCGGTACACCCTCATCGACCCGCACGGCTCGGCGGTGAACATCGGCCCGGGCACCCGGGTGTTCCTCAAGGAGGAGAAGCGGTTCCTGGGCATCACCTCGGTGGTCCAGGGCGCTCTCTTCCTGTGGCCCGACGTGTGGGGGGAGCACATCGTGCAGGCCGTCACCCGGGCGCAGCTGCCGAAGGTCCTCGGCGCCGTCGAACGCGGCGAGACGGTGGACTTCGGCGCCTACACGCTCGACCGGCACGTCCTCACGGGCCGCAAGCACTCCGCCCCCTGGTCGGACATCACCGAGATCTCCTCCTTCAGCGGCACGCTGATCTTCAACGGATCACAGAAGCGCACGACCGTGGACAGCTCGTCCATGGACAACATCGTCAACCTGGACCTGTTCATGCGGCTGTGCCGGCACTACAAGGCCTGACGGGACGCGTCGGATTGTGTCGGATCGTGCGGGGCGGGGCGGGGGGGCGCACGGCGGCACGGTGCGGGCGCCGAGGTCACAGGGCGCGGGCCGCCTCGATGCTGTCGGCGGTCGTGAACAAGGGACGGGACTGCGTGATCTCCAGTAGCCGGTCCAGCTGCCCCGGAACCGGTCCGGCCAGCACCAGGCGACCGGAGCGCAGCAGCATGAGCATCGCGTTGAGCAGGGAGGAGTCCCCGAAGGCGATCTTGCTGACGTCCAGGACGATCCGGCGCAGCCCCGGATCTGCGGCCGCCTCTGCGCCGGCGGCTTTGAGGGGGCGCAGGGTGTCCTGGTCGAACTCCCCCTCGCACACGATGACGCGTACGCCGCCCTCGTCCGGCAGCACGGTCACCTGCTGTTCCATCGACGCTCCTTCCTCCGTTGAGCTCCCGCGTGGAGGGGCCCTGGCGCCGTACGGCTCCAGGGCCCCGAAGCAACTGCTACACCGTCTGTCCATGCGTCGGTGCCGGTGCGGCGCCGACCTTGCGTCACCGCTCCGGCCGAATCCGTCCGACGGGAGAAACCCTAACCAGGTCACGGATCAATGTCTACTCCACCCACAACAGATTTTTGCGTGTTGAAGCACAAGGTAATCGGCGCAACCGGCCCCGCGGACCGGGTCCGGCTGCAACAGGCTCCGGGTAGGGCGGCGCGGACCGGGTACAAGAGCTGCGCAGAGAAGGCCGGACACGGAGGATCGACGGACGAGGTGACCTGCATGGAGACGATGAGTTTGGATGTCGCAACGGACCGTTCGACGATCTCGGTCGCCGGCGCCCGCGAGCGCGCCCTGAGGTTTCTCGAACGCCTCCTGCCGCCGGTTCCGCAGCTGGTCGCCGAGAGCGTGGTGCTGGTGGTGTCGGAACTCGTCACCAACGCCCTGCGCCACGGGGAGGGCGCCTGCACCCTCAGCCTCACCGCCCACCCGGACACCATCGAAGTCGCCGTGCATGACGGCAGCCGCCGCCCCCCGCGCATGCGCACCCCTGACCTGAACGGCGGCACGGGCGGCTTCGGGTGGCCCATGGTCAACCGCCTCGCCCGGACCACGCGCGTCACACGGGGGCCCGGCGGCGGCAAGACGGTGAGTGCCGTCTTCGGTCGGCTCGTAGCGGGCGGCCCCGCGTGAGCAGGGAGATCCATCAGACGCCCCTTTAGCCCCCGTGGGCGGTGAGGGCGTACCCCTCGGGGCCGAGGAAGGTGAACATCGTGCCGAACGGGCCCTTCTCCGGGGCCTTCACGATGGCCGTCCCGGCGGCCCGCAGCCGGTCGTGGAGGGCCTCGGCGTCGCTGGTCTTGAACCACAGGGCGACGCCGAGGCCGGGCCGTTGCACGCTGTCGAGATCGACGCCCGGCAGGGGTTCGCGGACGGCGAACGCGATCGGCTCGGTCGTGAAGACGACGGCGCCGGGGGGCGAGGCGGGGGCCCGGCGCAGCCCGAGCAGCGTCTCGAAGAAGGCGGCGGCCGCCTCGACGTCACGCACCTGCAGGGCGATGAAATCGGGTCCGGAGACGGTAACGGCGGCGGGCGTGGTGGCGGTCATGGCGTGCTCCCAGGTGGGTTTCGATGTCAGGACTTTGACATCGGCGACGGTAGGCGTCGGCGCTGAGCTATGTCAAACTCCTGACATGAGTGATGGGACTACGACCGACCCGACCCCGCCCACCGACGTGACCGAGCGGCTCGGCTACCGCCTCAAGCGCGCGGCGGCCGCGCTGCGCGGGGCGATGGACAGGGCGCTGCGCGCGTACGGGCTGACCGTGCCGCAGTACGCCTGTCTGGAACTGCTCGACCAGCAGCCCGGGCTCTCCAACGCCGAACTGGCCCGCGGCACCTTCGTCACCCGGCAGTCCATGAACGTCGTCCTGCGCGGCCTCCAGGAGGACGGCCTGATCGTGCGCGCGACCACCGCCGACCACGGCCGCGCCCTGCCCGCCCACCTGACCGAGGAGGGCCACCGCCGTCTCGCCGCGGCGCGCGCCGCCGTCTACGCCATCGACGGGCAGCTGACGGATGCCGTGCCACCGAAACGGCTCGCCACCCTGCTCGCCGACCTGGACCGCATGGCGGAGACGCTCGGAGGGTGATCTCCGCCGCGCCCTCGACGCGCTCGGAGCGGCAGGCAGTTTCGCGGCGGGCGGCCCCCTACCGTGGCCCCATGGAACAGCGCATCGCCATGGAACAGCGCATCAGTCTCGTCACGCTGGGCGTCCACGACCTCGACCGCGCCCGGCGCTTCTACGAGGCGCTGGGCTGGCGGGGGCAGGAAGTGGAGCGGACCGTGTTCTTCCAGGCCGGCGGGCTGGCCGTGGTGCTGTGGGACCGGGACCTCCTGGCGGCGGACTGCGGCCTGCCGCCCGGAGCGGCGGCGGAGCCCGGACCGCCGGGGCAGGGCGGACCGCCGGGGGCGGTCGGGGCGCCGGGGGGCGGGTTCGGCGGCATCGTCCTGGCCCACAACGTGCGCTCGCGGGCCGAGGTGGACGGGCTGCTCGCCGCTGTCGGGGCGGCGGGCGGCGCCGTCACCAAGCCGGCCGCCGTCAACGCCATCGGCTTCTACTCCGGCGCCTTCACCGACCCCGACGGGCACCCCTGGGAGGTCGCCCACAACCCGGGCTTCACGCTGGCCGAGGACGGATCCCTGGTCCTCCCCGATTTCGGCGCCGCGCCGGACCGGCCCGGGGACGCGGGTGAGGGCCGGTGAACGCGGGCCTTCACGGGCGGCTCGGCGCGCGGTGAAGGAACTCCAGCCGCTGCTGGGCCAGGGTGATGTGCCGGGAGTCGAGCGACGGCAGCGCGCGCAGCAGGCGGATCAGTTCCGGCGCGGTGCCGATGGCCGTTGCCGGATCCCTGAGCTGGGTCCAGCAGTAGAGGGCGCCGGCCGCCGCCGCGTGCACTTCGGGGGCGTCGGAGGACTGACTGGCCAGCCGGATCAGGCCTGCTCTCGTCCACAGCTGGGTCGCCGGCCCGAAAGTGCCCGCCATTCTGGCGAGGTCGGCCCGGATCTCCAGCCAGGCGGTCGCCTCCGGGGAGCCGTAGCCCGCGTGCTGGAGGACGTACTGCTCCCACGCCTCCGCCAGCGCCGCGGCCTCGGTGTGCCGGCCGGCGGAGGCCAGAGCGTGGATGTGCGGCCGCGGATCCCGCGCGGCCCCGCTCTCGGGCTCGGACCCCGCCGGGATTACTGCTCCCCGACCGGGCGCGGCCGGAGCCGTCGGCTCGGACACGGACTGGGACACGGAATCGGACTCGGGCTCGGCCGGAACGGCGGCGGACCGGCCCGGGCCGGGGTCCGGGCGCGAGCCCTCGGAACCGGCGAGGGGGCCGAACGGGCCGACGGCCGCGGGCGACGGGCCCGGCGGTGCGGCGAGTTCTCGAGCGGTGGGCAGGACCAGGGTGCCGGGAGGCAGCGCCGCCGCGCCCACGGCGAGAGCGTGCAGCTGCAGGTTGCCCGGGCGGCCCGGGCTGCCGGCGAGCTGGTCGATCCAGCACCGGGTGTAGCTGCTGACGGTGTTCCCGCCACCGGTGAAGCCGGGCGGGGACACGACGCCGTACACCTCGGCCGAGGGAGAGGAGGGCAGGCTGCCGTACTCCTGGAGCACCGGCCACGCCGCTTTGTCGGCGACCAGGTCGAGGAGCACCGTCGTCAGCCCGGCCGGGCGCTCCCGCAGTTCGGTGCCCAGCCACTCCCAGGGCAGCGCCGTGTAGCGCACGGACCCGGACGTCGTGCCGGCCAGGGCCAGGTGCAGCCGGCGGCCCCGGCGGTCGAGGGTGAGCCGCCCCGACAGGTAGACCAGCAGCGGCCCCGGCGTGGCGGCGGCCGTGCGCAGCCGCGTCAGAACCAGATTCGGATCCCGGGCCCCGTCGAGGTAGGTCGTGTCGCAGGACAGGCCGCTGTTCAGGAGCGCCGCGGCCGGAACCACTCCCAGCGCGGCCAGATTGGCACTCGGCGCCACCTGCACCGCCCGCCGGCGCACGGCCGTACCCCCCGCTATGAGGAGGACGTGCCCCCGCTGCTCCAGTCCCAAGTTCTGCATGAACAGACCGTACTCACTTCCCGAGGAGCCGACGCCACGGGCCGCCCCCTCCGGCAGGACACGGCGATGAGTTTTCGCCGTGCGGTGAGTCTCTTTCCCGTTGTCGCCCATCGCTGGAGGAACACGTGGTTCAGCTGCTGAGAGTTCAGAACTTCAACGTCTCGCGGGACGGGATCGGGGCCGGGCACGATCAGACCCTTGAACGGCCGTTCGGGCACGTCGATCCCGGGCGGCTGTTCGCCTGGGCCGGGGCCACGGCGAGCTGGCCCATGCGGACCGCTCCGGGCGGGAGCCGGGGCATTGACGACTACCTCACGCGGGACTTCGCGCACAACATCGGCGCCGAGATCATGGGGCGCAACAAGTTCGGGCCGCAGCGCGGGCCCTGGCAGGATCTCGAATGGCAGGGCTGGTGGGGGGACGAACCGCCGTTCCACACGCCGGTCTTCGTCCTGACCCACCACGTGCGTCCCTCGTTCACCCTGTCGGACACCACGTTCCACTTCGTCGACGCGGACCCGGCCACGGTCCTGGAGCAGGCCCGGGAGGCGGCGGGGGGCAAGGACGTCCGCCTGGGCGGCGGGGCGAGCACGATCCGGGAGTTCCTCGACGCCGACCTCGTCGACACCCTGCACGTGGCGGTCTCGCCGGTGGAGTTCGGGACCGGTGTACGGCTCTGGGAGTCGCCCGAGGAGCTGCTCGACCGGTTCCACCTGGAGGTCGTGCCCAGCCCGAGCGGTGTCGCGCACCACCTGTTCTGGCGCAAGGAGCGGTAGCAACCGCGCGGGGCCGCCCGGCGTCCGGGCGGCCCCGCGGGGCGTGCGCCTCCTCTTACGGGGCCATCTCGTACGCCCCGGCCAGCGCCTCCACGCGCTCCCACACCCGCGCCGAGCGCGCCGCGTCGGTCACCGGGCGCCGGACCGCGCCCAGGGCCCAGGCCTGCTGTGCGGGGGTGGCGGAGTCCTTGCCGTGCAGCTCGACGGCGTGCGCCGAGAAGTCCCGTACGAGGACCGCGAACAGCTCGTCCAGCACGTCCCCGTCCAGATCCGTCAGGCGGGCCTGCTCCAGGATCAGCTGGCCGTGGACGACGAGCGCGAACAGCTGGCCGACGGCGAGCAGCAGGTCGAGGTCGCGGCTCTGCTCCTCGTCCGGGGCGGCCGTGGTGACGAACTCGCAGAGGGCGTCGGCCTGTTCACGGAAGCGCGCGACGTTCGCCACCTCGGCGTAGGCGTCGAAGGCGGGCCGCCAGTCGTGGAAGCGGACGGATCCCAGGCCGCGGGCGGGCCCCTGCCGGAAGAGGAATGCGTCGTCGGCGGCGTCGCGCCGGGTCCCGACGGGCTCGTAGGCGGCCGGGGTCAGCAGGTGGTTGCGCATGAACTTGAGGATCAGCGCGAGGTTGACGTGGACCGTGCCCTCCAGTTTGGGCAGGCTCCGGATCTCGACGGCCGCCTCGGCGAAGTAGGTGTCCTTCTCGAAGCCCTTGGCGGCGATGACGTCCCACATCAGGTCGATGACCTTCTCGCCCTCCGTGGTCACCTTCATCTTCGTCATCGGGTTGAAGAGGAGGTAGCGGCGGTCGTCCGGACCTGCCGACCGGAAGTAGTCGACGGCGCGGTCGCTGAACAGCTTCATGCCGACGAGGCGGACGTAGGCGTCGGACAGCTCGCGGCGCACGTGCGGGAAGGCGGTGACCGGGCGCCCGTAGAGGATCCGGTTCTGCGCGTGGGTGACGGCCTCGTACATGGCGTGTTCGCAGATGCCGATCGAGGCGGTGCAGAGGTTGAACTTGCCGACGTTGACGGTGTTGAGGGCGGCGTCGAACGCGGCGCGGCCGGTGTGCAGGACGTCCGCGGCGCTCACCGGGTAGTCCGCGAGCCGGAACTCGCTGACGTACTTCGAGGAGTCGACGACGTTCTGCACCAGGTGGTAGGCCGGGTGGCGGCTGTCGGCGGCGAAGAAGACGTACCCGTCCGGCCCCTCGACGTCGGTGCGGCGCCCGAAGACGGAGACGAGTCCGGCGGCGTTGCCGTTGCCGATGTAGTACTTGGACCCGCTCGCCAGGAAGCCGCCGTCGCCGTCGGGCTCCAGCAGCATGTCGGTGGAGTAGATGTCCGCGCCGTGCGTCTTCTCGGACAGGCCGAACGCGAACACCTCCCCCTGGGCCAGGAGTTCCGCCGCCCGGTCGCGGGCGGCGGCGTTCTCGCTCTGCCAGACCGGGCCGAGGCCGAGGATGGTGACCTGCCAGGCGTACCAGTAGTCGAGCCCGTAGAACCCGAGGATCTCGTTCAGGGCGGCGATCCGGGCGGTGTCCCAGCGCTGGTCCGCGTTGCCGTCGGCGGCGGAGGCCGCGGGCGTGAGGAAGGTGGCGAAGAGGCCTTCCTTCGCGGAGAAGGCGAGGAAGTCCGCCAGCCACGCACGGGAGCGGTAGTCCTCGATCAGCCTGCGCTTGCCGCGCTCCTCGAACCAGTCGACGGTGGCGCGCAGCAGCCTGCGGGTCTCGGGGTCGAAGTGCGCCGGGTCGTAGGTGCGCGGGTTGAAGAGGAGCGGGTCGGACATGGAGGTTCACCTTCCGTGAAGGGGTGGAGGGGCGGGGCTTCGGCGAGCGGTCCCGGCACCGGGGGCCGGGGGGTCACGCGCCGAGGCGGTGGAGGGTGGCGAGCACGTCGTCGAGCCAGGCGATCGTCATCCGTTCGAACGCGATGCCGCCGCGCAGGACGACGTGCTGGAGTTCCTGGCCGGTGTCGAGGGGCGCCGGGGCCTCGGGCCCGGTGAAGTCGCGCAGCTCGCCGGCGAGGTAGTGGGCGAGCCGGGCGCCGTGCACCTCGCGGTGCCTCTCGACCTCGCGGACGAGGGCGGCCGGGTCGTCGAAGGCCGCACCGCGGATCTTCACGGCCAGGTCGTGCCGGAGGCTCTCGGGTTCGATCGGTTCGTGCAGCCACGCGGAGAGGGCGGTCCGGCCGGGGCCGGTGACCGCGTACTCCTTCTTGTCGGGACGGCCCTGCTGCGGCACGACGCGCACGACGAGGAGGCCGGCACTCTCCATGCGCCCCAGCACCCGGTAGATCTGCTGGTGGGTGGCGGTCCAGAAGTAGCCGATGGACCGCTCGAAGCGGCGGGCCAGCTCGTAGCCGGAGCCGGGCTTCTCCAGCAGGGAGACGAGGATCGCGTGTTCGAGCGCCATGCCGCGATCTTTGTATGCAACTCGTTTCATAGACAAGTGGAATCGCCCGGGTGAGACGCGGCTCACCCGGCCCGGCCGGTCCGGGGGTCCGCGACGCCGCGGCCGCACTGCCGGAGCGGGGCTGATCGTCATTTATGCTTCATGGCGGCTTCGGGGCGGTGACTCGTCACCGTGCACGGCACTCACGGAACGGTCGGTGGTCCGACCGTCCAGGGGGACGGCCCGCGCCGGGCCCCGGTCCTGCGCGGACCACATGACGCCGATCGTGAACGTTTCGAGAATTCGACTGACCACCGACACGCGTCTCCGTGGTGCGGGGCGCCCTGCCGCCCGCCCCGCGAGCAGCGGACGCCCAGGGAGAAGTGAGGTATGCCAGTGATCTGCGTCGGAGGAATGATCGGCATCGGCAAGACGACCGTGGCCGAACTGCTCGCCAAGGAGCTGGGCAGCGAGGTCTTCTACGAGAGCGTGGAAGACAACCCGATCCTTCCGCTCTTCTACACGTCGAGCCCCGAGGAGATCCAGGCCAAGCGCTACCCCTTCCTGCTCCAGCTGTACTTCCTGCAGACGCGCTTCGCCTCGATCAAGGAGGCGTACAAGCAGGGCCACAACGTCCTCGACCGGTCCATCTACGAGGACTGGTACTTCGCCAAGGTCAACCACGATCTCGGCCGGATCAGCTCGCTCGAAATGCGGGTGTACGAGGGGCTGCTCGACGAGATGATGCGGGAGATCGACGGCCTGCCCTACCGCAAGGCGCCCGACCTCATGGTGTACCTCAAGGCGGACTTCGAGACGGTGCTGCACCGCATCGGGCTGCGGGGCCGCGCGTTCGAGCAGGACGAGGGCCTCATCGAGTACTACCGCACGCTGTGGTCCGGCTACGACGCATGGGTGCACGAGCACTACTCGGCCAGCGAGGTCCTGGTCGTCGACATGAACCACACGGACGTGGTGAACGACCCGGCTTCCTCAACATCACGGTCACCGACCGGGCGATCGTCGAGACCCTGGCGGCCCGCGCCGCCGACGCGCGCCTCGGCGTGCCGCTCTCG
>NZ_JBEXPB010000063.1:0-28795 GCF_040611795.1 Streptomyces sp. NPDC006529 | reverse complement strand
GCTTCTCGACGACCAGGGTCTCGGTCGTGAGCAGCAGGGAGGCGATGGAGGCGGCGTTCTCCAGAGCGGAACGGGTGACCTTGACCGGGTCGATGCCCCCGGCCAGCGGGAAGCAGCTCGAAGAGAAGGTCGCGGCGCTGGAGCCCGACTGGGCCGCCTACCAGGCGCAGCGGCTGCGCGCGACGGTCCGCGTCCGCTTCGACAACGGTTTCATCCTCGACGACGCAGACGAAGACCTCTTCACCGGCGCCTGACCGGCCCTCCCGGTTGCCCGGTCTCCCGTCAGGCGGCCGGGTTCCGGGCTCCGGTGCGCCACAGGAAGGCGCGGGCGAGGAGGGAGAGCCACGCGGTCGCGAAGAGCCAGCCGCCGAGCACGTCGGTGGGCCAGTGCACGCCCAGGTAGATCCGCGAAAGACCCACCGCCGCGCCCCAGCAGGCGATGAGCACGATGGGGAAGCGGGGCACCGGGGGGCCGCGCAGGACCAGCGCGGCGATCAGGAGCCCGGCGGTCATCGCGGCGGTGGCGCTGTGACCCGAGGGAAAGGACCACCCCGAAGCGTGCACCGCCCAGTCGGCGGCGGCGGGGCGCGGACGGGCGATCCCCACCATGGCCGCGTAGCGCAGGGCCTGTCCCGCACCGAGACACAGCAGCAGCGCGGCCGCCGTACGGGCCCGCCCCCGGGTGGTGCGGCCCGCGTACCACCCGGCCGCCAGGAGCAGGGCGTACGGGATGAACCCGGTACCGGTGTCGGTGACCCCCCGGGCCAGGGCCGAGGCGACGGGCGGACGGTGCGCCACGGACCAGCGGTGCGGCCCCGTGTCGGCGGGCAGCCGCGGATCCCCGCCGTGCGTGACCCAGACCGCCAGCAGGACGAACAGCGCCAGGGAGACGAGCGCCAGCCGGCCGGCGCGGCGTGCGAGGGCGGTACGGGTTCCGGTACCGGTCACGGACCGGCCGCGCGCGCTCACGGCGGCCCGGACCGGCGCCGGGTCCGGTGGGCGGGGCCGGTCGCCCCCGCGCGGGCCGGGCCGCCGAGGGGCGCGGCGTGCGCGGGCGCGGCATACCCGCACCGGGAGCCGTACGTACGGCCGTACCTGGGAGTCAACCAACGGATCCGTTCTGGCGCTCGGCCTGGAGGTCCACCGCACTGTAGGCGACGGCGCGGCGCGTCCCCGGTAACGGCCCGCCGGACCCGGCGGTGGGCGCTTTCGGCGGCCTGCCGCGCACAATGGGCTCGACGGCCGAAACGGGCCGACGGTCCGGCAGGAGGCGCGCGGCACGTGAACAACCCGGCACCAGAGGAAGCGGACCGGCTCCAGGTCTGGGCGGAGCGCGTGGTCGACCGGCTCGTCGGCACGGACGACGTGGACCAGGAGCTGATCACGGCCGTCCACGGGCAGCCGGACCTCACCGCGGAAACCGCCGTGCGCCGCGCCCACGCCCTGCACGCGGCGGCCATGGGTCTGGGGCCGGCGGGGTGCGCCGCCGCCGCGGGCACGTCGGAATCCCTGCTGGCCCACTGGCGCCGGGACCCGGTCTTCGACACGGCCATGACCGCGGCCGCGGCCCTGGCCGGTGGCCGTGCCGGTGCCGGTGCCGGACGGGTTGCGCCGCAGGGGCCGTTGACCGGCTTCGCCCTCGGCATCCTGCTGCGCTCCCTGGCCAGGGACGGCCACCTCGGCACCGCGGCCCGCGCGGCGGGTCTCACCCGGGAGCAGCTCACCCGCATGCGGCGGAGCAACGCCACCGTCAACGGCCTCGTGGAGGCGGCGGTCCGGCGGGCCAGGGTCCGGCACACCGCCGAGCGCGGGCACAAACGCGGATACGGCTACCGGTTGGTCCACCGCGCCGAAGCCCCGGCGCCCGGCGCCGCCGGGGCCGAAGGCCCCTGACGGAACCGGCCCCGAGCGCCCCGCGCACGCGCGCTAGGCTGCCCTGATGAGCCATTACCTCGTCGTCGGATTCGGACCCGCCGGGGCCGCCACCGCTCGGCTGCTGGTCGAACGGGGTCACTCGGTGCGGGTCGTCACCCGGTCGGGCCGCGACCCCGAACCCGGCATCGAGCACGTCGCGCTGGACGCCGCCGACAGCGAGCGGCTGACCGCCGCGGCACGGGGTGCGGCTGCCGTCTTCGGCTGCGCGGCCCCGCCGTACCACCGCTGGGCGGACGCGTGGCCGCCCCTGGCCGCGTCCCTCCTCGCGGCGGCCGAGGCGACCGGAGCGGTCCTCGTCCTGCTGGGCAACCTCTACGGATACGGACCGGTGGACGGCCCGCTGACCGAGGCGCTGCCGCCGGCGGCGACCGAGCCCAAGGGGCGGGTGCGCGCCGAGGTGTGGGAGCGGGCGCGGGCCCTGCACGAGCAGGGCCGGGTCAGCGCGGTCGAGGTCCGGGCCTCGGACTTCTTCGGGCCCGGTGTGACCGACGGCGGACACCTGGCCGCGCGGGTGGTGCCGCGCGTACTGCGCGGCAAGCCGGTCTCCGTGATCGGGGATCCGGACGCCCCGCACAGCTGGAGCTACGTCCCGGACGTGGCCCGGGCCCTGGTCGAGGTCGCGGGCGACGAGCGGGCCCTGGGGCGCGCCTGGCACGTCCCGACGGAACCGGCCCGCTCCGCCCGGGAGATGGTCGCGCTGCTCGCCGCCCGGGCGGGGACAGAACCTGTCGCGGTGCGCGGGATTCCGTCCGCCGTGCTCGGCGCCGCCGCCCTCTTCTCCCCGCTGATCCGCGAACTGAGGGAGGTCCGCTACCAGTTCGACCGCCCCTTCGTGCTCGACTCGCGGGCGTACGAGGCGGCGTTCGGGCTCCGCGCCACCCCGGTCGACGCCCAGGTCCGGGCCACGGTGGAGTGGTGGCGGGCGAGGGCGTCGGCGTGACTCAGGAGCGGATCCCGTCACACGCGATCCGCAGGTGGCGGGGGCCGCGCAGGACCGCGTTCTGCCGGTAGGGCGGGGGGTCCTCCAGGAGGCGGGGGTTCTCCAGCCTCCTGGCCAGTTCGCTGAGCGCGAGCTGCGCCTCCAGGCGCGCCAGCGGGGCGCCGAAGCAGCTGTGGATGCCGCTGCCGAGCCCCAGGTGCTGGATGTCCTTGCGGTACGGGTCGAAGCGGTCCGGGTCGGCGAAGCGGGCCGGGTCCCGGTTGCCGGAGGCCAGGATCAGCCACATCGAGGACCCCTTGGGGATGGTCACCCCGCGGACCTCGATGTCGACGAGGGGCGTGCGCTGCGGCAGCAGCTGCACCGGTGGTTCGAACCGCAGCAGCTCCTCGACGAGGGGGACGGCCAGCCCCGGTTCCTCGCGCAGCCGCCGCAGGACGTCCGGGTTGCGCAGCAGGGTCAGCATGCCGTTGGTGATCAGGTTGACCGTGGTCTCGTGCCCGGCGATGAGCAGCAGGGCGGCGGTGCTGAGCAGCTCCATCGTGGACATGGACTCGTCCGGCCCGTGTCCCGCGGCCAGTTGGGAGAGCATGTCGTCGCCGGGGTCCTTGCGCCGCTCCTCGATCAGCCCGGCCAGGTACATGCCGAGTTCCATCCGGGAGTCGTGGGTGGCCCGTTGCCGCTCGGCCGGGTCGGCTTCCGGATCGGGGTCCAGGCTCGCCGCGAGGGTGTCGGCCCAGACGTGGAAGCGGGCCTCGTCCTCGCGGGGCACGCCCAGCAGCTGGCAGATCATCGTCACGGGGAACGGGTACGCGAACTGGTCGACCAGGTCGATCCCGTCGGGGTCGCCGAGGCCGTCGATGAGCCCGGTGACGATGTCCTTCAGGCCGCCGCGCATCCCGTCGACGCGGTACGGGGAGTGCGGGGGTCCGAAGGGCCGGTTGGTCATCCGGCGCAGCCGGTCGTGTTCCGGCGGGTCCAGCTTCAGGAAGCTCGGCGGCAGCGCCATGGCCTCCTCTCCCCCGCCCTCGGCCAGCGGATCGGCCGCCGTGGCCGCCAGGTTGCGGGAGTCGGAGCTGAGCCGCGGGTCGTGCAGCAGGCTCTGGATGTCGTAGTAGGTGCTGACGACGTACGGTCCGCTCCCGTCGTGGAAGACGGGGGTCTTGCGCAGCTCCTCGTACAACGGGTAGGGGTTCGCGCGGTTCGCGTAGTCCAGGATCCGGCTCAGGATGCCGTCGTTCATTGCGGGTCCTCCGGGACGTGCGGGTCAGTGCCCGGCGGGGGTGAAGGTGATCCGGCGGTCGGCCGGCGAGTACCCGCTGAGGGTGATGGTGGGTCCGTGCGTGGGCACGGACGGGTCGGGGAAGTCCGCGGGGATCGGCTGCTGCCCGTCGGCGCGGCGGTCGACGGTGGTGAACGGGAGCGGGAAGGGAGCGGTGGCCTCGATCTGCTGCTCGTAGAACTGCAGCCAGCGCGAGTTGTCGAAGGTGACCGCTCCGATGACCCGGCCCTGGTAGCCGTAGACGCCGGTGAAGCGGCGCTCGGCGCGCGAGCCCTGGGTGATCATGATTTCGGTGCCCATGGAGGGCACACCGACGGATTTGATGTTCACGCCGAACTGGGAGGACCAGAAGGCGGGCACCCACAGGTGCGGGCGTCGTTCGGTGCTCTCGCTCAGCATGTTGTGGGCGGCGGTCTCGGCCTGGGCGACGGCGTTGCCCCAGTGCTCCAGGGAGAGGAACTGGTAGCCGAAGAGCGCGTGCGGGGAGCGGGCCACGTCGCCCGCCACGTAGATGTCGTCGGTGACGATGCCGCGGATGTCGAAGGCCCGGCAGCCCGCGTCGCAGGCGATGCCGCGCGGGCCCGCCCCCAGACCGGAACCGGTCAGCCACTCGGTGTTGCGCTGGGCGCCCAGCGAGACGACCACGACGTCGCACTCCAGGGTGGTGCCGTCGGAGAAGTGCGCGGCCCGGACGCGGCCGGTGGAGTCGCCCTCCAGGGCGGTGACCATGACGCCGGTGCGCAGGTCGACGCCGTGCTCGCGCTGGAGTTCGGCGGCGACGGCGCCGATCACCCCGCCCAGGGCGCCGACGAGGGGGCCGTCGCCGCGTTCGGCGACGGTCACCTCCAGCCCGCGTTCGCGGCACGCGGAGGCGATCTCGGAGCCGGTGAACCCGGCGCCGATGACCAGGACCCGGCGCGGTCCGGCGGCGAGTGCCCGGGCCAGGGCCGCGCCGTCGTCGCGGGTGCGCAGGGTGAAGACCCCGCCGAGTTCGCCCTCGGCCTCGTTGGGCCAGGGCCGGGCGCGCACGCCGGTGGCGATCAGCAGGCGGTCGTAGGGCACTTCGTCGCCGTCGGCCAGCCGGACGGTACGGGCCGCCATGTCGAGGCCGTCGGCCGGGACGCCCAGGCGCCACTCGGCGTCGAGGGCGCGGCGCCGGGGCAGCAGGGTGTGGTCGGCGTCGGCCTTGCCCAGCAGCACCCCCTTGGAGAGCGGCGGGCGGTCGTACGGCTCGTGCGGCTCGTCGCCGATCAGGGTCAGCGAGCCGGTGAAGCCCTTCTCGCGCATGGTTTCGGCGGCGCGCAGTCCCGCGAGTGAGGCGCCGACGACCACGATCCGGCCGGAGCGCTTCAGCTGTTCCAGGGTGCTCTCAGGCATCGGGGCCCTCCCGCGTGCCGGCGCCGGCGGGGGTGCCCGCGCCGGCCAGGTCGAGTTCGTCCACGAGGATCGCCTGCACCGGGCAGGCGGCGGCGGCCTGGGCCACGCGTTCGCGCTGGGCCGCTTCGGCGTGCGGGTCGTAGAGCAGTCCCTCGTCCCCGTGCATCGCGAAGACATCGGGGGCGAGGAAGGCGCACTGGGCGTATCCCTGGCACCGGTTGAGATCGACGACGAGCCTCAGCAAGGTGTGGTCCTTTCGGTGACCCCCGCGGCTTCCGGGACCAGCCTGCGGGCCGCCGCGGCACGGGGCCCGTCCGGCGGGACCGTCGGAGTGACGCGGGGGCGCGGGGGCGGTCGCGCGGGAGGTCAGGGCGCGGTCGCGGGCGTGCGCGGGGCCGCCATGCCGGACTTCAGGACGTACAGGCTGACGAGCAGGGCCCAGGCTGGGAAGACCAGCTCGGACCACGGCAGCGAGGAGCCCACCACCAGCAGCACCAGGCCGGCCAGGTACCCGGCGAGGACCAGCGGGCGCGGGAAGACCCCGAGCCGGCGGCCGATCGTGGAGGTCGCGAGGACGAAGACGGCCGCCATGCGCATCGCGTAGGTGGTGAGCAGGGTGTACGCGAAGTGGCGGCCGAATTCCTGGGGCTGGTCGGCGTCGAGCACCGTTCCGCAGGCCGCGGCGGCGCCGAAGAGGCAGGCGACGAAGACCAGGCCGCTGCCGAGGAAGACCGTGGAGACGAAGCGGTCCTCGCGGTCCCCTCCGTGCGCCCGCAGCGCGCCCATGAACCAGAGGAAGGCGATGCCGGCGAAGGGGACGAGTTCCACGGCTGCGGTCACGGCGTCCCGCTGGCCCGAGGTGACCGTGATCCGGGCCGCGCCGCCCCCTTCGGGCAGGGCGAGCCGGGCGAGCACGATCGCGCCCGCGAGCAGGACGGCGAAGAGCACCCCCGCGAGTCCCGCCATGCGTGGAGTGCTCAGGCTCGGGCCGGTGGGGGGCGGTGGGTGCGCTGGTGTCATGGGTCCAGCAAGCCGGTGGTGGGCCCGGGGTGCCAGCGGGGCCGTCCGGCCGGGTGACGCGCCACCGCCGTGCCGGCCCTGCGCGGGCGGGCACGGCGGGGAGGGACGGGCACGGCGGCCGAGGCGCCTCCGGGGCCGGGTCAGCTGCCGACGTACGCCGCGAGGTGCTCGCCGGTGAGGGTGGTGCGCGCCGCGATCAGGTCGGCGGGGGTGCCCTCGAAGACGATGCGGCCGCCGTCGTGACCGGCGCCCGGGCCGAGGTCGATGATCCAGTCGGCGTGCGCCATGACGGCCTGGTGGTGCTCGACGACGATGACGGACTTGCCCGAGTCCACGAGCCGGTCGAGCAGGCCGAGCAGCTGCTCCACGTCGGCCAGGTGCAGGCCCGCGGTCGGCTCGTCGAGGACGTAGATCCCGCCCTTCTCCGCCATGTGGGTGGCCAGCTTGAGCCGCTGGCGCTCACCGCCGGACAGGGTGGTCAGCGGCTGCCCGAGGCTGAGGTAGCCGAGGCCCACGTCGGCGAGCCGGACCAGGACCGCGTGGGCGGCCGGGGTGCGCGCCTCGCCGCTGCCGAAGAACTCCTCGGCCTCGGTGACCGACAGCGCGAGCACCTCGCTGATGTCGCGGCCGCCGAGGCGGTATTCGAGGACCGAGGCGTCGAACCGCTTGCCCTCGCACTCCTCGCAGACACTGGCGACGCCGGCCATCATCGCGAGGTCGGTGTAGACGACCCCGGCGCCGTTGCAGCCGGGGCAGGCGCCCTCGGAGTTGGCGCTGAACAGCGCCGGCTTCACGCCGTTGGCCTTGGCGAACGCCTTGCGGATCGGGTCGAGCAGGCCCGTGTAGGTCGCCGGGTTGCTGCGGCGCGAGCCGCGGATGGCGCCCTGGTCGACGGAGACCACCCCCGCGCCGCGAGGGACGGAGCCGTGGACGAGCGAACTCTTGCCGGAGCCCGCCACGCCGGTGACCACGGTCAGCACCCCGAGCGGGATGTCGACGTCGACGTTCTGGAGGTTGTGGGTGTGTGCGCCGCGGATCTCCAGTGCGCCGGTGGGTTTGCGGACCGAGTCCTTGACGGCGGCCCGGTCGTCGAAGTGCCGCCCGGTGATGGTGTTCCCAGCGCGCAGGCCCTCGACGGTGCCCTCGAAGCAGACGGTGCCGCCCCCGGCGCCGGCGCCCGGGCCGAGGTCGACGACGTGGTCGGCGATCGCGATGGTCTCCGGCTTGTGCTCCACGACGAGCACGGTGTTGCCCTTGTCCCGCAGCCGCAGGAGCAGGTCGTTCATCCGCTGGATGTCGTGCGGGTGCAGGCCGGTGGTCGGCTCGTCGAAGACGTAGGTGACGTCGGTGAGCGGGGAGCCGAGGTGGCGGACCATCTTCACGCGCTGCGCCTCGCCGCCCGACAGCGTGCCCGACGGCCGGTCCAGCGAGAGGTAGCCCAGCCCGATCTCGGTGAACGAGTCGAGGGTCTGCCCCAGGGTGGCGAGCAGCGGCGCCACCGAGGGCTCGTCCAGGCCGCGGACCCATGCGGCCAGGTCGCTGATCTGCATCGCGCAGGCGTCGGCGATGCTGATCTTCTTGATCTTCGACGACCGGGCCTCCGCGCTGAGCCGGGTGCCCTCGCACTCGGGGCAGGTCGTGAAGGTGACCGCCCGGTCCACGAACTCCCGGATGTGCGGCTGCATCGCCTCCCGGTCCTTGGACAGCATCGACTTCTGGATCTTGGGGATCAGGCCTTCGTAGGTGAGGTTGACCCCCTCGACCTTGACCTTGGTGGGCTCCCGGTAGAGGAAGTCCTGCATCTCCTTCTTGGTGAACTTCGCGATGGGCTTGTTCGGGTCGAGGAGGCCCGACTCGGCGTAGACCCGCACGGTCCAGAAGCTGTCCGACTTCCAGCCGGGAATGGTGAACGCGCCCTCGGCCAGCGACTTGGAGTCGTCGTAGAGCTGGGTGAGGTCGATGTCGGAGACCGCGCCCCGGCCCTCGCAGCGCGTGCACATGCCGCCGGTGCGGTTGAAGGTCGCCTTCACCGTCTTCCTGGCGCCGCGCTCGACGGTGATCGCGCCGCTGGCCCGCACCGACGGGACGTTGAAGGCGAACGCGCCGGGCGGGCCGATGTGCGGCGTGCCGAGGCGGCTGAAGAGGATGCGCAGCATCGCGTTGGCGTCGGTGGCGGTGCCGACCGTGGAGCGCGGGTCGGCGCCCATCCGCTGCTGGTCGACGATGATCGCCGTGGTGAGCCCGTCGAGCACGTCGACGTCGGGGCGGGCCGTCGTCGTCATGAAGCCCTGCACGAAGGCGCTGTAGGTCTCGTTGATGAGCCGCTGCGATTCCGCGGCGATCGTGCCGAACACCAGGGAGCTCTTGCCCGAGCCGGAGACGCCGGTGAACACCGTCAGGCGGCGCTTGGGGATCTCGACACTGATGTCCTTGAGGTTGTTGACGCGCGCGCCGTGCACGCGGATCAGGTCGTGGCTGTCGGCGCCGTGCGGCGCAGGCGGCTGCGCGTCCGTCCTCGTGGCCTTGCTCATCGTCACTCCATGTCTGCGTCTGCTGCGTCGGCGCGGTCGCGGCACCGGTCCCTGTCCACTGTCTACCTGATCTGCTGCCGCTCCGGCCCGCCGTCCACCGGATCCGCGGTGGGGCGGGCGAAGGGCGCGCACCGGGCCGGCCGGGTGGCCGGCCGGGTGCGCGCCCGTCTCACGGACCGGGCGTCAGCGCCCGCGTGCCTGGCTGAAACGCAGCATGTTGCCGGACGGGTCGCGGAAGGCGCAGTCCCGGACGCCGTACGGCTGGTCGATCGGCTCCTGCAGCACTTCGCCGCCCGCGGAGCGGACGCGCTCGAACAGGGCGTCGCAGTCGTCGGTCCGGAAGATCACGCCGCGCAGCAGGCCCTTGGCGAGCAGTTCGGCCACCGCTTCCCGGTCGGCGGCGGAGGCGTTGGGGTCGGCGAGGGGCGGTTCGAGGACGATGTCCAGGTCGGGCTGCGACGGCGAGCCGACCGTCACCCAGCGCATCCCCTTGGCGCCGACGTCGCCCCGCACCTCCAGACCCAGCACGTCCCGGTAGAAGGCGATCGCCTTGTCGTGGTCGTCGACGGCGATGAAGACTTGCGAGAGGTTGATGTCCATGTGCTTCACGCTAGGCGCCCGGGGTGCGTTCCTGCTTCTCCATTCCTGACCGATCCTCCGCCGGCCCCGCCGGTACCCCGTGGCAGACTCGGCCGAGCACGCGCGGGCACGGCACGAAGGAGACGAGACGGTGGCAGCGGCGGACCCGGCCGACGACGGCGCGTCCTGGTACGCGGTGCGCTGCGTGTTCCTCTGGGACCGGACGGACCTGGACGAGCGGCCCGAGGGCGCGACGTACGAGGAACGCCTCACCTTGTGGCGGGCCACCTCCCTGGACGAGGCCGTCGCCCGGGCCGAGACCGAGGCCGTGGTCTACGCCGGGGAGAACGGCCACCGGTACCTGCGCCTCGCGCAGTGCTACCGCCTGGACGCCGACGCGGGGCCCGCGGACGGGGACGAGGTGTTCTCGCTGCTGCGGGACAGCCCGCTCGGCGCGGACGCCTACCTGGACCGGCACTTCGACACCGGCGGCGAGCATCAGGGCACCGGCGAGGGCTGAGCCGAGGGTGCGAGCGGCGGCGCGGCGCGCGGCGGGCGGTCTGCCGCGGCGGCGAGGGCGTGCAGCAGGACGGCGGCGAGGGTGCCCGCGACCACTCCGGAGCCGAGGACGGCACGGACCCAGCCCGGGAAGCCGCTGTAGAGGGCCGGCGCGACGAGCGGCAGCAGACCCACCGCCAGGGCGAGGGCAGCGGCCATCGAGCGGCTCCCGTCGCCGAGCTCGGCGCGCGCGAGCATCTGGACGCCCATCAGGGCGATGACCGCGTAGACGACGAGCGCGGAGCCGCCGACCACCGCCGGGGGCAGGCCCGCGACGGCGCGGGACAGCGGGGAGAGCAGGCCCATGACGACGAGCAGGCCCCCGGCCGCGGCGGTGACGAAACGGCTGCGGACGCCGGTCAGGCGGCCGATGCCGATGTTCTCGGAGCTGGTGACCATCAGGGACGTGCCGAGCACCCCGGCGAACAGCGAGGTCAGCGCGTCGGCCCGGGCGACCCGGGGGACGTCGCGGCCCGGGTCGGCGGGCCGGCCGACGGTCTCGCTGTTCAGGACGGTCTGACCGGTGATCTCCGCGAGGGTGGTCAGGCTGAACAGGAGCAGCGGCAGCGCCGCCGCGAGGTCGAACCGCGGCGTCCCGTACGGGAAGAGCTGCGGGAGGGCGTAACCGCCGCCCCCGGCCGGGCTGAAGGTGCCCAGGCCCGTGGTCACCGCGATCACGGTGGCGGCCGCCATGCCGATCAGGACCGCGCTCTGCCGCCAGACGCCGCGCAGCAGCAGGTACGCCGCCACGGTCAGCGCGACCGTGAGACCGGCCAGGACGACGGTCCGGGGCGCGGGGTGCCCGCCCGGCCCGGCGATGAGCTGGGCGGCGACGCGGACCATGGAGATCCCGATCAGCAGCACGGTGACGCCCATGACCAGCGGCGGGAAGAGCCGCACGATCCGGGCGTACAGCGGAACCACCGTGAGGAGCAGCGCGGCGGCCAGGAGCACCGATCCGGTGGCCACGGCCGGGCCGTGGTCCGCGGCCGTCTGGAGGAACAGCGCGGTCGCGGCGCCGCCGGGGAGCATCACGAACGGCAGCCGCGCCCCGAACTTCCACACGCCGAGGGACTGGAGCAGGGAGCCGGCTCCGGACAGGACGAGCACCGCGCTGAGCAGTGCGGCGGTTGCCGCGGGGGTCAGCCGCAGCGCGCCCGCGGTGAGGAAGACGGTGGAGACGGGTGCGGCGGCCATCGCGAGGACGTGCTGGACCGCGAGCGGGGCGAGGCGCCGCAGGGGGATCCGCTCGTCGGCGGGATCGGGGGCCGTGGCCGGGGACGCGGCGGGCGCGGGTACGGGCCGCGGGGCCACGGGCGGCGGCGTGGGCGGCGTACTCATGAGCCGGTCTCCAGCCAGGGTAGTTCCTCGGCCGCGTAGCGGTAGGCGCGGAACACCGCGTTCGGTTCGGCGGGGAAGAGGCCGCGGACCTCCGCCTCCTCGTAGCCGCCGAACTGCGGGACGACGTACTCCCACACCAGCACGCCCTCGGCGGTCACCTCGAAGAGGCGCCCGGCCGGGGAGTCGGTGACCAGCGTGTTCCCGTTCGGGAGCCGCTGCGCGGAGCCCATGAAGGGGGCGAAGAAGGATTCCTTGGCGGGGTCGTGGTACTCCCACACGATCTTCCCGGAGCCACGGTCGATCTCGATCACCCGGGAGTAGGGGACGTCGTGTCCCGGGCGGAACACCCCGTTGTCGAAGACCAGGAGGTTCCCGTTCGCCAGCTCGGTGGGGTGGTGCTGCTGGGACACGGTGCCCGGCTCGGTGCGCCAGAGGATCTCGCCGGTCTCCCGGCTGATGACCACGACGGCGGAGACGCTGCGCAGGCTGGCGAGGACGTTGCCGTCCGCGAGCGGGAGCACGGAGTTGATCAGCGGCCAGTGTTCGCGGGCGTAGTCGGGGTGCAGCGGGTAGGCCTCGCGGTCCAGGTGTTCGGCCGCGCGCCAGGACCACACCTCGGTCCCGTCGGCGTCGACCTCTTTGATCGTGTCGGCCCACACGGTGCCGTCCGCCTCGGAACCGGCCACTCCGCCCCGGACGGCGGCCGCCTGCGGCCCCGTCAGCGGTTCCAGCGCCGTGTAGAGGATCCCGCCGCCGTCCAGGTGGTGGGCGTCGTGGTGCTGGAGCGGGTCGCGGTGCTCGCGCAGCACCGTCCCGTCGGGGGCGTGCACGCCGAGCACGCCGCCCCGGTACTTGTGCCACATGGGGAACAGGGCTTCCTGGCCGGGCAGCACGCCGTTGTAGGCCAGCAGCCCGCCGGGCAGGATCCGCGCGTGGCGGCCGGGCCGGTACGGCAGCGTCCAGGTGTGGACGCTCTCGCCGCGCAGGTTCACCAGGTGCACCTCGCCGCCGCCGGTCAGCGGGGCGTAGAGGGTGTACCCCTCGAAGGCCGCGTCGGGATCGAGGGCGATGAGACCGGTGCCGCGGCGGCGGCGCTGGTTCTGGTCGACGGTGGGCACGACAGACTCCTCAAACTTTCTTTGACTTGCTGGAACAAGTTCGAAGGTAGAGGCGTCGTGTGTCGGCAGTGTGACGGGCGTGCGAAACGTGCTCCGGGTGGTGTGCGGAACCCCGTCCGGGCCCGCGTAGGGTGACCCGGGGGAGGACGCGATCATGACGGAAACACCCGCGGCGAGCCCGGGACTCGGCGGCGCCGTGCGCCGCCGGCGGCGGGCGCTCGACCTGACGCTGGCCGCCGTCGCGCGGCGCAGCGGCCTCTCGGCGCCCTTCCTCAGCCAGATCGAGAACGAGCGGGCCCGCCCGAGCATGCGCTCGCTCCAGCGCATCGCGGACGGCCTGGGGACCACCGCCGTCGAGCTGCTCGCCGCCGCCGACGCGGTGGACCGACGGGTCGACGTCGTCCGGGCCCGCGAGGACCCGGGGCTGGCCCCCGACGCCGGGGTCCGCCCCCTGGTCCGCGGCCGGCAGCAGATGCACGCCCTGGAGTTCACCGGCGCACAGCACGCCGACCGCGAATTCGAGCACCGTGGGGACGAGTTGATGTACGTCGCGGACGGCGCGGCGGAGGTCGAGGCCGAGGGGAGCACGTACCGGCTCGGCCGGGGGGACACGCTCTACCTCACCGGTGGGGTGCGCCACCGCTGGCGCGCGACGAGCCCGGACACCCGCGTGCTGCTGGTCTCCGTCTCGGACCGCTTCCCCGGCGACTGACCCGCCGGGACCGTGTCGTCGTACGGTCCCGGCGGCGCGGTGTCAGTGCGCTGCGGTCCCGGCGGCGCGGTGTCAGTGCGCCGTGGTCTCGGCGGCGGCCCGCCAGAGGGTCTTGTCGCCCTGGAGGACGACCGCGTCGCCCGAGGGGCGGACCAGCAGCCGGGCCCCGGGGTGGCCGGTGGTCCGCGAGGACCAGCTCACCGCCCCGGCGAGGGTACGGACGCTCAGCTCCCCGTCGGCGGAGAAGCGCGCTTCGGCGCCCGCCCCGGAGGTGCCCGCCTTCCACACGGCCCGGCCGTCGCGGTCCCGCAGGACCAGGTCGCCGTCGCTCTCCAGGCCCAGCCGGACCGCCCCCGCGTCCAGGACGTCGCCCGGGCGCAGCACGGTGCCGGGGTGGACCTCGATGGCGTTGTCGAGCCGGCCCTCGGCCAGGGCCCGCAGGGCCGGGAGGGAAGGGGTGAAGGCGTAGACCGTGCCCTCGGTCCGGACGTGCCGGCGGAAGGCGAGGGTGGTCGCACGGCTGCCGGTCCCGGACGCCGAGGGGGATTCGAAGGTCGCGGCGGAGCCGGCGCCGATGACCGGGTCCGCGCCGGGGAGCGGATGGCGGCCGGGCGGGAAGTCGGCGTTGTTGATCCAGCGCTTGGCGATGAACTCGAACTGCTCGACGAGGTCGGCCTGGTGGCTGATGAAGAGCAGCCCGCGCGCGGCGTCCCCGCCGGGGGCGGCCCGCGCGCCGGAGCCCTGCGCAACGCCGTGCCCGGCGGCGGGGTGGGGCGGTCCGAAGGGGATGCCGCGCCGGATGATGCGGCGGTTGTCCAGGTCGGCGGCGGGCAGCGGCGGCCGCCCGGGAGCGGGGGTGAGCCCGGCGCGGGGGTTGCTCTTGCGGATGTGCGAGAACAGCGGCGTGGTCCAGCCCTGCGGGTCGTCGTGGAAGTCGAGCGTGCCGTCGATGTCCTCGCCCGGCAGCGGGACGCGTTCGGCGGCGGGGCAGCTGGCGACCGGTGCGCCGCCGGGCCACCGGCCCACCAGCCGGGCGGCGAGCCAGGACGCGTCGGCGTCGGCGGGCGCCGCGCCGGACTTCTTCAGCTCGGCCAGGCACTCCCCCGCCTGCTCCCACCACCCGGGCACGTCCTGGGCGAGGCGCCGCACGACGTGGAACGAGCCCCCGGTGGCCCAGGCGGGCAGCGCGGCGGGGCGTCCGCCGACGCGCTCGTGGCCGACCAGGAACTCACCGGCCGGGATCAGGCGGGCGCCGGGCCTGCCCCGTACGGCCGCGGCGTTCGCGGGGTCGGCCGCGTCGAAGCCGCGGACGCCGGGCTGGCTGATCGCGTCGAGGAAGCCGAAGTGCTCGTGTCCGCGCAGGGCGCCGGGGAGGGTGGCGCCGTCCTGGCGGAAGAGGACCTCGGCTCCGGCGCCGTCCAGGTCGCGCCGGTGGCGCTCCACCGCCGCGGCCAGGCTCGCGGGGTCGTCGGCGGCGAGCGTGAGGACCGCGTGGACGTCCTCGCCGCCGGCCCCGAAGAGCCACCCTTCGGGGGCGCTGTCCCCGGTGTCCCCCAGCTGCTCGGCGCGGGCCGCGGCGCCGTCGCGGAAGGCCTCGGCGGTGCTGCCCGCCGGGACGGCGGGGAAGGGGTCCTTGTCCGCGAGGACGCCGAGGCCGGTGTGGGTGAGGCTCACGCCGGTCCACAGGACGGACATCGAGGGGTCCACGCCGTTGCGCAGGCGCCGCGCGGCGCTGAAGTCGCCGTTGAACCGGGTGACCTTGTCCGTCGTGGACAGTTCGGGCAGCAGCCTGCCGAGCCAGCCGCGGCCCTTCTCGGGCTCGTGGAAGTGCACGAGGAGCAGGCAGACGTGGTCCTTGCGGAAGCCCGCGAGCACGTCGCCCTGGGTGGTGGCGTCGGCCCGCAGGGGCAGGGCCTGCGCCGCGGCCCGGACGGCGGCCGGGGTGCCGGGCGCCGCCCCGGCCGTCACCGGGTGCGCGGCGGCGGCCGTGGCGGGGCAGGCGCCCACCGCGAGCACGGCCGCGGCGCCGGCTCCGGCCCGTACGACGGTGCGGCGGGTGGGGTGGAGCGGGGAGGGCGGGCTCTGCAAGGTGTCCTCCGGCTGGGAAGTGGGTGCACGGCGGGGCGACGCCGGGGAGGCGGGCCGGGGGCCGATGATCATCACCCTGGCCGATCGGAGGGGGACGCGCGAGGCGGGCACACCGATGGAGTGACGGGGCGCGACGGGGGCCGGGCCTCGGCCCCGCGCGCACCCGGAGCAACCCGCGCACCCCGCGCTCAGCGGCGGTGCATGGTGTGGAGCGCTTCCAGCAGCACCTTCGGGTCGTGCCCGCCCTTGTACACCGGCGGCGGGCGCCGGTCCAGGTGCAGCAGTTCCGCGACCGCGGTCCAGGCGGTGCGCACCGAGTACTCGACGGTGAAGACCACGTCGTCGGGGACCTCGGCGTACTGGCCGATGAAGGCCAGGTTGGTGGAGCCTTCCGGGACCACCCTCGGGCGGTCACCGGCCTTGCGGACCAGGAACTGGCTGGTGATGTAGGGCATCAGCGCGGGCCGCACGACCGACGATTCGAGGATCCGCCCGCTCTCCGCGAGGCGCAGGTGGCCGAGGACTTCGGTGAGGATCTCGCGCCCCGTGCACTGGGCCATCGTCTTGCCGACGTGGTCGCCCTCGCGGTCCGGGAAGAGGGCGTAGCCCCACCAGACGAAGGTGCCGTCCGGCTGCTCGTGGAAGTGCGGCTGGTGGTTGAGGACGATGGTCAGCAGCCAGCCGGAGTCCTTGAAGGTGATCAGGCCGCCCTTGCCGGCCTCGCTGCCGGAGAACTCCTCCATGGCCTTGAAGAAGGTGGGGTCCTGGGTGGTCACGGTGAAGGAGCCCCACGTCGAGTCGGTGACGCAGGAGTCGAAGACGGAGGGGTCGCCCAGGCCCGGGCGTTTGGCCGCGAGGGTCTGCCACAGCTGCCACGAGGCGTCCGGCGCGGAGGTGTCGAGTACGGCGGGGGTGTCGGTGGTGCCGAGGGTGGAGTTGGCGGTCATCGAGCCGTTGGTGACGAAGACGAGGTCCTCCGGCGCGAGGGGGATGCGTTCCGGCGCGCCGCCGGCCCGGCTGAGGAGGAGGGCGGTCGCGGTGATGCCGTCCCCGTCGGCCAGTTCGACGTCGGTGACCGTGGTGTCCAGGGTGAACCGGACCCCCTCGCTGCGCAGCCATGCCTGGAGCGGGCGCACGATCGAGTCGTACTGGTTGAAGCGGGTGCGGTAGATGCCCGACATCGTGTCGAAGGTCTTGAAGAGGTGCACGAACCGGTTGAGGTAGCGCCGGAACTCGATGGCCGAGTGCCACGGCTCGAAGGCGAAGGTCGTGCACCACATGTACCAGAAGTTGGTCGTGAAGAACTCCGGGGCGACGCAGTCCGAGATGCGCTTGCCGTCGAGGCGCGACTCGGGGGTGGCGACGCAGGTCACGAGGTCCAGGCGGTCGCGTTCGGAGAACCCCATGGAGCGGGTGTCCACCGGGCGCCCGGAAGCGTCGACCAGGCGGGCCTTGTCGTTCCACGCGAAGTCCTCGTGGAAGGCGAAGGTGTCGTCGGTGACCGAGGTGCCCGGCGCGTCGAGGGAGGGGATGGAGCGCAGCAGGTCGTAGGTGCAATCGAAGTGCAGCTCGAACATCCGCCCGCCGCGCATGGTGTATCCGGTCTCCGGGTCGCCCGCCGCGTCGAGGCTGCCGCCCGTACGGTCCTGGGCCTCCAGGACCGTGATGTCCTCCCCCGCGAACCCGCCCTCCCTGATCAGCAGCGCCGCCGCGGACAGGGAAGCGATGCCCGCACCCACCAGATAGGCCTTGGCCACGACGTGTCTCCGCTCGGCTCGGCCGCGGCGGCCCCGGTCGGCCGCGCGGTCACCCTGACAACCCACCAGCCCCCACGACCCCCCGCAACCCGGGTGCGCCATTGGATACGCGTCCCCGCGTGTCCGGGCCTCGGTCGAGGTGCCGGCGGCGTTCGTCCGGGACCACGGGCCGCGGCGGGGCCGCGTCCTGAGCGCGGGAGCGGGCAACGCCGGTACCGGGAAAGGGACTTCGCGCCGGGCTGCGGGGAGCGGCCGGGGGATATGCGGGGAACACCTTTACCTGCCGCTGATGGCATGTCCCGGTCACATCTGCCAGGCTTCCCGCTGCATCCCTGACCCAGGGGGACGCGCCACACCTCTCACCCCAGCGATCGCGCGAGCGATGCGCGCAGCCCGCGGCTGCCCACCGGCCCACCCAAGCCGGCCCGGGCGGCCACCGAGCAGGCCGTCAACCCGGCCGTCTCAAAAGGAGTTCCGCGTGAGAACGACCCCCCACAAGACCCTCGCGGCCACGGCCCTCGCCGTCGCGGCGCTCACCGCCGCCACGCTCTCCGGCGTACCGGCGGCCGCCGCCCCGCGCACGGCCCCCGCGGCCGCCGCCTGCACCCCGTCCCAGGCCGTCGCCAACGGCGACTTCGAGAGCGGCACCTCGCCCTGGACCCAGTCTCAGACCGGCATCATCACCAACCGGACCGGTGAAAACGCCCACGGCGGCACCCGGTTCGCCTGGCTCGACGGCGTCGGCAGCACGCACACCGACACGCTCTCCCAGAGCGTGACGATCCCGTCCGGCTGCTCCACCGCCACCCTGACCTTCTGGCTGCACATCGACACGGCAGAGACGACCACGTCCACGAAGTACGACAAGCTGACGGCGAAGATCGGCAGCACCACGCTGGCGACGTACTCGAACCTCGACAAGAACACCGGCTACGTGCAGAAGTCGCTGGACGTGTCGGCGTTCGCGGGCCAGACCGTGAGCCTCGCCTTCACCGGCACCGAGGACTCCAGCCTCCAGACCAGCTTCGTCGTCGACGACGTCGCCCTGAACACCTCCGGCGGCACGACCCCGCCCGGGGACTCCACCCGTACGCCCTCCGCGCCGTCCTACACCGTCAACCTCACCAGCAACACGAGCGGCACCGGCTGGACCGGGCACGAGAGCGCGACCTTCACCAACGCCTCGGCCACCGCGCTCGGCGAGGTGTACCTGAGGCTGTGGGACAACTACCACGGCACCTGCTCCGCCATGCCGATCTCGGTCACCAACGTCACCGGCGGCACCGCGGGCGCCCTCTCGGTCGGCTGCACGGCCCTGCAGATCACCCTGCCGACGCCGCTGGCCCAGGGCCAGAGCGCCACCATCGGCTTCGACCTCGGCATCACCGTCCCCAGCGGCGCCGACCGGTTCGGCTACGACGGCGCGTTCAGCATGGTCGGCAACGCGCTGCCGGTGCTCGCGGTCAAGGACGGCGCGGGCTGGCACCTGGACCCGTACACCAACAACGGCGAGTCCTTCTACGCGCTGGCCTCCGACTTCCGCGTGACCCTCGACCACCCGAGCGGCCTGCTCGTACCGGCCACCGGCGCCTCCGTCGACACGCCCGGAACCAGCGGCCGGACCGTCACCACGGCCACCGCCACCAAGGTCCGCGAGTTCGCCTGGGCGGCCGGCCCGTTCAGCAAGATCTCGGGCACCTCGGCGGCCGGTACCCCGGTCAACGTCTACTCCGTCTCGGGCATCACCTCCTCCGACGCGCAGTCGATGCTCACCACGGCCAAGTCCGCCGTCGACGCCCACTCCGCCCGCTTCGGCGCCTACCCCTACGGCGAACTGGACGCCGTGATCGACAACAACTACTGGTTCGGCGGCATGGAGTACCCCGGCTTCGTCCTCGACCTGGTCAGCACCACCGCGCTGACCCACGAGATCGCCCACCAGTGGTGGTACGGCATCGTCGGCGACGACGAGTACACCAGCCCCTGGCTCGACGAGTCCTTCACCGACTACGCGACCGACCTGGCGCAGAACAAGACCGGCGCGAGCTGCTGGAACAGCGTCTCGTGGTCCGGTACGGCCGAGAAGATCACCAACTCGATGGCCTACTGGGACGCCCACTCGTCCCGCTACTCCACCGTCGTCTACGGCTACGGCAAGTGCGCCCTGCACGACCTGCGCCGCGTCCTGGGCGACGCGGTCATGGCCAAGCTGCTCAAGGACTACGCCGCGTCGCACTGGTACGGCGTCTCCACCACGGCCGAGTTCAAGGCGGCCGCCCAGGCCGTCACGACCACGGACCTGACCTCCTTCTGGACGCAGCACCGCATCGAAGGCTGACCCCTCCGCGCCGCGCGTGCCCCGCCTACCACCAGTAGGCGGGGTACCTCGGCGCTTTCGGCCGCACCCGTGAAGCGGCGTACCCCGCGCCCACCAGGAGCAGCGTCGCCCTCAGCAGCAGGGGCACGAAACGGGAGGGCTCGGGGGTCTGGAGCACGACGATGACCGAGGTGGCGACGGCCGGCGAGTGCGGGGTCCGGGCCAGCATCAGCACCGCGAGCGTGATCCCGGCCGCCACGGCCGCCGCCCAGCCGCTGCTGCCGGCCGCGGCGAGCACGCCGTAGCCCGTCACCGCCCCCAGGAAGTGGCCCACGACCACCCCTCGCGGCTGGGCCAGGGGCAGGGTGGGGACGCTGTGCACGAGGGCGGCGCTGGCGGCCAGCGGCGGTATCAGCACCGGTTCGTGGATCATCGCGCCGATGGCGACCAGGCCGAGCAGGACGGCGGTCGCGGCACTGATGGTGTGGAGCGCCGCGAGCGGCCCGGGCCGCGCCGGGGGCGCCGGCCGCACCGGGTGGACATAGAGGTGCGGGTGCGGGTGCTGCTGGGCGTGCGGGTGGGGCACGGTGGCGGGGGCGTCGGCACGCATCTGAAACGATCTCCGGGAAACGACGGCCGGCATGCCGGGAAGGGCGGGCGCAGGATGGAAACGGTCTGTGCCGCGCGAGGCGAGCCCTGTGATCGACAGCTGCTGTGACCTGGCACGATCCCCGGTCGGGGCGCGCGCCATCCGCCCACGACTCTAACCGGCGGGCGTCACGGAGCGGCGCGGAGGGTGTATGACTGCCTCGGACCCCGTTTCCGACCCACCGGGAGACAGACCGCCATGGCGATGCCGACGCCGCCGCCGACACCCCCTTCGACGCCGCGTCCCGCGGGGCCGCCGACACCGAGCCCCGCGCCCCCGCCGGGTGGCGGCGCGCGCGTGCTGGCCGATCTGGAAGCGGTGCTCGCGGCAGCGGATCCGGAGACGGCCGGAGTGCTGTGGCGGCTGGCCGAAAACCCCCGCGGCCTGGACGCCAACCTCGTCCGGCTCCGGCCCGGCGCCGTCATCGCGGACCACACCGACCCGGTCCTCGACGTCCTGCTGATCGTCCTGGAGGGCGGCGGCGTCCTCGACACGCCGGACGGCCGCAGCGCGGTGGGCGCCCGGTCGGTGCTGTGGCTCCCCCGGCACGCGCGGCGCTCCCTCGGCGCGGGGCCGGCGGGGATGCTCTACGTCACCGCGCACGTGCGGCGCCCCGGCCTCGCCATCACCGCCGCGCCGGGCACGGCGGGAACGGGCGGCGCGGACAGCTCGGACAGCGCGGCCGGCACGGTCAGCACGGCCGGGGACGAAGGCGGAGAAGCGCCCTGTCTGCTGGATCTGGTCTGCGAGGACTGCGGCCGCGTCGCCGCCGAACGCGGCGCCCTGTACTGCTCGCGCTGCGGCGCACGCCTGCCGCACTGATCCGGCGCACCCCACAACGCCCGCTCGCGGACGGTCATTTCCCGTCCTTCGCGGGGTCGGATGGAGATATCCGCTCCGGCCCGACTAAGCTGGTCGCGAGAGCCCGGATACCGCACCCCCGTCGGTATCCGGGCTCTCGTCGTGCCCGGCCCCGGGAACCGGCGGCCGAACCGCTCCGGCGGGTGCCCGTCCGGCCTCCCACCGCCGCGCCGACGGACCGCCGAACGCGCCGCCGCAGGCCGCAGCGGGCCGCCAACGCGTCACTTTCGGACACCTGTTGGCTTGATCCCTCACGCCGCGCCGCCTGAAGCGGATCAGGGCTTCCGCTCTCCACGGCTTCAACTATAGTTTAGGCCGGTCGAGAGGAAGCAGCGCACCGTGGACCCAGCAGACGAGAGTCCGGACACCGGAACCTCGCAGCGGTCCCCCGCACCCGTTCCGGGTCCGGGGGCGCCGTTCAGCGACCGCCTGAACTACCTCTTCGACCGCGTACGTCCCCCCGGTGCGAAGGAGTTCAGCAACGCCCACGTGGCCCGGACCATCTCGGCGTACGGCAAGGAGAGCTGTACCGGTGCCTACGTCGGCATGCTGCGCAAGGGCGAACGGACGCCGACGATCACCCTCGTCCCGCTCTTCGCCCGGTTCTTCGGGGTGGAAGCGGGCTACTTCGTCGAGGACGAGGTCACCCGGAAGGTCACCGACCAGTTCGAGCTCCTGCGCAAGCTCAGCGAAGCGGGCGTGAAGGAGATCGCGCTGCGGTCGATCGGCCTCTCCGCGAAGAGCCTGGGCAAGGTCCTGGAAGCGATCGAGGTCGTACGGGAGCAGGAGGGCCTGCCCCCGCCCGGCGCGAAGGACCGGCCGTGACCGGAGCCCGTACCCGACCGACGCGTGGCGCGATCCGCACCCGCATCCCCGCCCGCCCGCCGACGACACCGAGAGGAAGCCGCATGTGGCGACGCCGTCGTGACCGCCGACCCGACCTCGGAGCCCCGGGCGCCGTCGAGGTCGAGCGCCGCAGCCGGGCGTTCCTCGACGGGCTGCGGCTGCCGCCCGTCGACAGCGTGCTGGACCTGGTGCCCTTCATGGAGGAGCGGCTGGACCGCTCGATCCGGCTCATGCCCTTCACCCCGGACGCCGCCGACCCGGACGCCCTCGACGCCTCCGCCCCGTGCGGGCTCTGGCTCGCCACCGAGTCCACGGACTACGTCTTCTACGACACCGGCATCAGCAAGCCGCACGCCGAGATCATCGTCGCCCACGAGTTCGCGCACATGCTCAGACAGCACCGCGGCAAGGCGTCGTTCTCCACCGGCACCCTGGGCGGCCTGATCACCGACATCGACCCGGGCACGGTCCAGCTGGTGCTCGGCCGGACCCGCTACGACAACCCGGAAGAGTTCGAGGCCGAGATGCTCGGCTCGCTGCTGCAGGAGCACGTGAGCACGCCCCGCCGCGGCCCCGTGGACACCGACCCCATCACCCGTACGCTGCTGCGCTGACCGGATACGAGCCCGTGAAAGACATACTGCACCCTTCGTGCCTGCTGATCGCCGGGGCGGGATTCCTCTTCCTCCTGCGCGACCTCGGCAAGAGCCGCCGCGATCCCGCGCTGGTCGCCCTGGCGTTCACCTACGGCTTCTCCGCCCTCAGCTACGCCATCTCGCTCACCTGGGTGTGGGTGCGCATCGACAGCACGCTGGGCGTCACCAACATCGCCGTACCGCTCGCCCAGAGCTGCGTGGTCCTGGTCTTCGCGCTCCAGGCCACGGTCCTGGCGCACTGGTCGAAGCCGCTCGCGGAGGCCCGGCGCCGCGGCCGCCTGCTGCTCACGGCGGCCGCCGCCGTGATCCTCGCCATGGGTGTCCTGTTCGTCTTCCTGACGCCCGCGACGCAGCGCCCCACCGACTTCTCGCTCTACTACGCCCACGACCCGTTCTTCCAGGCGTACCTGACCCTCTACATCGCGACCTACACCGTCGCCGAGGTCTACCTCGCCCGGTCCTGCTGGAAGTACGCGCGCACCGCCTCCCGGCCGTCGATCGCCCGCGGTCTGCGGCTGATCAGCGTCGGGGCCGTCATCACCCTGGGGTACAGCGCCATCCGGATCGGGGCCGTCCTCGGCGCCGTCTTCGGCTTCAGCGTGCGCGGTCTGGACCCGTACGCCTGGCTGTGCGGTGACATCGGCGCCGCCCTCACCCAGGTCGGTTACTTCCTGCCCACGCTGGCCACCCGGAGCCGGGCGGTGCGCGCCTGGTGCACGGCGCACCTGCGCTACCGGCGGCTGCGTCCACTGTGGGCCGCCATGGACCGGGCGGACCCGGGCATCGCCCTGCGCCGCCCGGCCCGCCAGCGCGACGACCTGCTGCGCGGCCGCAGCGCCGAATTCCCGCTGCTGCGGCGGCGGGTGGAGATCCGCGGCGGCCAGACGCTGCTGCGCCGCTACCTGGACCCGGCCGTCCGGACCGCGTCGCAGACCCGGCGCGGCGCGGAAGGACTGACCGGCGCCGAGCTGGCCGCGGCCGTCACCGCCGACCAGATACGCGCGGCGCTCGCCCGGCACCGCGCGGGCGAGCCGGTCGACGCCCCGGCCGACTACGCGGACGCCGAACTCCCCCTCACCACCCCGGAAGACGAACTGCTGCACCTGGAGCGCGTCGCCTCCTACTTCACCCCGCCGCGACCGGACGCCCCCTACCCCGCCTCACCGCACAGCGCCCCGTCAGGAGCCCGCACGTGATGTTCCGCCGCACCCTGCTCATCGCCTCGGCGGTCGTCGCCGCGGCGACCGCGATGACCTCGTCGGCCGACGCCCGCGCGCGCACCGCCGCCGCGCCCCGGCGCACCCCGCTGCACCGGGCCCCCGCCCACGAGCAGCTCGCCGCGCTGCGCCGGGGCGAGGTCACCAGCCGCGCGCTGCTCCAGGAGTACCTGGACCACCACGCCAAGGTGAACCCCGAGCTCACCGCGGTGGTCACGATCGACGCCGACGCCGCACGCGCCGCCGCCGACCGGGCCGACCGGCACCTCGCGCGGACCGGCAAGACCCTCGGCGCCCTGCACGGCCTGCCCATGACGGTCAAGGACGCCCTGGAGACGGCGGGCCTGCGCACCACGTGCGGATCGCCCGACCTCGCCGACCACGTGCCCGCCCGGGACGCCGACGCGGTGGCGCTCCTGCGCGCCGCCGGGGCCGTCGTCTACGGCAAGACCAACGTGCCCGTCCTGTGCCAGGACATCCAGACCTCCAACCCCCTCTTCGGTACGACGAGGAACCCCTTCGCCTCCGACCGCACGGCGGGCGGCTCCTCCGGCGGCCCGGCCGCGGCCGTCGCCGCGGGGCTGAGCGCGCTCGACGTCGGTTCGGACCTGGCCGGCTCGCTGCGCCTGCCCGCCGCCTACTGCGGGGTCTACGCGCTGCGCACCTCCCGCGGCGCGAGCCCGGTGGTGCCGACCCGCGGCCACATCCCGCGCCCCCCGGACTGGGCCACCAGCAGCGACATGCTCACGCTGGGCCCGGTCGCCCGTACGCCCGAGGACCTCGACCTGCTGCTGGACGTGCTCGCCGCACCGGCCCCGGCCGACGGCGCCGCCTGGAAGATCGACCTCCCCGCGCCGTCGAAGACCCGGCTCGGCCAGTACCGCGTCGGCATCTGGGCCGATGACGCGTACTGCCGGGTGGACGCCGACACCCGCGCGCTGCTCGGCCGGGTGGCGGACCTGGTCCGCGCCTCCGGCGCCCGGGTGGACGACACGGCACGGCCGGTGGACTTCGCCGCGAGCGACCGGCTGTTCCAGCGGCTGCTGTACGCGACCTCCGCCGCCAGTGCGACGGACGAGGCCTACGCCGCCGAGGTCGAGGCCGCGCAGCAGATCCCGGCCGGTGATCCGGCGGGCCTGTTCCTGCACGCGCGGACCATGCGGCACCGGGAGTGGTGCGTGGCCGACGAGGCCCGCCAGCAGCTGCGGGGCGCGTGGGCCGAGTACTTCACCCGGCACGACGTCCTGATCACCCCGGCCGCCCCGACGGCCGCGGTCCCCGACCAGAGCGCGGTGCCCGTGCCCCAGCGGTCCATCACGGTGGACGGCGTGAAGCGGCCGTACTTCGACCAGACGAGCTGGGTCAACCTCGCCGGACCGGTGGGACTGCCCGCCCTCGTCCTGCCCGCGGGCACCACCGCGGCCGGACTGCCCCTGGCGGTCCAGGTCATCGGCCCCTACCTGGCGGACCGGACCGTGATCGCGGTGGCGAAGCTGCTCGCGCGGCTGCTGCCCGCACCGCCCCGGCCCCCGGCGCTCAGCGCCTGACGGGGCCCCCAGAACCGGGGCCGTCTCGCCTGACACGGGGGTGCAGACGGGACGGCCCCGCACCACGAAGAGGGCCCCGGTGCGTACCGGGGCCCTCTTCGCCGCGTACGACGCCCGCGCGGGCGGCCCGCACCGGCGCCGGCCGGGCCTCAGCCGGGCGACATGCCCCGCTCGACGTCGACGGCGTGCCTCATGCGGTACTCGGTCGGGGCCACGACGGCCCGCGGGCACGCCCGGCACAGCGCCTCCACCAGCGGCCGGACGGCGGCCGTGGTCAGGTGCGGTGCCCGGTAGGTGCCGTGGACCCTCGTCCCCAGCTCCAGCAGCAGCTCAATCTCGTCGCTCTCGGTCCGCTCGTCGTCCTCGCCCGGCTCCACCAGGACCCGGCTGACGAGCCCGACCTGCACCGGGCGCAGCGCGGTGAGCGCGTCGAGCGGGTACGTGCGGGTGCGGCCGTACCGCTGCGTCAGGACCAGCCGTCCGCCTCCTCCCGGCTCCGCCCGCACCTCGACGACCGACCGCCACACCCGCAGCCAGCGCCTCCCGGCCGTCGCGGCCAGGGCGAGGACCCAGAGCCCGAGCAGCAGGCCCAGCCCAGGGAGGAGGAAGGCACACGCGGCGGCGAGCGGGAGCAGCACGCCGATGGTGACGGCACCGGGCTCCCGGAGCAGGGGCCGCGTGGCCATCCGCCACCGGTACGTCCTGTTTCCCGTCTCGTCCATGCCCCCCAGGATCGGCGCCCGCCCGACGGAACACCATCCCCCTGGGGGCCGGGTGGTCGGCTCAGCCGCCGCAGGACGCGAAGGCCTCGCCGGAGCCGCCGCCCCGGTCCATGGGTTCCCTCGGCGGCCGGGTCAGCAGGCCGCTCTCCTCGGTGAAGCGGGGCAGTTGCGCGCGCAGTGCCGGGGCGCCGAACAGCGCGACGCCGAGCAGGACCCGCTCCGGCTGCCGCGCGGACGCCGACCGGACTCCGGCGTGTTCCCGGCGCAACCGGGCCAGGAGCCGGGTGCCCTTGCCGGTCCGCCGGGGCAGCGCGCCCAGCACCAGGGCGGCGCCGTCCGCGAGGAGGGCGAGGACGAGCCACCGCCCGCTCATCCCGCCGCCGATCGCCCCGACGGGCGCCGCGGCGAAGACCGGCAGCAGGACGGCGCGTACCGCGACCACCCGCCGGCGCGACAGTCTGAGCCCGGCCCGCTCCAGCTCGGCCGACTCCCGCTCGGCGGCCTCCCGCACCCGCTCGACGCGCTGGAGGAGGCGCGGGTGCGTGCGGCCGAAGAGCACGGTGTACTGCGCCCGGGCGAGGGCGGAGCCACCCCGGGGCGCCCGGCTGTCGACGCGCTGGATCCTGCGGCCCCAGGCCGCCTCCACCGCGCCGGCCAGGTGGAGCTCCACCAGGGCCGTCCGCGCGGCCGCGCGCACTCCCCCGCTCAGCAGGGCGATCCCGACCGGCGACAGCGGCCGGTCGAGGGCCGGGCCGCGCGGGGTCCGCACGCCGGGCAGCCTCATCAGGGCGGCGGCGAGCACCAGCGACCAGGCGGCCCACACGGACGCTTCGGCGATCGTCATGCGCGTCCGACTCCCCTACCGCTGGGCCGACTTGGGGTCGTGCGTGCCGAGACTACTTGGGGGCGCCCCCGTCCGTCCCCGGGGGCGGGTCCAGGAGGTGGGGGCCGTTGTTGCGGACACTGTTGACCTCGGTCGACACCGCCCGCACCGCGAGCCTCCCGTCGGCCGGGGTGTGCAGCAGGGAGCGCAGTTCGCCGGTGCCGTGCCGGGTGGGGTCGAGCCAGGCCCGGTAGTCGTCCGGGTGCAGGGCCAGCGGCATGCGGGGGTGGACGCGGCCCGCCTCGTCGGTGGCCTCGGTGGTGATGATGGTGCAGGTGGTGAGCCAGGCGGCCGGATCGTCGGCGTCCCGGGTCACCGGATCGCGCCAGAACGCGTACAGCCCCGCCATGGCCATCGGCGCACCGTCCTCGGGTGCGATGAAGTACGGCTGCTTGTACGCCTTGGCCCGGCCGCTCGCGGGGACGGACCGCCACTCGTAGAACCCGTCGGCGGGCAGCAGGCACCGGCGCTTCGCGAACGCCGTGCGGTACGCCGGCTTCTCGTGCACGCTCTCCATCCGCGCGTTGATCATCCGGGAGCCGATGCCGGGGTCCTTCGCCCACGAGGGCACCAGCCCCCAGCGCATCGCCCGCAGCCGGCGCTCCACCTCACCGCTGTCCCGGTCCGCGTGGGCGAGGACGGCCCACACCGGATCGGTGGGCGCCACGTTCCAGCTCGGGGCGAGCGTCTCACCGGGGTCCCAGCGCGCTTCGAAGAGCCCGGCGAGGTCGGCCGGGGCACGGGTCGAGGCATAACGGCCACACATGGCGTCCACTCTGCCACCCCACCACCCCCGGCCGCCCGCCCGACGCCCGCGCGTCGGCGCCCCCGGGCCCGTCGCCGCGTCCTAGGATCCACCGCCCCCGGCGGCCCGCCGGTATTCGGCGTTGATGCGCTGGGCCTCTTCCAGCTGGTCCTCGAGGATGATGATGCGGCAGGCGGCGTCGACGGCCATGCCGCCGTCCACGAGTTCCCGGGCACGGGCAGCGATGCGCAGCTGGTAGCGCGAGTAGCGGCGGTGTCCGCCCTCGGAACGCAGCGGCGTGATGAGGCGGGCCTCGCCGATCGCGCGGAGGAAGTTCGGCGTGGTGCCGAGCATCTCCGCGGCCCTACCCATGGTGTAGGCGGGGTAGTCGTCGTCGTCGAGACGGCCGACTGGGTTCTCTGCTGTCACTTTCACCTCGTGTGAGTACCGCGGATGACGCGTCGAAGGGCCCTCGCGCCGTCCGGCACCCGGGCCCCGAGGGAAATTGAACACCATCTGTCCGGCTCCGCCGCCGTCGGCTCTCACTATCCGGGCTCCGGTGGCAGCCAGGGGGTGGGCCGGGCCGGTCCCCCGGCTAGAATCCGGGTTCATGTCGAACCCTGACGAACTGCTCGTTGCCATCGCCGCCAAGGTCGAGTCGGAGCAAAGCAATCAGATGTCACTGACCGTGGTCGCCGGTGGCGCCGTGATCACCGGTCGGCTCGCTCCCGAGGCCGTCTGGCGGCAGCGCGTGGTCGAGGTCCTCGCCGACTCCGACCGCCTCGGCCCCTTCGCCGGCCTCTTCGGCCCGTCCCGCGCGGAGCGGGGGCCGGACCCGGCGGGGTCACCGACCCACCTCCACTTCCACGTCGCGCGGATCCTCCAGGGCAGCACCGGGATCCCCGAGACGGGCGGGATGTACCGGGTCGCCCTCGCCGACGTGAGCGCCTGGACCGTGGGCGACTTCAACTACTCCGACCACTGAGCCCGTCAACCCGAAACGGGGGCCCCGGCGGCTTTCGCCGCCCGCGCGCCCCCCCCCCCCGCCGGCCCCCACCAGGGGGTGGGGCGGGAACCCGCCGCGCCCCCCGCGCGCGGGGGCCGCCGCCCGGGGCGC
>NZ_JBEXPB010000062.1:0-28896 GCF_040611795.1 Streptomyces sp. NPDC006529 | reverse complement strand
CGGGCGACGCGGGTGACCTCGTCGGCGAAGGCGGACAGCGTGTCCACCATCGTGTTGATGACCCCGGCGAGCGCGGCGACCTCGCCCTTCGCCTCCACCGTGATCTTCTGCGACAGGTCGCCCCTGGCCACGGCCGTCGCCACCTGGGCGATGGACCGCACCTGCCCGGTCAGGTTCGACGCCATGACGTTGACGTTGTCGGTCAGGTCCTTCCAGGTGCCCGACACCCCGCGCACCGTCGCCTGGCCGCCCAGGTTGCCCTCGGTGCCGACCTCGCGGGCGACGCGGGTGACCTCGTCCGCGAAGGCCGAGAGCTGGTCGACCATCGTGTTGATGGTGTCCTTGAGCTCCAGGATCTCGCCGCGTGCGTCCACCCGGATCTTCTGCGACAGGTCGCCCTGCGCCACCGCCGTGGTGACCTCGGCGATCGAGCGCACCTGCGCCGTCAGGTTGTCGGCCATGAAGTTCACCGAGTCGGTCAGGTCCCGCCAGGTGCCGGAAACGCCCTTCACGTCGGCCTGGCCGCCGAGCCGGCCGTCCGTACCGACCTCGCGGGCGACGCGGGTGACCTCGTCGGCGAAGGCCGAGAGCTGGTCGACCATCGTGTTGATGGTGGTCTTGAGCTCCAGGATCTCGCCGCGTGCGTCCACCCGGACCTTCTGCGAGAGGTCGCCGCGCGCGACCGCGGTCGCCACCTGCGCGATGGAGCGCACCTGGGAGGTGAGGTTCCCGGCCATGAAGTTCACCGAGTCGGTCAGGTCCCGCCAGGTGCCGGAGACGCCCTTCACGTCGGCCTGGCCGCCGAGGATGCCCTCGGTGCCGACCTCGCGGGCCATGCGGGTCACCTCTCCCGCGAAGGCGGAGAGCTGGTCGACCATCGTGTTGATGGTGTTCTTCAGCTCCAGGATCTCGCCCCGGGCGTCCACGTCGATCTTCTGCGACAGGTCGCCCTTGGCGACCGCCGTCGTCACCTGGGCGATGTTGCGGACCTGGTCGGTGAGGTTTCCGGCCATGAAGTTCACGGAGTCGGTGAGGTCCCGCCACACTCCGGCGACGCCCGGTACCTCGGCCTGTCCGCCGAGGCGGCCCTCGCTGCCCACCTCCCGGGCCACACGGGTGACCTCGTCGGCGAAGGAGGAGAGCTGGTCGACCATCGTGTTGACGGTGTCCTTCAGCTCCAGGATCTCGCCCCGCGCGGCGACGTCGATCTTCTGCGACAGGTCGCCCCGGGCCACCGCGGTCGCGACCTGGGCGATGTCACGGACCTGCGTGGTGAGGTTTCCGGCCATCGCGTTCACCGAGTCCGTGAGGTCGGCCCACGTGCCCGACACCCCGGGCACCTCGGCCTGACCGCCGAGCGTCCCCTCGGTGCCGACCTCGCGGGCGACCCGGGTGACCTCCGAGGTGAACAGCGACAGCTGGTCCACCATCCCGTTGAAGACCGTCGCGATCTCACCGAGGAGCCCGTCCGCCGCATCGGGCAGCCGGGTGCCGAAGTCGCCGTCGCGCACCGCCGTCAGTCCGGCGAGCAGCTGCCGCAGCTCGGATTCCCCCACCGCGCCCGGCGCCACAGCACCCGCACGAGCAACCGCCGGCTTGGCCATATCCCTGCCCCATCTCCTCAACTCAACCCAAGGCCCGCCCTCACCTGAGGTGTGCCGGAACCAAGTGCACCACACCCGAAACCGCGCCCCCGGTACGCCCCCGGTCTGCCCGGGGGCCGACGGCCGGGAGAGGGCGCCGGGAGCCGGGGCCCGGGCCCGCCATCAGCCCGTTCGGCTCCGGTTGCCGGGGAGCGCTTGCCGGCGGGGAAATTGCGGTGCGGGCCGGCGCCACGTCGGTCAGACTCACCGACATGGCTGAGAAGATCACCCGCGTCAACCCCGAGCAGCTCCACGAGACGCCCGGCTACCACCACATCACGGTGGTGGAGGCAGGACGTACGGCCTACCTGGCGGGCCAGTGCCCGCTCGACCGCAACGGCGACCTCGTCGGTTCCGGTTCCCTCGAAGCACAGGCCGACCAGGTCGTCGCGAACGCGCTCACCGCGCTGGCGGCGGTGCGTGCCCGGCCGCAGCACGTGGTGCGGTCCGTGATCTACGTACGGAGCGACGACAGGGACGACCTCGCAGCCGTGTGGCGGCGGCTCACCGAGTCCGCCCTGGGCCCGGCGTTCACCACCGCCAGCACCCTCCTGGGCGTGGCCCAGCTGGGCTTTTCCGGACAGCTCGTCGAGGTGGACCTCACCGTGGCACTGCCCGACTGACGCCGGGGTCAGCCGCCCACGTGGATTCCGGGGCGGCGGGCCGGGTCGGGTTCGTGGCTGCGGATGATCTCGCGGGTCACCGGGGCGGTGTCGCCGCGGCCGAGGAGGAAGTACCGGACCATGTGGACCAGCGGGCTGCCCTCGGCCCAGGCGAAGTAGCAGTGCGGCTGGACGTCGGTGGCGTCGCGCAGGGCCAGCAGGATGGCGGCGATGGCGTTCGGGGCCGCCGGCGCGTCGGCGCGCAGTACCCGGTATCCGTCGACTTCGACGCCGTGGACGCTGAGGGTGTCACTGAAGTCGGAGGGGTCGATCACGTCGATCTCCAGGAACAGCACGTCGGCTGCGCCGGGCACCGGATTGACGCCGCGCTGTTCGCGTTCCTTGCCGCCGTACTCGTCGACGTCACCGGTCTGGCGGCGGTTGGCGATGATGTTGATGGCGTTGTCGTGGGCGAGGGTGTCGTCGATGAACCGGCGGGCGGCGTCGTCGAAGACGATGCGGTCGGCGCGCAGCTCCGTGGTGCGTGAGACCCGGGAGATCAGCGACACGATGATGATCCCGGCGATGAAGAACCCGGAGATGACGATGCCGTCGGGCTTGTCGACGATGTTGGCGACCAGGGCGTAGAGCAGCACCGCGGTGAGCAGGGCGAAGCCGACGGTGGTGGCGCGGCGGCGGTGGCGCGCGACGGAGACGGTGACGGCGAAGGCGCCGGAGACCATCATGGCCAGGACGCCGGTGGCGTAGGCGCCGGCCTGTTCGTCGACGTCTGCGTTGAAGGCGATGGTGATGAGGACGCACAGGGCGGTGTAGACGATCACGACGGGGCGTACTGCGCGCCCCCACTCGGGAGCCATGCCGTAGTCGGGCAGGTAGCGGGGGACGATGTTGACGAGCCCGGCCATGGCGGAGGCACCGGCGAACCACAGGATCAGGATGGTGCTGATGTCGTAGACCGTGCCGAACGCCTCTCCCACCTGTTCGTGGGCCAGGTAGGCCAGTGCGCGGCCGTTGGCGCCGCCGCCGGGCTCGAACTCCTTGTGCGGGACGAGGACGGTGGTGACGAAGCTCGCCGCCAGCAGGTAGACGCTCATGATCAGGGCCGCGGTGGTCAGCAGGAGCCGGGCGTTGCGGACGCGGGAGCGGAGCTGCTGCTCGGGATCGGCGCCTTCGGCGGCGATGAGCGGCATCATGCTCACGCCGGTCTCGAAGCCCGACAGGCCGAGGACCAGGAGCGGGAATGCCAGCAGGGCCGGGCCCATCAGGTGGCCGATCCCTCCCCCGCCGTCGGCGAGGGCGTCCGTCCAGGCGGACCAGGCTCCGGGGGTGGTGAAGACGTGGACCAGGCCGACGCCGATGACGACGGCGTTGAGCACGAGGAAGACCACGACCAGGGGGATGGCCACGCTGACGGCTTCGCTGAACCCGAGCAGGAACACCCCTCCCAGGACCAGCAGCAGCGTCACCGTGAGCGCGACCTCGTGGCCGTGCAGCGCGGGAGGGAAGAAGGGGTTCTCGACCACGTGCACGGAGGCGTCAGCCGTGGACAAGGTGATCGTGATGATCCACGAGGTGGCGACGAAGCCGAGCAGGACCAGCACGAACAGCTTGCCCCACCAGAACGGCAGCAGGTCCTCCAGCATCGCCACGGAACCGGCACCGTGGGGGCTCTCCTTCGCCACCCGCCGGTACATGGGCAGCATCCCCAGCAGGGTCAGGGCCACGATCAGCAGCGTCGCCAGGGGCGAAACCGCTCCGGCGGCCAGCGCGGCGATCGCGGGGACGTAGGCGAGGCTGGAGAAGTAGTCCACTCCGGTCAGGCACATCACCTTCCACCACGCGTGCGGGACGGCGTGCCCCTCGCCCGCGGCGGGTCCCACCGGCTGGACCCGGTGCCGCAGCATCCACTGCGCGACCTTGCCCGTGGGCTGCGGCCGCGTCGCGGGGCTGTCCACCACCTCCGGCATCCCCGCCCTGTCCACTTCGTTCATGTCCCCCATCGACCTCTCCCGACCTTCCTCAGCTCCTGCACGACGGCCATCGGCTGAGGGCCTCGCAACGATCAACGAGTATGGGGCTGCCGCCACCGCGGCCCGCACCGGACAGGCCGACTCCACCACCCGCTCCGCCCGTGTGCCCCGCGCACCGTCCGCCACCCCCGGGGGCCTGCATACCTCAACGACCCGCGCGCAGCAGGCAACTCGGCAGCGGGGAGCGCGCCATGAGCCTCCCTGGCCCCGCGTGCGGAAGACGCGGCCCGGGCTTTCGACGGACCGCCCCCGGAAAAACCTTTACGCATCCTTAACGGCGGATCGGGCGGAGAAACCCCCCATGGCCATGCGGGAGGTACACCCGTGCGGTCGGCAGACGAAACCGTTACCCGACCCTCCGGGCAGTCGTTACGCAGGTCAGGGCTCTGGCCCGGCAGGACCCCCACCCCAACATGTTCGAGGAGATACGTCATGTCCGCAGTGAAGAAGAGCTTCGCCATCGCCGCGACCGCGGCCACCGTCATGATGGGCGGCGCCGGCATGGCTGCCGCCGACGCCGGCGCCGAGGGCGCGGCCATCGGCTCGCCCGGTGTCCTGTCCGGCAACCTGGCCCAGGTCCCGGTCCACGTTCCCGTCAACGTGTGCGGCAACAGCGTCAACGTCGTCGGCGTCCTGAACCCCGCCTTCGGCAACGTTTGCGTCAACGACTGACGCTCGGTCCCCCGGGCGAAGCGCGCACCAGCGGCTTTCCCAGCTCCGCGAGACCGTGAGCGCGGCAAAACCGGACTCCTCCCCGGCCGTCCCGCTCACTCAGGCGCCCGCCCCGGCACTCCGGGGCGGGCGCCCCTCGTTGCGCGGGCACGGCGTTCAGGTGCTCGCCGTCTCAGGTGGAGGCGAGTACGGAGTCGTCGAGCGGACCCGTACCGGGCAGGCGGTGGCGAGCGGCTATCAGGGCGGCGTGGACGTCCGCGGTGCCGGTGGCCACGCACAGGGCTCGCTCCACGCTTTCGAGCTCCTTGCGCACGGGCGAGTCGTCTCCTGCCGCATCGAGTACGGACAGCGCCCAGTAGCGGTCGACGAGGCCGGGAAGCACGGCCGGGTGAGCCATCAGCATGGGGGTGCCTTTCGCCAGCGGATCCATCAGGTGGTGATCATCGACTCGTCGACTGCCCCGCCCGTCGCGGTTCAAGCGCACAGGAGCCTGCGAACGGTTCCGGGGTCCGGACGTCGGCCGGCGAGCCGGGGGGAGGGGTCAGGCGTGGGCGTCCTCCACGACGACGCGCCGCACCGTCCGCAGCGTACGGCTCGGCCGTCGCCACCGAGGTGCCCGGACGCGCAAGGGCGGCGGTCAGGCGATCGGCGGTTCCCGGGAGTCGGTGCTCAGGGCGGCCTCGACCCGGTCCAGTGCCGTCCGGACGGGCCGTAGGTCCGGTACGCCCGCCTCCGTGAAGTGGTCGAGCGCGCTGAGCAGCCGCTGCCGGGCGGTGGCGAGGTCGCCGGTTCCCTCCGCGGCCTGGCCCCAGGCCATCATGACGACCGCGCGGTACTGACGGGAGCCGGAGTCCTCCATGACGGCCCAGGCGGCCCGGGCCAGTTCGAGCGCCTCGTCGGCGCGTCCCGCGCGGGTCAGTGCTTCCGCGAGGTACACGCGGCTCATCGCCAGCACGGGAGGGTCGGACAACCCGGCAGCCAGTTCCACGGACCGTTCCAGCGCGTCGACCGCCGGACCGATGTGACCGGCGGCTTGGTGTGCCGAGCCCAGGAGCCTCTGGGCCAGGGCTTCGCTACGGACCTGCCCCGCCCGGCGGTCGAGCGCCGCTGCCCGGCCCAGCGTCTCGATCGCCTCGTCGTACCGTCCCGAGGCGCGTGCGGCGATCCCCAGGAGCTGGAGCGCGGCCGACTCGGCCGGCTCGTGCCCGGCGGCCCGCGCCGCCTCCAGCGCGGCCCGGCCGTCGGCGCGGGCTTCCTCCCGGCGGCGCAGATTGTGGAAGGCGAGTCCGCGCCGGTGGTACATCCGGGACTTCGCTGCCGGGTCACCGCACCGGTCCGCGGCCGCGATGCCCATGCCGTAGGCGGCGATCCAGTCCGGAAAGTGTTTGCGGTACAGGAACAGTGACCACATGGCCTCGCACAGCTGCCAGATCAGCTGGTCGAGTTCATGCCCGTGCTCGCGCTCGCGCTCGCGCTCGTGCTCGTGGGCGTGCTCGGCGCGATCGCTCGCCGCCCGCAACACCGCCATGATGTTGGGGAGTTCGTCCTCCAAGGTGTCCAGCGTCTCGCCCGCGGATGCCGAGACGGTTTCCGTCCGCCCCTCGCGCACATAGGCCGGTCCCACGTGCCATTCGCCGGGCATCACCGCCCGGTCGACCGCGACCGCCACCCGCAGGTACTGCCCCAGGATGCACTCCAGGACGGCGCGGGCCTCCGCGTCGCCGCCCTCTTCCGCCGCACGCTCCCTCGCGTGCAGCCTGACCAGGTCGTGAAAGCGGTAGCGGTCGACCCCCATGTCCTCCAGCACGCTGGCGTCCACCAGCGCTTCCAATACGTCGGAGGTTTCATCGGGGGGCAGTTCCACCACCGCGGCGGCCGTAGCCGGCCCGAAGTCCCGGCCGGGGTGCAGTGAGAGGCGCCGGTATGCCCGTGCCTGCGCCGGAGACAGCCCGCGGAAGGAGAGATCGAAGACGCTCGTCACGGACATCCCCTCGTCCACCGACAGAGCAGCCAGCCGCCGCTGCTCGTCGGCCAGTTCCCGCACCATGCGCCCGACCGGCCAGCGCGGGCGTGCCGCCAGCCGCGCCCCGGCCGCGCGCAGGGCGAGGGGCAGCCCGGCGCACAACCCGGCCAGGTCCGAGAGCTGCTGTGCCTCGGCCTCCTCCACGGTCCTGCCCACGGCGCGTTCGAGCAGTTCCACCGCGTGGTCCTGCGTGAGGGACGCGACCTCCACCAGGGTCCCGCCGCGGGCCAGTATCCCGGCCAGCCGCAGGCGGCTCGTGACGACGACCATGCCGCCGGCGGATCCCGGCATCAGAGCAGCCACTTGCGCGGCGGAGGTCACGTTGTCCAGCAGGATCAGCAGCCGTGACCGTGCGGTCAACGACCGGAACAACGAGCCCTGTTCCTCGACGGTGATCGGCATCTCGTCCGGTGCGACGCCCAGTGCCCGCAGGAATCCGCCCAGCACCTGGGTCACCTCCACCGGCTGTTCCGGACGGAAACCGCCGAGGTCCGCGTACAGCTGGCCGTCCGCGAACCGGTCTGCCCGCAACCCGGCCCAGGTCGAGGCCAGCGCCGTCTTGCCCGCCCCGCCGGGACCGCTGAGCAGCACCAGCGCGGGAGCGCCGTTGCCCTGCGATGCGTCCCATGCCCTGTCGAGCAGACCGACCTCGGAGGTCCGGTTGGTGAAGTGCACCGGAACCGGGGGCAGTTGCATGGGCACGAGGCGCGGGGGCGGCTGGTGATGGACGTGCACACCACCGTGGATCGTGCCGGCCTGCACACTCGTGCCGAACGAACCGCCGGAGATCGCATTGCTCACTGCGGCGCCGGTCGCTCCGGTGACATGCAGGTCGTGCACGCTTGCGTCCTCTCGCCGCGCGGGTGTGGGCAAGGGGAAGCGTACGCACCCCCCGGACGAGGCAGCACGCCCAAGAGCGGCCCGGCCCCTCTCCCCGGATCGCGCGTAAAATCACCGCCTGACGGACCGCCAACGACGTACGAAAGTAGACAACATGGACCCGATTACGGCATCAGCGCTTGCGGCACTGGCCGGTTCGCTCGGGGGTGAGGCCGGGCGCCAGACGTGGCAGGGGCTCACGGCCCTGCTGCGGCGGCAGTTCCGGCGCGGTCCGGCGGAGGGTGCGGCAGCGGACGGGTTGCCCGGGATCAGTACGGGCGAGGCGGAAGCGGCCGCCTTGGAACACGCCCCCGACGACCCCGGGCGGGCTCAGGCGCTGGCGACGGCTCTGGGCGTACGAGCGGCCCTGGACGCCGAGTTCGGCGAACTGCTCCAGGAGTGGTGGAGCCGCGCGCAGGCCGCTCCGGGCGATGCGGTGCACAACACCATCAGCGGCGGGACCTTCAACGGGCCGACCCTGCAGGGCCGGGACCTCACCTTTACCGTGAACCACGCTCCCGGGGCCACCCCCGGCGCATGACGGCGCGGCGGCGCGACCGGCGCGGTCTCGGTCGGTGATCACGGGGCGAGATGGCGGGCGAGGGCGCCCGTCGCCAGGAGGGCGATGAAGGCGCAGACGGCCGGCCAGCCGAAGGCGGTGTAGGCCCGGACGCCGAGCCAGGAGCCGGCGGTGCCGCCCAGGTAGGCGCAGGTCATGTAGGCGGTGGTGAGCCTGCCGCGGGAGTCGGGGCGCAGCGCGTACACCCGTGACACGTTGGCCAGCGTGCCGGACTGCAGGGCGATGTCCAGTACGAGGGTGCCTGCGGTGAGGGCGATCAGCCCCCGCGTGCCGCCCAGGGTGCCCGCCGCGAGGATCGCGGCGGCGGCGAGGACGCCGAGCAGGGACAGCAGGTTGACGGGCCCGGGTCCCCGGCGGTCCACCAGGCGCCCGGCGAACGGCGTGCACACCATGGTGGCCGCGCCGACCAGAGCGAGCAGCCCGACGGCTTCGGCGCCGTAGCCGTAGACCGGCCCGGTCAGCAGCAGCGCCAGGCAGGTCCACGCGGCGGAGAACCCGCCGAAGACGGCGGCCTGGTAGAGGCAGGAGCGGCGCAGTTCCGGCTCGGCACCCAGCAGACGCACCGGTTCGGCGAGGAGCGCGAGGTACGAGCGCCGGGTGGCGGGGGCGGCCGGAGTGGTGGACGGCACCGCGTACGCCATGACGGCCGCCAGGACCAGCGCCGTGGCGGCGGCCAGCAGGTAGGGGGCCCGCCAGCCCAGCCACTCGCCGAGCGTTCCGCTGAAGGTACGGGCCAGCAGCATGCCGGCGGTCGAGCCGCTGAGCAGCGTACCCAGGACCTCCCCCTGCCGGTCGGGGGCGACGAGACCGGCGGCCAGCGGGCTGATGATCTGCGCGGCCACGGTGGTGAGCCCGACCAGGGCGCTCGCCGCCGCGAGCGGCGGGAGGCCGGGGGCGCAGCCGGCGGCCAGCAGGGCGAGACCGCTGAGCGAGAGCACGGTGACGAGGAGCGGCCGGTGGCGGACCCGGTCGCCGAGCGGTACCAGCAGCACCATCCCGGCGGTGTAGCCCAGTTGGGTGGCGGTGACGACCAGGGCGGCCCGGTCCGCCGGAACGTCCAGTCCGGCGGCGATCAGCGGGCCGATCGCCTGCGGGAAGTAGAGGTTGCCCACGGCCACGGCGCAGGCCAGGGCCAGGAGGGCCACGAGCCGGCGGCTCATTCCGGCGCCGCCGCTCGCGGGGCCCGTGCGCGGAGCGCGGGTGGGGGAGGTCATGGGGGAATTCCAGGGCACGGACGCCGGGCGGCCAATCGATGTAGCGTACGGCTTAATGATCAGCTTCGAGCTCGGCGTCGAGGACCTCGCCGACACGCGTTTCGCGGTGTCGCCGCTCAGTGAGACGGTGGTCAGCCTTCGGGTGCTGCGCGATCCGGGTCTGTCGGCCGTGCACTTGCCGTGGCGCAGATCCGTGCTGGGCGCCCTGGACGGCCTGGATACGGGGCTGTTGTTGTCCCTGGTGGCGGTGCGGCTCACGCTGCCCGACTTCCTGACACCCCGGCCGACGGCCTTCGCCCCCTCCTTCGCGGACGAGTTGGCGCTCGCCCGCCGGACGCCGCCCGCGCTGGTCCGCCGGGACCTGTTGGCAGCGCACGCACCGGGCCGGGTGCCGGAGCTGCTGGCCGTCGTCGAGACCGACGACGACGTGGCCGTGGCCGCCCTGCGCGACCGGGTCTGCGATCTGCTCCTGCGCTACTGGGAGATCGCCGTGGCGCCGTTGTGGCCGCAGGTGCGGCTCGTGGTGGAGGCCGACATGACCTACCGGGCGAGGCGGTTGGCGATGGGCGGGGCGCGGCTGCTGTTCGCCGACATGCACCCGAGCCTTCGCTGGCAGGACGGGGTCCTCTACATCGACAAGATGATCGGCCGGCACCGGGTCAGGGCCGCCGGGCGGGGGCTGCTCCTGGTGCCCTCGGTCTTCGCGCACAAGCCCGCGCCCCCGGTCAGCGCGGAGGAGGCGCCGTCCCTGATCTACCCGAGCCGCGGGGTGGCAACGCTGTGGCATCCGGTGCCGGACGGGGGCCCGGGTGCGGCGCGGGACGCGTCGGCCCTCGTACCCCTGCTCGGCGCCCCGAGGGCGCGGCTGCTACGGCTGCTGGAGGAGCCGCGGGCCACGGCGGAACTGGCGCGCCTGCTACGGGTCACTCCGAGCGCCGTGTCGCAGCACCTGCGGGTGCTCTTCGCCGCCGGGTTGGTCACCCGGGCCCGGCAGGGGCGGCAGGTGCTGTACCGCCGCAGCTCCCTCGGGGACGGGCTCGCGGCGGTGGAGTGAGCCGGCATCAGCCGGTAGGCATCAAGAACGATGCCGGCCGTGACGGCCCGGCTCACCGGTCGCCAGGAGGACGAGTGCCAGGCCCAGGGGCAGCAGGAACATCAGCAGAATGGTCATGCCGCCGCTCCTGCCCCGGCTTGGGCGGTTGATGCCACACCGGAGGCCGGGGAAGGCGGAGGGGCCCGGGAACACGGTGTTGTCCGGGGCCCCTCGTCCGGGGCCCCTCGGGCGGTGGTGACCGCTACTCGGCGGTGATGTTCTGCGCTTCGAGGCCCTTCTGTCCCTGGACGACGTCGAAGGAGACGTGCTGGCCTTCGATGAGTTCGCGGAAGCCGCTGGAAGCAATGTTGGAATAGTGGGCGAAGACGTCCGGGCCGCCTCCGTCCTGCTCGATGAAGCCGAAGCCCTTCTCCGAGTTGAACCACTTCACTGTGCCGGTAGCCATGCGCCCTCCAGAAAGACACCACGTCGGTCCCCCGCAGCTTCACGCCCGGCCCGCGCGTCCACCAAGCATCCGCGCCCGCGTCGCCGACCACTGTGGCCCACTTGGCCTACTCCCCCGCGTCCTAGCGGAGCGGTGGCGCGACAGCCGCCCGGCGCATGGCGTCCTGCCAGGCCCGGGCCGCCCCGCGTGCGCGGGCCGCGGCAGCGGATTCCGCCAGGGACCTGCGCAGCGGCTCGGTGGGTGCGCCGCGGCTTCCGTGGTCGCCGGGGGACGGATGCAGGCTGTCGATGAGATCGAGGAGCCGGAGCGGCTGGGGCTGCCAGTCGTAGGTGAAGAAGGCGATGCTCCGCCCGTCGAGGCGGTGGACGAAGCCGAGCAGGCCGTGCAGCCCGGCGACGTCGAGGAAGGACAGCTCTCCCATGTCGCAGGCCACCAACTCGACGCCGTCGAGAGCGGCCTCCGCCTCGTCCAGGGCGGCTCTGGTCTCCAGGTCGAGTTCACCGGCCGGAACGAGGTGCACGGTCGGCCCGTAGCGCCTCATCGTCATGTGGAAGTCCATGGCCTCTCACCTCACCGCGACCGGACGGCCTGACGCACGCCCGCCGCCGGGATCCGGGCACCAGACGGCCCGAATCGATCCTCCCGCTGTTCCGCGGCCCTCCGCAAGCCCGCCCCGCCGGGACCGGGCGCCGGTGGCGCCCGCCGCCGCTCGCGGCTTCAGTCGTGACGGGCGAGCTTGACCGCGGAAACGAACAGGATCACGGCCAGCGCGGGCATGAGCACCAGGTCCGGGAACACACCCAGCAGCAGGCCGCCCACGGCGGCGCCGGCGAGGGAACCTGCGGCCATGATGGCCGCGAAGCGGACGTTCGCGCCGAGGACGGCGAAGCTGCCGTTACGGCTGTACCGCGCGAAGGCCACCAGCATGGTCGGCAGCGAGACCAGCAGGGAGAGGCTCCCCGCCGTCTTGATCCCCTCCCCGAACAGCAGCACGATCGTCGGAATCAGCAGCTCACCGCCTGCCACGCCCATGATCGCCGCGACCACCCCGATGCCGAAGCCGGCGACCACCCCGCACGGCACCTTCGCCCACGACGGCAGATCGAACGTGCCCAGGGTCGTGGTGTGCGTGACCAGCACGGCCGCGGCCATGAGCACCATCAGGGCGGCCAGCACCCGGTAGAGGGTGGCGGAGCGCATCCGTATCGCCCAGGACGCCCCGACCCAGGCACCCAGCAGGCTCCCGGCCAGCAGGTTGACCGCGACCGGCCAGCGGGCGGCAACCTCGGCGGCCGGGACCGCCGCCAGCCGGGCCGGCAGCGCGACCAGGACGCCGGGCCCATCGGGTTGCCGGCCGCCCTCCTCGGATCGCAGAAGGGTTTGGAGGTGCACGTCCTCGACCGGGTGACCACCGGCCCCAAGCCCGCGCTGATCGCCGACCTGGGCGCTCACACCACAGCGGGGACGTCGACCGGGTGACCGCATCCGTCCGGCCCGACGTGATCATCGAAGCGACGGGGGCCGGCAGCCTGGTGTTCGACGCCCTCGCGGGCACCGCCGCCTACGGCATCGTCTGCCTCACCGGTGTCTCCCCCAAGGGCCGCAGCATCACGGTCGACGCCGGCAGCATCAACCGTGAACTCGTCCTGGAGAACGACGCGGTCGTGGGCTCGGTCAACGCCAACCTGCGCCACTACCGGCAGGCCGCGGCCGCGTTGTCCCAAGCGGACGGCACCTGGCTGGAGCGGATGATCAGCCGCCGGGTCCCGCTGGAACGGGCCGCCGACGCCTTCACCGCGCGGGACGACGACATCAAGGTCGTCATCACCCTGGACGACAACGACTGACGGGAACCCCGGCTGACCCGGGAGCGACGCCTCCGCCCCCGCCGATGGGCACGGTGGAGCGCAGTCGATCAGGCGCGGGTCACCGGTGCCTGCAGTTCCGTCACCCACTCGTCGCGGTCCTCGGGGCACTCCAGGTTGACCTCGCGGGGGTAGCCGCTGGACCGGTAGCCGTTGCCATCGATCCAACGGGCCAGGGTCTGGGCGGCGGGCAGCACGGTCTCCATCGGGCCGCGGTGCACGATGGTCGCAGCCTGGTCGAGGGACGGCAGGTCAAGGACGCGGAAGGTGCCGTCCTGGAGGGGTGCGCAGACCTGGACGGCGGCGTGTACGCGGATGGCACCGCCTCCTGCGGGGGCGTCCTCGTAATGGGCGATGCCGGGACCCGTGGGGGCGATGCCCGCCGAGTTCAGGCACCGGAACAGCTCCGCGTAGAGCGGCCCGATGACCGGGCCGATGTCTTCGGGCCCGAAACCGGCGGCGGTCGCAGTCAGCTCCGCCACCCGGACGGTGGGAACGCTCTTGATGACGACGTCGTTCGTGGGCATGCGCCCCTCGCTCTCGATCGCTCGGAGCCTCGCCTCGACCTGGATCAGCCGCGCTTCCGCGACGGCCACGGCGGTTTCCAGCTCGGCCCGCCGCAGTCGCAGCATGCCGCGCAGTTCGTCGGCCCCGACCTTCTCGTCCACGATGTCCTGGACCTGCTGGAGGGTGAACCCGAGGTCCTTGAGCGCGATGATCCGGTTGAGGCGGGCGAGCTGGCCGCCGGTGTAGTAGCGGTAGTTGCTGGCAGGGTCGACATGGGCCGGGCGCAGCAGACCGGTCGCGTCGTAGTGACGCAGCATCCGGACCGAGACGCGGCCGTGCCGGGCGAAGTCTCCGATGGTGAACATGGTGTCTCCGACTTGACCGCCTGACACGGTGTGAGGGTCAAGAAACTACGTGGTCCCGAGGACAGCGAGAACGTCGGGTGTCATCGGCGCAGTCGGCCCATCAGGTGGCCGATCGCGGTCATCGCCGCCACCCCGGCCACCGCGGAAGCGCGGGAATCGGGCATATGAGCCAAGGGTGACGCTCACTCGTTCGGCCGGTCAGGGCGCTTTCGCGGCGGCAGACTCCTGGGAGGGAGCGCCCCCGAGGGGGCGCGGGCATGGCGATGCGGCGGTGGCGTGGCCGAGCGCGGCGGGAGCGGTGGCGCCGCTCCGGGCGAGGGCGCGCCGGGGCGGGCGGGCGAGAGGGGGCTGGGTGTGACGGACCACGGTGTCGGTGTCCAGCGTGCGGCGTGGTGGCGCAAGACCGGGACGGACGGGCGGCAGTACGGCGACGAACGACGGCTCGGGGACGGTCCGGTGCGCGGGGTGCCGCGGCACGTCGCCTGCGTGATGGACGGCAACGGCCGCTGGGCACAGCTGCGTTCACTGCCGCGCACGGCGGGCCACCGGGCGGCGGAGAGCACCGTCATCGACATCATCGAGGCGGCCCGGGGCGCCGGCGTCGAGTGGCTCAGCCTGTACGCGTTCTCCACCGAGAACTGGAACCGTCCCGGCGCCGAGGTCGACTACCTGATGCGTCTGGTCCGCCGGGTCGTGCGCAAGCACGCGCCGCTGCTGCTCGTCCGCGGCATCCGCTGCCGCTTCCTCGGGGTCACCGACGCGCGCATCCCCCGCGAACTGGCCCGCGACTTCGAGGACCTCGAGGCGCTGACCGCCGACAACCGGGGGATGACGCTGACCGTCGCCTTCGACCACGGTGGCCGCCGGGACATCGTCGAGGCCACCCGGTCGCTGATCCGCAGCGGCACGCCCGCCGAGGAGGTCACCGAGCGGCTGTTCGCGGACCACCTGCCGTGCCCCGACACCCCCGACGTCGACCTCGTCATCCGTACGTCCGGCGAGCAGCGCATCTCCAACTTCATGCTCTGGCAGGTCGCCTACGCCGAGTGGGTCTTCCCCGAGGCCCTTTGGCCGGACTTCCGGGCCCCCGATTTCCTCGCCTGCCTGCACACCTACCGGCGCCGCGACCGCCGCTTCGGCGGCGTGCCGCCCCGGACGAATGGAGCCCCCTCGTGACCACAGGAAACGTGCACCCGGGAACGACCGACGAGACGCCCCTGTTCGGCCCCGACTCCCGGTTCAGCGGTTTCTTCGACGACCCGCGCTGGGCGCTCGCCATCATCCGCGCCACTGTGCTGGAGGCCGCCCACCCGCAGATCGGCGCCGCCCTCGCCGACAACTCCACGTTCGTCACGCACCCGTGGCGCCGCCTGCGCAACACCTTCCTCAGCATGCGGCGCATGTTCGGCGCCGACCCGGCAGCACGCGAACGGGAGGCGGCCAGGCTCAACCGGATGCACGCCCGGATGAGCGGCTCCGACTCCCGCGGCCGCGCCTACGACGCGATGGACCGGCCGACCCGTGCCTGGGTGGTCGCCACCCTCTTCGAGAGCGCCGTCACCATGTGCCGGCTGAGCGGCCAGCCCCTCGACCAGGACACGATGGAGCGGATGTACGCCGAGTACCGCAGGTTCCTCGCCGCGCTCGACGGCGACGCCGCGGAACTCCCCGAGGACCTGAGCGGCTTCTGGCCGTACTTCGACCGGGTCCTCGAGAACGAGCTGGAGAACACCGAGGCCGTCCGCGTCATCCTCTACCGGCTCTTCGACCACCTGCCCGCCCCCGCGCTGTTCGAGGGTGCGCCGACGCTGTGGGCGGCCGGCCGGGCGGTCGTCGGTCCCCTGCTCGGCGTGATCACCGTCGCCTCGCTCCCCGAGCCGTACCGGCGCCGCGCGGGTCTTCCCGAGATGCCCGGCGCCGCCACCCTCATGCAAGGCGCCTACCTCACCGCCGGGCTCGCGCGTTTCCTGCCCGAGGGGTGGCTCAACGCCGAATACGTCATCGAAGTCCTCTCCCTCTCCCCCGGCAGCGACGACCCCCGAGCCCGGACCGTCGCCGCCCTGCGCGCCCGCATGAAGCGGGCCACGGCACTGCTCCGCCTGCTCACGCCGCTGAGCGGCGAGGCCGACCTCCCCGCGGAGCCGGCACCTTCGGCGGCCACCGCGGAAAGCCGGCGCGCGGCGGAGGAGTTCTTCCGCCGCGTACTGGACCAGACCGGCGACGGCCACCTCGACTGGCCGGACCTCGCCGCCATGGCGCGCGAACTCTCCACCCGCCTCGACCTGGACGAACCCGAGGAGACCCGGCTCTACGACGCCTTCGCCGCCTGGTGGCGCGAGCTCCAGAGCGCCCTGGACACCGACGGTGACGGCCGGGTCAGCGCCGCCGAGTACGCCGCCGCCGTCCCCTCGTTCGCCGGACCCGCGCTCATCCGCGTCGCCGAGGTCCTCTTCGACGCCACCGACAAGGACGGCAACGGGAGCATCGACGCCCACGAGTACCGCACCCTCTTCCGCACCGCCTTCCACCGCGACCTCGGCGACCTCGGTGACCCGGGCGCCGTCGGCGGTGGCTACGGCCGCAGCGCCTTCGTCGGCGATTTCCTCTCCTTCATGTCGGGCCGCCGCTCCAGCAGCCCGTACGACCCGCTCCTCGCGGACGCCTGACGCACCCGCCGAGGCGTGCCGTAGACGCGCGCGGCCGGAGCGGTACGGGCCAGAGATCCGACCGGCATGTCCGCGTTACGCCGAACGTACGGGGCAGCCGGCCCGCCGCGCTCTTTACGGGCCCGCGCCGTCGCGGTTACCTGATACGCACGGGAACGAGCGGCGGGGGGCCGGCATGGCGGGCTGGCACGGGGGCTGGGCGCGCGGGCTGTGGCGGACCGCAGTGGCGCTGGCCGCGCCGCCGCTCAGCGCGGCGCTGGCGTTCGGGGTGGCCCGGTGGTCGGCGTACGGGTCACTGGGCAATTGGGGGTTCATCCTCGCCGGCCTGCTGCTCCCGCCGGCCCTGCTGGGCTGGCACGCCGCCCGCGCCGCTCGGCGCCGGGCCCCGCTCGTCGCGCTGTCCGCCCTCCCCGCCGGCATCGGCGCCTTCCTGGCACTCGTGTCCGTGGGGCACAGCGCACTGGAGGACCGGGGCGTCGAGATCCGCTGCGTCGTGCTGAAGGTCACCGAGCGCACCTGGACGGAGTCCTCCACGGACGCCCAGGGCCACCCGACCTCCACGACCCGGACCTCCTACGACCACCGACTGGACTGCCCCGCGGGCGGCCCGAAGCACTTGGACGTCCCCGGTCGGCTCGCGAAGGAGGGCGAATCCCTGGCGGTGCTGTACGACCCGCAGGGCAAGGTCTCCCCGCGGGCGGCCGGTGACGTCCACGGCCGGGGGCTGCGTACCGCGGCCGAGGGGATGGTCGGGGTAGCGATGCTCATGGGACTGGCCGGCGGCATCCGGGAGGCGTACGAGAAGCGGCGCCGGCGGCCGCGGCGGCCCGTGAAACGCTGACGACCGGGACCGAGGCCACGTCATGGCGGGCGGCCCCGGTCCCCGCCCGGCGCGGATCAGGGGCTGATGAAGCGGGTGGCGCCCACGAACGGACGGTTCGACAGGGGCTCCTCCCGGACCTTCTCCCCGGTTTTGGGCGAGTTGATCATCATCGGTTCGCCCTGAGCGTTCCTGCCGACGTAGATGCCGATGTGCGTGACGTTCGTGGTGCTGGTGCCGAAGCCCACGACGTCGCCCGGCCGGAGGTCCGCCGGCGAGGTGATCCGTTCGCCCTGGGCCGAGCCCGCGGGCGCCGCGCCGCCGCCGGCGTCGAACTGCGGCTGGCTGTCGCGCGGGATGGTGATCCCGAGGAGGGAGTACACCTGGCTCGTCAGTCCGGAGCAGTCGTAGCCGAAGCCGGCCGTGCCGGACCACAGGTACTCCAGGCCCAGGAACTTGCGTGCCTGGGCCACCACGTCGGCCCCGGTCACCCCGGATGCCGGAACCTTCGCGAGGTCGCCGCGCCTGAAGTAGACGGGGGTGCCGTCGTTGGCGCGGGCCTCCATGAGGAAGGGGGCACCCGCGACCGGCTTCACGGCGAACTCCGTATTGAAGGAGTACTCCGTGGCGCCCCTGGAGTGCGCCTCCGCCGCCAGTGCCTGACGCGAGCTGTAACCCCAGGCGGTCGGGCTGGTGATGCGCTGCGCGGTCGTGCCGGCCGGGGCCTTCTTCCGTAGCTTCGTCAGCTGCCGGTCGGGGACCCAGCCGGGGTAGCCGCCCGTGTTCCGCGGTGTGGGCTGGCCGTGGACGACCACCTTGTCCCAGAAAACGCCGTCCTTGGTCATCGTGTCCACCACGGTGACCCGGCCCCCGTACAGGGCCTGCGTCTCACCCGGGACGTCGCGGCGCAGGTTGATGTCGGGGGCCATCGCGGCGAACCAGCCCCGGATGTCGACCGGGTTGGTGAGCGCCTTCGCGTCGACCGCCCGCACTTTGTCGGGGCTCTCCCAGACTTGGGCGACGGACACGTCGACGTAACAGGTACGGGCTCCCTTGCAGGCGGCCGAGGCGGCCGAGGACGCCGAGGACGCCGGGTACGAGTCGTCCGCGACGGCGCCGGGACGGGCCAGGGGAACCAGGGCCAGGACGGCGCCGACGGCAACGGGCAACGCGATTCTCGACAGGGGCATACCTCGATTGTCCCGCGCGGGCCGCGCCGGACCAGGGACCGATCGGCCGACCATGTGGCTGATACCGGGCGGGTCAGCGGCTGTTGCTGCCGAACCGCTCAGTCGTCTTGAGGATCGCTTCCTGCATCGCGGGGCTGCCCGTATGGCCCGAGTCCTCGATCACCATCAGCTCTGCCTCCGGCCACGCCTTGGCCAGCTCCCACGCGGTCGTCAGCGGGCTGGCCAGGTCGAGCCGGCCGTGGATCAGCACGCCGGGGATGCCGGCCAACCTCCCTGCGTCGCGCAGGAGTTGTCCGTCGTCCAGCCAGGCGTCGTTGGCGAAGTAGTGGGCGCAGATCCGGACGAAGGCCATCAGGGCGTCGTCCGGCTTGGCGCTGTAGGCACCGGGCTTGCCGAGCACCTCGTGGGCGATCACCGCGTCCTCCCAAGCGCACCAGTCCCGCGCGGCCTTGTCCCGGACCGCCGCGTCCGGATGGTTCACGAGCCGGTTGTAGGCGGCCACGAGATTGCCGTCCCGGTCCGCCTCCGGCAGCGCGTCGCGGAACGCTTCCCAGGGGCCGGGCAGTAGCCGCCGGACGCCGCGGTAGAGCCAGTCCGTCTCCTCGGGCCGGGTCGTGGTGACGCCGACGATCACGATCTCGGAGACCCGCTCGGGGTGGCGCTCGGCATAGGCGAGGATCAGCGTGGAACCCCAGGAACCGCCGTAGAGGAGCCATCGATCGATGCCCAGGTGCTCGCGCAGCCGCTCCATGTCGGCGACGAGGTGGTGGGTGGTGTTGTCTTCGAGGCTGACGTTCGGGTCGCAGGCGTGAGGACGGCTCTCCCCGCAACCGCGCTGGTCGAAGACGACGATCCGGTAGACCTCGGGGTCGAACATCGTGCGGCCGCTGCGGCGCCCCCCGCTGCCCGGCCCGCCGTGCACGCACAGAGCCGCCTTTCCGTCGGGGTTGCCGCTCGTCTCCCAGTAGATCCTGTTGCCGCCACCGACATCGAGGAGCCCGTGCGCGTACGGCTCGATCGGCGGAAAGGACTGGGCGGCCATGGCGATCTCCTCGTGAAGGCGGGAAGGCAGGAAGGCGTAAAGAAGGACGGGTGAAGGACAACTTCGTCGTAGTCAGCCACGCACGGGACGGAGGTCTCTCGCTCGCTACAGCCGTTCGCAGCACCGGACCGACCATCAGGGCCGCAGCAGTCCGCCCACCCACCAGTCGTGCGGCTTGCCGTCGTTGGCGATTCCGCGATTGCGCAGTGTCCCTTCGACGGTGAAGCCGAGTTTCTCGGCGACGGCACGCGAGCCGGTGTTCCCGGCCATGGCCCACCACTCGATGCGGTGCACGTCGAGCGTGGCCCAGCCCCAGTCGCACAGGGCCCGAGCAGCCTCCACCGAATACCCGCGGCCGCGCTGTCCCTTGACCGCCCAGTAACCGAGCTCCCACACGCCGCGGCTGATGAGGGTCAGGCAGTACGAGCCGACCAGGGCGCCGGTGTCCCTGCGGAACGCACCGAGGGTGTAGTCCCTGTCCTCGGCCCACTGGGCGGGCAGTGTCTCGCCGACGAGTTTCTCCGCGTCCGCACGCCGATACGGCACCGGCACCGGCGTATAGAACTGGATGTCTTCGTCCTGGCAGGCTTCGTACACCGCATCCACGTCGGCCGGCACGAAGGCCCGCAGCAGCAGACGCTCGGTCTCAATCGTCACCGGATCCATTGCGGCAGTATGAACACCCCCGCAAACAACGACCACCGAATATCCCGGCCGAGCGACACCGAGGGCGGGCGGCGGCGGTGGTCCCGCATCTCCCCGGCTAGCCGCTCGCCAGCCCGCGCAGCAGGAGGCCGACCAGGCGGCGCGGGTCGTAGCGGGGGTCGTCGTCGCGCCCGATGCAGAGGTTGCCGATGCCCCGCATCAGTTCGTACGCCTGCACACCGGGCCTGATCTGCCCCGCAGCCTGCGCGGCGCCGAGCAACTGCGCGCAGACGGGGACCAGTCGGTCGAGGAAGTACGCGTGCAGCGCGTCGAAGCCACTGCTGTCCGACTGCATCGCCGTGGCGAGTCCGTGCTTGGTGACCAGGAAGTCGACGAACAGGTCGACCCACTGGCGGAGCGCTTCGAGCGGAGCGGCCGCACCGGCCAGCAGGGCCGGCCCGGCCTCGGCGCAGGCCTCGACCTGGTGGCGGTAGACGGCGACGACGAGGTCCGCACGGTTGGGGAAGTGGCGGTAGATCGTGCCCAGCCCGACGCCGGCCCGCGCCGCGATCTCGCGGATGGGTGCGTCGACGCCCGAGGCGACGAACACCTCGGCAGCGGCGTCGAGCAACGCCTGCTGGTTGCGCACGGCGTCGGCCCGCTTGCCCCGGACCGGCGGCGCGCCTCCGGACTCACTCGCAGTAGGCACGCGTGCTCTCCTTCCCCGCCGTTGACTAAACGGAACAGTGTTCCGTATCGTAAGTGGAACAAGGTTCCGCTTCGGGCCGAGTGTAGCCGAAGCGTGCCGTCCCACCACGGAAGGGCCATCCGGATCATGAACGACACGACCTACGCGGACCGCGCCGTCAGCCCGCCCGCTCCCGTCCTATCGGTAAGCCCGGTCGTACTGGCCGCCCCCGGCCGGGCAGTTGACCTGCAGGTACGGGTCTCCGCGCCGCTGACCGGTAGCGAGCTGCCGGTCATCCTCCTCTCGCACGGCATGGGCCCCTCGAACCACCTCTCCTCGCTGAACGGCTACGCGCCGCTCGCCCAGTACTGGGCGGCGCACGGCTTCGTCGTCATCCAGCCCACCCACCTGGGCTCCGCGACGCTGCGCCTGGATCCCGGCACTCCCGGGGCACCTCTGTACTGGCGGTCCCGCGCCGAGGACATGTCACGCATCATCGATCAGCTCGACGTGATCGAGACCGCCGTCCCGCACCTCCTCGGCCGCCTGGACCGGAGCCGGGTCGCCGTGGCCGGACACTCGATGGGCGGCCACACCGCAAGCCTGCTGCTGGGTGCGCGGCTCACCGACCCGGAGGACGGAACGGAGGCGGATCTCGCCGATCCCCGGATCACGGCGGGCATCCTGCTCGCCGCGCCCGGCCGGGGCGGCGACGCCCTCACCCCGTTCGTGGCGGAGAACTATCCCGCCTTCCTGACCACGGACTTCTCCACCATGACCACGCCCGCGCTGGTGGTCGCCGGCGACCAGGACGCCTCCGCCCACCTGACGGTCCGGGGCCCGGACTGGCACACCGATCCCTACACCCTCTCCCCGGGCCGCAAATCCCTGCTGACCCTCTTCGGCGCGGAACACGGCCTCGGCGGGATCTCCGGATACGACGTGGCCGAGACCACGGACGAGGATCCCGCCCGGGTGTCCGCGGTCCAGCGGCTCACCCGTGCCTATCTGCGCAGCGAGTTCTACCCCGCCGACCCGTCGTGGCAGGCGGCGCAGGACGCACTGGCGGCGGACCCGCACCCGCTCGGGCGGATCGAAACCCGGGGGGCCGACGCCGGGCGGTGAGCCGACGGACAAGCCACCTGCTCATGGAGCAGACCGCACGACACCCCCTAACCGCGCCACCGCGACGCCACGTCCTCGCGTACGCATTCGATGAGGTAGTCGCCGGTATCCGGGTCGATGGACACTCCGTGGGCCTCGCTGTGGAACCCGGGGAAATTCCGGTCGAACGCCTCCAGCGCCCCGAGGTAGCGCAGGACGGGACCGCCGGGGGCTCCGAGTGCTTCGCCGGGCATCAGCACCGGAATGCCGGGCGGGGTCACCGTGATCATGGCGGCCGCCACGCGCCCGGCGGCGTCGGCGAGGCGCACGCGTTCGGTGCCGCCCCGGATCAGCTGCTGGTAGCAGGCCTGCGGTGGGACGACGGGTTCGGGCAGCTGCTGGAAGGCCGTGTCGAGGGCGTCGATCAGTTCGGCGCGCGTGAGGTGTTCGTGCATGTCCTGGCACAGGGCCCGCAGCGTCAGGTGCCCGTAGCGCTTCGGGTGGCTCTCGACCAGGTGGGGCAGTACCTGCCGCAGGGGCGTGTCGGCGTCGTGGAGGGCCTTGAAGTCCATGAGGGCGTCCATCAAGGTGCCCCATTTCCCCTTGGTGATGCCCATGGAGAACAGGACGAGCGCGGTGTAGGTGTCGGTCTTCTCCACCACGATGCCCCGGCCGGCCAGGTAGGTGGTGAGGACCCGGGCAGGAATGCCCCACGCGTCGGCCCCGCCGCTCGCGTCGACGCCCGGGCAGGTCAGCGTCACCTTGATCGGGTCCAGCAGGCACTGGCCCCGGCTCAGTCCCCGGAAGCCGTGCCACGGTGCGTCGGGGTCGAGTTCCCAGCAGCGGGGGTCGGCGGCCAGCAGCGCCGGAGAGGCGTCGGCGAAGGGGACGGTGCTCCCGTCGGCCGGGTCGGTCACCGTATCCGGTTGCCAGACGCCGAAGAACCACGGCGACCGGTCGCCGGCGGCAGCGATCCGGCGTCCGGTACGGACGACCGCCTGCCGGAACCTGATCGCTTCGGTGACCGCCTCGTGGATCAGCCATTCGCCCTGCGGTCCGTCCATCATCGCCGCGGCGACGTCCAGGGAGGCGATGGCCGGGTACAGGGCGGAGGTGGTGCCGTGCATCATGAACGCCTCGTTGAAGCGGTGGTGTTCGACCGGCGCCCGCGGCGAGGACTTCACGTGCACCATGGCCGTCTGCGACAGGGCGGCCAGCAGCTTGTGCGTCGACTGGGTGGCGAAGACCGTCGGGCGCTCGTCGCCTTCGAAGGTGTCGGGGCCCACGGCCATGCCGTACCGGCCGGCGTACAGGGGATGGAACCGGGCGTAGGCGAACCAGGCTTCGTCGAAGTGCAGCCGGGGCGTACTGGGAGCCAGCGCGCGGGCCGTCTGCAGGGTTTCGTAACACAGGCCGTCGTACGTCGAGTTGGTGACGACGGCGTACTGGGCCTGCGGTGACGTGGCTCCTGCGGTCAGGGGGTGTCCGGCGATGCGCGCGGCGACCGCGGCGGGCAGGGTCTGGTCGGCGGGAAGGGGACCGGCCAGGCCGTAACCGTTGCGGGTCGGGACGAGGTAGACCGGCCGCGCTCCCGAGATCACCAGCCCGTGCAGGACCGACTTGTGGCAGTTGCGGTCCACCAGGGCGATCTCGTCGGTGGTGACGCAGTAGTGGCCGACCATGCGGTCGGCGGTGGAGTTCCCGTGCAGCACGAAGTACGTCCGGTCCGCCCCGAAGATCCGGGCGGCGTTGCGCTCCGCGTCGCCGATCGGACCGCTGTGCTCGAAGAGGGAGCCCAGTTCCTCCACCGAGATCGACAGGTCGGTGCGCAGGAGGCGTTCACCGTAGTAGTCGAAGAACGCCCTGCCGACCGGTGACTTGAGGAAGGCCACTCCCCCGGAGTGCGCGGGGGTGTGCCAGGAGTACTCGTGGGCGTCGTCGAACTGGCGCAGGGCCTTGAAGAACGGCGGCAGGACCGCCTCGCGGTAGGCGCGCGCCGCGTGGGCCACGCGGCCGGCGATGAAGGAGGGGGTGTCTTCCAGGGGCCAGATGTAGCCGACGGCGATCTCCGCGACCCACAGGGGTAGTTGGTCCAGGCCCGTGTCGGCCGTCTCCGACATCACGACGAAGACGGGCAGGTCCTTGAACCGCCGGGAGATCTGCCGCAGGACCGCCCCGCCCTCCCCGCTCCCCGGTCCGCTCTGCGAACTCCCCGCTCCGCTCTCCGACGGCAGGTCCCAGGCCACGACGGCGCCCGACAGGCCGGCCTCGGTGCTCAGCACCGCGCAGGCGCCTTCGACCGTCCGCGCCCACCGCACGTCCAGCCCGCGGTTCTCCAGTTCCTTCCCGATGCGCCGCAGCTGTTCGCCGCCGACACCCCCGCCCAGCGGGTCCTCCCGCAAGGCCAGCAGGACACTGCCGTTCGTCATGACGCTCCCCATCCGTGCTCACGCGTTCCACTCGGCCACCCGACCGGGCCAGTGTCGGGGCGCCCCGCGCGTGCCGTGCCGGGAATGCCCGGCCCCTCACCCGTACGGGGAGTCTTCGCCCGCGCCTCCCGTGCCGTGGGCATGAAGCGCTGTCATATTCCTCCCAGATTGCCCCGCTCGTCTCGATGCACCCATCAGGGGAAGGCAGGAACATGGGCAGATTCAGGTACCGGACCGCAGCGTCGGCCGTCGTGCTGAGCGCCGTCGGATCACTCGCGGCCATGGGAGGCACGGCTCACGCGGAAGCGGGCCAGGACACCATCACCATGCTGAAGCAGGAGAAGACCCAGTGGTGCTGGGTCGCCTCCGGGCTGACCATCGCCAAGTTCCAGGGATACGGCTCCACCCAGGCCGACTTCTGCACCCGGGCCCAGCCCGCCTACGGGTGCAACAACCAGCCCGCCACGCTCGACGACATGGCCAAGGGCTGGAGCAGCCTCGGCATGAGCCACACCGGCTCGGGCCTGGCCAGCGCGGCCACCTTCAACCAGGTGTACACCGACGTCAAGGCGGCCCGGCCGATCGGCGCCCGCATCGGGTGGGCCTCGGGCGGCGGCCACATGAACGTCGTCTACGGCTTCGACACCTCGAACAGCACGATCGCCGTGGCCGACCCCTGGCCGGACACCACCACGTACACGTGGTGGAACTACAGCGACTACGTGAGCAACAGCTCCTCCAAGTGGACCCATTCCCGCATCGGCATCTCCCGCTAAGGCAGGCGACATGCGCGACACCAGCTGTACCAGCGACCCCGGCGGCCGCCACCTGTCCGGCATGCGGGCGGCCTCCCGCTCCTCCCGCCTGTCCCTCGTCATCGCACTGAGTGCCTCCGCACTCCTGGGCGTCGTCGGCCCCGCCCACGCGGCAGTGGCCAAGGACCCCCTCCCCGTCGACATCCCCGACTACCAGGCCGCCCTCAACGCGGTGAAGTCGATCGACGTCCGCAACGCCGTCTGCCGTTTCCTGAGCACTCCGCTGCCCACGGGCGACATCGGCGGCGGCTCGGTGCAGGCGCTTCCCGAACCGGCCGAGCCGTGCCAGAACCTCCCGGCCTTCACGATCAAGGACCCGGTGGCACGGAACGAGATCACCCCCGCATTCGTCGCGGGCACCGCCAAACCGCTCCCCACCGAGGCGGTCAAACTGACGCAGCTGGTCTCCTCGTTGAGCGCCACCGTCAACGGCCGCACCGCCACCGTCATGCTCGCCCCCACCCAGGGCGGCGGCTGGCACCTCGCCGCCATTCGCGACGGAGACACCGAGGCCGTCTACGCCGGCAAGGCCGCCCTGGGCACGCTCGTGTTCACGGAGCCACAGATCCGCGGCTGGTACCAGCTCAAACTCACCACCGTCGAACCTCTCAACGACGAGGCCCGCCAAGGCCTGGGCGGCCAGTCGTCGGCGCCCCTCGGCGACTACCAGAAACTGGTCAAGGCCCGCTACGCCGACAAGCTCCCGGGCTCGGCGTACGACACCAACGGGTACGCCAGCGGCTACGGCTCCGCGCACACGGCGACCGACGACCCGTCCTCCACCCTGCTCCTCACCGGCGGTTCCAGCGCGGCACTCGCCCTCGCGGGCGGCGCCGTGTTCCTCCGCCACCGGCGGCGCCCGAACACCGGCTGACGCAGGTCCCGCAGGCACCCGCGCCCGGGGCTGCCGGGCGTCCTCGGCTACCCGCGAGGGCGGATAAGAAACCCATAAGATCGAACGCATGAGCGGGGGAACGCCGGGCACGCGAGGGTTCGGAGGTTGATAACCATGGTTCCCCTGCTTCTCGTTCTTCTGCTGGCTCTGATCCTTTTCGGCGCGGGATTCGCCGTGAAGGTCCTGTGGTGGGTCGCCATCGCCGTTCTGGTGCTGTGGCTCATCGGTTTCGTCGCCCGTCCCGCGGGGGGCGGTGGCCGCTGGTACCGCTGGTAGCGGTACCACCGTGGCGTGGCCCGTCATCCCGTCCGTACGGGAGGCGGGCCACCGTCATGTCGTCGTGCCGGAGCGGGGTGCGGGAGGGGATCCCGTTCGCGGCCCGGGCGCCGCGGCCGCGTCGAGCTGGTCGTAACGCGTCAGCGTCTGGCGGTAGGCGTCCGGCTCGATGCCGAGCGGCGGGGTGAAGGAATGCTGGAGGCTCGACACCAGGTACACGCCGAAACCCAGGACGGTGCCGAGCAGGATCATCACCAGCATGTGCCGGGGGCCGGCATTGATGCCGACCAGCGCCGGGAAGAGGACGACGAGTACGGCCGTCGAGATCAGGGCGTAGAAGATCGGATCCGGGACGGCCCACCGCATGTCGCTGGAGCGCTGGTTGCGCGCGATGACCACGCTGTCCAGCGCGGAGGCGACCGAGTCCTGGGCGCTCTTCTGTTCATCGTTCGCACCCTGCGCACGGGCGACGGTCAGCCGCGCGCGGTCGAGCAGGCCGGCGGCGGCCGGACTCATCTCCCGGCTCCGCATGAGGGTCCATTCGGGTCCGGCCACCTCCCGCGTGTAGGCCTTGAGCTGCTCGCGGGCCGGCCGGCGCACGGCCGGTGGCAGTTCGCCGGCATGCGCGTAGGCGGCCTCCAGGCTCCGCGCCTCCTGGTAGGTGTGGTCGGTGGCGGCATTGCGCTGCTGCCACGAACTGGCCACCAGGAAGGCGGCCGTCAGTACGAACAGCGCGAGCGTCGCACTGCCCACGAACCCCAGTGCGGGGGCCTCCAGGTGGGCCTTCTTGGATGCCTCGCTGCGGGACAGGGCCCAGGTCAGACCGCATGCCGCCGCAGCGCCCAGGAGCGCGTACAGGATTCCTGTGCCGAACATGCCCTCAGTCACCTTCCCCTTCGTCCTGCCGTTTCGATGTGCGGGAGGTGGAGCTCATCGCGGCGAGAAGGGCGGGGAACAGCACGATCAGGAGGGTGATGAACGCCCAGTCGAGGCTGTCCGCCAGCGGTTCGCGGCGCGGTGGGGGTCCTACGTCGGACAGGGCCGTGCCGGGGGGCCGACGGGCGGCCGGGGCGGAAGGGGGCGGCGCGGTCGGTGGGGTGGCGGGTGGGGTGACGGGCCCGGTGCCAGAGGGGGTGGTGGGGCCGGTGGGTGGTTCAGCGGCCGCCGGGGCGGCCGGTGGGAGAGCCGGTGGGGCAGCCGCGGCCGGTGTGCCCGGCCCCGCCGCCAGGAATTGCGTCCCGGGAGCCGCGGCGACGCCCGGTGCGAAGGGCACGCCCGCCGTAGCGGCTGCGGCGCCGGGGGCGACACCGGCCGCGGCACCCGCAGCCGCATCCGCAGCCGCGCCGGGCGCGTTCCCCGGCGGCTGGGCGCGGGCGCCGCGCGGTGGGGCGCCGGGGGCGGGGGCGGGCACGCTGCCGGGGCCCGGGCGCGCTGCTCCCCGGGGTGGGGTGGTACGGCCGGACGGGCCGCGGGGCGGGCTGGTGCCCGGGGCGGTGCCGCGGGGCGGGGAACCACCGGGGGGCCGTGGACTCCCTGGTGGTGGAACGGGCGCGGCCGGACGGGGCGCCGCGGGCGGAGGGGGCGGAGCGGGTACGGAGTACGCGGCGGACGCCTCGGCGGTGAGGGCGAGCGGGGGCAGCATCGACCCCGTCGGGGAGACGGCCCGGTCCGGGGTCGTCCCGGACGCCACCGCGACGGACTCGTAACGGCCGGGCCGGGCCGGCGCGGTGGCCCAGCACTCGACCCCGGCCCCGGCGGGCAGTCGGCGGGGCAGGCCCGGCCCCGTGGAACACGTCAGCGGCCCGGCGGTCAGCAGGAGCGGGTCCCGCAGGCGCACGCCTTCGAGGTCGGCGGGGCCCGCGTAGGCCAGACGGTAGGAGAGACGTTTCTGCGAGGCGGATCGCAGAAGGGTCAGCGTCGAGGCGTGGGCGTCGTACCCCGCGGGGGCGGAGGCCCGGGGAGAGTGGTACCCCTCCCAGGCCGGAACACCGGTCGCCGCGACCCGGACGGTATGACGTCCCGCCAGGGCGGGAAGCGTCGCACGGCAGGTCATCGTGCCCAGGGGCGCCAAGGAGGTGCTCGGGCACCGCGCGGTTCCACCGACGACCTGCGGGTCCCGCACCTCTACGTTCTCCAGGCCGTATTCCGCGAGGTTCCGCAGGTGGTAGAGGCGGAGCAGTTGCTGTCCGGACCGGACCTGGACCCCGGGAGCCGGCACGCCGTTCGTCGAGACCGCCAGTCTGAGCGCGTCCCCGTCCCCGCCTCCGGCGGGCGCCGAACCGAGCAGGCACGCGCAGATGCCCAGCCACGCCGATACCCGCGCGGCGCCGGACAGCTTGTGAGGGAGTCCCATGGCGCCAGTATGTGATCCGAAGATCCATCCGGGGACGCGCCGCGCGGGTTCCGGGGGCCGGTCGGGGGACCGG
>NZ_JBEXPB010000061.1:0-30681 GCF_040611795.1 Streptomyces sp. NPDC006529 | reverse complement strand
GCCGGGGCCCGACCCCCCTCGCAAGGGGAGCCGGGCCCCGGCGCGTCCGGCGGTGGAGCGGTCAGCGCACGAACGTGCTCGCGTGGCCGGCCAGTTCGAGGAAGTACTGGGGCGCCACGCCCAGCACCACCGTCACCGCGACGCCCACCGCGATCGTGGTCATGGTCAGCACCGAGGGGACGGCCACGGTCGGGCCGTCGGCCTTCGGCTCGCTGAAGAACATCAGCACGATGACCCGGATGTAGAAGAACGCCGCGATGGCCGAGGAGATGACACCGACCACGACCAGCGCGCCCGCGCCGCCCTCGGCCGCCGCCTTGAAGACCGCAAACTTTCCGGCGAAGCCGGAGGTCAGCGGGATGCCGGCGAAGGCGAGCAGGAACACCGCGAACACGGCGGCCGTCAGCGGGGAACGGCGTCCCAGACCGGCCCACTTGGACAGGTGCGTGGCCTCGCCGCCCGCGTCGCGCACCAGCGTGACCACGGCGAAGGCGCCGATCGTCACGAAGGAGTACGCCGCCAGGTAGAAGAGGACGGAGGAGACGCCCTCCTTGGAGGTCGCGATCACACCGGCCAGGATGAAGCCCGCATGCGCGATCGAGGAGTAGGCCAGCAGCCGCTTCACGTCGGTCTGGGTGATCGCGATGACCGCGCCGGCCAGCATCGTGACGATCGCGACGCCCCACATCACCGGCCGCCAGTCCCACCGCAGGCCCGGCAGGACCACGTACAGCAGGCGCAGCAGCGCCCCGAAGGCCGCGACCTTCGTCGCCGCCGCCATGAAACCGGTGACCGGGGTCGGGGCGCCCTGGTAGACGTCCGGGGTCCACATGTGGAAGGGGACCGCGCCGACCTTGAACAGCAGCCCCATCAGGATCAGCGCGCCGCCGATCAGCAGCAGCGCGTCGTTGCCCATGGTGCCCGCGAGGGCCGGGTCGATCTGCTGGACGGTGCCGTCCACGACGTCCGCGATCACGGCGTAGGAGACGGAGCCCGCGTAGCCGTAGACGAGCGCGATGCCGAAGAGCAGGAAGGCGGAGGAGAAGGCGCCCAGCAGGAAGTACTTGACCGCGGCCTCCTGCGACATCAGCCGCTGGCGGCGGGCGAGGGCGCAGAGCAGGTAGAGCGGGAGGGAGAAGACCTCCAGCGCCACGAACAGGGTCAGCAGGTCGTCGGCCGCCGGGAAGATCAGCATCCCGGAGACCGCGAACAGCATCAGCGGGAACACCTCGGTGGTGGCGAAACCGGCCTTGACGGCGGCCTTTTCGCTGTCGCTGCCCGGGACCGACGCCGCCTGCGCGGCGAAGGAGTCCACCCGGCTGCCGTGGGCCGCCGGGTCCAGGCGCCGCTCGGCGAAGGTGAAGACGGCCACGACGGAGGCCAGCAGGATCGTGCCCTGGAGGAACAGCGCCGGTCCGTCCACGGCGACGGCGCCCATGGCGGCGACGTGCGCCTTGGCGGTGCCGTACCCGCCCGCGGCGAGCGCCACCACGGCCGCGAAGGCCGAGGCGAGCGCGGCGACGGTGAGGAACACCTGGGCGTGGTACCGGGCCTTGCGCGGTACGAACGCCTCGACGAGGACGCCGATCAGCGCGGCGCCCAGCACGATCAGCGTGGGCGAGAGCTGCGCGTACTCGATGTGCGGGGCCGGGATCTTGTCGATCGGATCGGCGGCCAGGGACCACAGGCCCACGGCGGTCGTGCTCACTTGGCGGCCTCCACGCTCTGTACCGGCACGGTGGGCTCGGGGTCCTTCTGGTTCACGTCGGACATGGTGTGCTTCACCGCCGGGTTGACGATCTCGGTCAGCGGCTTCGGGTAGACGCCGAGTCCGATGAGCAGGGCGATCAGCGGGGCGACCACCAGCACCTCGCGCAGGCGCAGGTCCGGCATGTGGCGGACCTCCTCCTTGAGCGGGCCGGTCATGGTGCGCTGGTAGAGGACCAGCGTGTAGAGCGCGGCCAGCACGATGCCGAAGGTGGCGATGATCCCGACGACCGGGTAGCGGGCGAAGGTGCCCACCAGGACCAGGAACTCGCTGACGAAGGGCGCGAGGCCCGGCAGCGAGAGGGTGGCCAGGCCGCCGATCAGGAAGGTCCCGGCGAGGACCGGGGCCACCTTCTGCACGCCGCCGTAGTCGGCGATGAGCCGCGAGCCGCGGCGCGAGATCAGGAATCCGGCGACCAGCATCAGCGCCGCCGTCGACAGGCCGTGGTTGACCATGTAGAGGGTGGCGCCGGACTGGCCCTGGGAGGTCATCGCGAAGATGCCCAGGATGATGAAGCCGAAGTGCGAGATCGAGGCGTAGGCGACCAGGCGCTTGATGTCCCGCTGGCCGACCGCGAGCAGCGCGCCGTAGACGATGCTGATCAGGGCCAGGACCAGGATGACCGGGGTGGCCCACTTGCTCGCCTCGGGGAAGAGGCCGAGGCAGAAGCGGAGCATCGCGAAGGTGCCGACCTTGTCGACGACCGCGGTGATCAGGACGGCCACCGGGGCGGTGGCTTCGCCCATCGCGTTGGGCAGCCAGGTGTGCAGCGGCCACAGCGGGGCCTTCACCGCGAAGGCGAAGAAGAAGCCGAGGAACAGCAGCCGTTCGGTGCCCTGGGACATGTCCAGGGTGCCGGCGGCCCGGGCTTCGACGATCTCCTGGAGGGAGAAGTTCCCGGCGACCACGTACAGCCCGACGACCGCGGCCAGCATGATGAGCCCGCCGGCCAGGTTGTAGAGGAGGAACTTGACCGCCGCGTACGAGCGCTGCGCGGCCGCGTTCTCGTCGGTCCCGGAGTGAGCCCGGTCCCCGAAGCCGCCGATGAGGAAGTACATCGGGATGAGCATGGCTTCGAAGAAGATGTAGAAGAGGAAGACGTCGGTGGCCTCGAAGGAGATGATCACCATCGCCTCGACCAGCAGGATCAGGGCGAAGAAGCCCTGGGTCGGCCGCCAGCGCGAAGAGTGCGTCTCAAGCGGGTCGGCGTCGTGCCAGCCCGCCGCGATCACGAAGGGGATCAGCAGGGCGGTGAGCGCGATGAGCGCCACCCCGATGCCGTCCACGCCGAGTTCGTAGCGGACGCCGAAGTCCTTGATCCAGGAGTGGGATTCGGTGAGCTGGTAGCGGTCGCCGCCCGGATCGAAGCGGACCGCGACGAGGGCGGCCAGCGCCAGCGTCGCCAGCGAGACCAGCAGCGCGAGCCACTTGGCGGCGGTCCTGCGGGCGGCCGGTACGGCCGCCGTCAGGATCGCGCCGACCGCGGGCAGCGCCGCCGTCGCCGTCAGAAGCGGGAAACTCATCTCACACCGCCCTCATCAGCAGGGTCGCGGCGATCAGGATCGCCGTGCCCCCGAACATCGAGACCGCGTAGCTGCGGGCGTAGCCGTTCTGGAGCTTGCGCAGCCGGCCCGACAGCCCGCCGACCGCGGCGGCCGTTCCGTTGACCACACCGTCGACGAGGCTGTGGTCGACGTAGACGAGCGAGCGGGTCAGGTGCTCGCCGCCGCGCACCAGCACGACGTGGTTGAAGTCGTCCTGGAGCAGGTCGCGCCGGGCGGCGCGGGTGAGCAACGAGCCGCGCGGGGCGACCACCGGGACGGGCCTGCGCCCGTACATCGCCCAGGCGATCGCGACGCCGACGACCAGCACCACCATGGTGGACAGGGTCACCGTCAGGGCGCTGACCGGCGGGTTCCCGTGCTCGTGCCCGGTGACGGGCTCCAGCCACTTCAGGAACCGGTCGCCGATCCCGAAGAAGCCGCCCGCGAAGACCGACCCGAAGGCCAGCACGATCATCGGGACGGTCATCGACTTCGGGGACTCGTGCGGGTGCGGCATGCGTCCGGCCGCGTGCTCGGCCGCGGGTTCGGCGCTGGGCACCGCGTCCGCGTCGGGCGCCGGCTGCCAGCGCTTCTCGCCGAAGAACGTCAGCAGCATCACGCGGGTCATGTAGAACGCGGTGATCGCGGCGCCCAGCAGGGCCACGCCGCCGAGGATCCAGCCCTCGGTGCCGCCCTTCGCGAAGGCCGCCTCGATGATGCGGTCCTTGGAGAAGAAGCCCGACAGGCCCGGGAAGCCGATGATGGCGAGGTAGCCGAGGCCGAAGGTGACGAAGGTGACCGGCATGTAGGTCCGCAGGCCGCCGTACTTGCGCATGTCGACCTCGTCGTTCATCCCGTGCATCACGGAACCCGCGCCGAGGAAGAGACCGGCCTTGAAGAAGCCGTGCGTCACCAGGTGCATGATCGCGAAGACGTAGCCGATGGGGCCGAGGCCCGCGGCCAGGATCATGTAGCCGATCTGCGACATCGTGGACCCGGCGAGGGCCTTCTTGATGTCGTCCTTCGCGCAACCGACGATCGCACCGAAGAGGAGCGTCACCGCGCCGACCACGACGACCGCGGTCTGCGCGTCCGGCGCCCCGTTGAAGATGGCGCCCGAGCGCACGATCAGGTAGACACCGGCGGTCACCATCGTCGCCGCGTGGATGAGGGCCGAGACCGGGGTCGGGCCCTCCATCGCGTCGCCGAGCCAGGACTGCAGCGGCACCTGGGCCGACTTGCCGCAGGCGGCGAGCAGCAGCATCAGGCCGATGGCCGTCAGCTTGCCCTCGGACGTGGCGTCCGCCGCACCCAGCACCGGGCCGAAGGCGAAGGTGCCGAAGGTGGTGAACATCAGCATGATGGCGATCGACAGGCCCATGTCGCCGACCCGGTTGACCAGGAAGGCCTTCTTCGCGGCGGTGGCCGCGCTGGGCTTGTGCTGCCAGAAGCCGATGAGCAGGTACGACGCCAGGCCGACGCCCTCCCACCCGACGTACAGCAGCAGGTAGTTGTCGGCGATGACCAGGAGCAGCATCGCCGCGAGGAAGAGGTTGAGGTAGCCGAAGAAGCGGCGGCGGCGCTCGTCGTGCTCCATGTACCCGATCGAGTACACGTGGATGAGCGTGCCGACGCCGGTGATCAGCAGGACGAAGGTCATCGACAGCTGGTCGAGCTGGAAGCCGAGGTCGGCCCGGAAGCCCTCCACCGGGATCCAGCTGAACAGCCGCTGGTGCATCGCCCGGTCCTCGGCGCCGCGGCCGAGCATGTCGGCGAAGAGCACCGCGCCGATCCCGAAGGACGCGGCGGCGAACAGGGTGCCGAGCAGGTGCCCGGCCTTGTCGAGCCGACGGCCGCCGCACAGCAGCACCGCCGCTCCGAGCAGGGGCGCCGCTACCAGCAGCGCGATCAGGTTCTCCACTGTGAGCGCCCCTTACAGCTTCATCAGGCTGGCGTCGTCGACCGAGGCCGAGTGGCGCGTACGGAACAGCGACACGATGATCGCGAGGCCCACCACGACCTCCGCGGCGGCGACGACCATCGTGAAGAAGGCGATGATCTGGCCGTCCAGGTTGCCGTGCATCCGGGAGAACGTCACGAAGGCCAGGTTGCAGGCGTTGAGCATCAGCTCGACGCACATGAACAGGACGATCGCGTTCCTGCGGACGAGCACGCCCGCCGCGCCGATGGTGAACAGCAGGGCGGCGAGGTAGAGGTAGTTGACGGGGTTCACTTCGATGCCTCCTCACGGCCGAGCCGCTCGGACGAGGCCTGCTCCAGCGCCTTCATGTCCTCCAGCGCCGTGCCGGACACGTCCCGGATCTGGCCCCGGGCGCGCAGGGTCTTGTTGACGGTCAGCTCGGACGGCGTGCCGTCCGGCAGCAGACCGGCGATGTCCACCGCGTTGTGCCGGGCGTAGACGCCGGGGGCGGGCAGCGGCGGGAGCTGGACGCCCTCGCGCACGCGCTTCTCGGCCAGCTCGCGCTGGGTCGCGGCGCGCTCGGTGCGCTCGCGGTGGGTGAGCACCATCGCGCCGACGGCCGCCGTGATGAGCAGCGCGCCGGTGATCTCGAAGGCGAACACGTACTTGGTGAAGATCAGCGTCGCCAGCCCCTCGACGTGGCCCGCGGAGTTGACCTTCTCCAGCCCGTTGAAGTGGTTCAAGGAGGCGTTGCGGATCCCGGCGATCAGCAGGATGCCGAAGCCGAGGCCGCACAGCAGGGCCAGCCAGCGCTGGCCCTTGAGGGTCTCCTTGAGCGAGTCGGCCGCGGTGACGCCGACGAGCATGACCACGAACAGGAAGAGCATCATGATCGCGCCGGTGTAGACGATGACCTGGACGACGCCCAGGAAGTACGCCCCGTTGGCGAGGTAGAAGACCGCCAGGACGATCATCGTCCCGGCCAGGCACAGTGCGCTGTGGACGGCCTTCTTCAGCAGGACCGTGCACAGCGCGCCGACCACGGCGACGGTGCCCAGGACCCAGAACTGCACGGCCTCACCGGTGGAGGTGAGCGAAGCGGCGGCCATGGCGTTCACGCGCCGACCCCCTCGGTGGCGTTCCCGTCGGCACTCTCGCCCTTGGAGACGGCGACCTGCCGGACCGTGCCCGGCGCGGCCTCCGTCACCAGCCCGCGGTAGTAGTCCTGGTCGTCCGTGCCCGGGAACACCGAGTGCGGGGCCTCGACCATGCCCTCCGTCAGACCGGCGAGGAGCTGCTCCTTGGTGTAGATGAGCGCCCCGCGGCTGGAGTCGGCCAGTTCGAACTCGTTCGTCATGGTCAGCGCCCGGGTGGGGCACGCCTCGACGCACAGCCCGCACAGGATGCAGCGGGCGTAGTTGATCTGGTAGACGCGGCCGTAGCGCTCGCCCGGGGAGTAGCGCTCCTCCTCGGTGTTGTCCGCGCCCTCCACGTAGATCGCGTCGGCGGGACAGGCCCAGGCGCACAGTTCGCACCCGATGCACTTCTCCAGACCGTCCGGATGGCGGTTGAGCTGGTGCCGTCCGTGGAAACGGGGAGCGGTGGTCTTGGGCTGCTCCGGGTACTGCTCGGTCAGCCGCTTCTTGAACATGGCCTTGAAGGTCACGCCGAAGCCGGCCACCGGGTTCTGCCACTTCTCGTTCTCGTCCGCGTCAGACATCCTCAGCACCCTCCTCTCGGTCACTGTCGGTATTCGGTCCGCCACTGACGATCAGCTCCCGCTCGCCGCGGGGCCGCCTGCGCGGTACGGGTGCCAGGGTCTGGCCGGGCTTCGGCGGGACCGGGAAGCCGCCCGCCAGCGGATCGAAGGGCTCGGCGTCGCTCGGGCCCGCCACCGCGGCCGCCTTCCCCTTGCGGTCGCGGAAGACGTCCACCACCAGGGAGAGCAGCAGGACCGCGACGACGCCCCCGCCGACGTACAGCACGATCTCCGAGAAGTCGTACCGCTCGTTGCGCAGCGCCCGCACCGTCGCCACGAGCATCAGCCAGACGACGGAGACCGGGATGAGGACCTTCCAGCCGAGCTTCATCAGCTGGTCGTAGCGCACGCGCGGGAGCGTGCCGCGCAGCCAGATGAAGAAGAACAGCAGCAACTGCACCTTCAGGACGAACCAGAGCATCGGCCACCAGCCGTGGTTCGCGCCCTCCCAGTACGTCGAGATCGGCGCCGGCGCCCGCCAGCCGCCCAGGAACAGGGTGGTCGCGACGGAGGAGACGGTGACCATGTTGACGTACTCGGCCAGCATGAACAGCGCGAACTTGATGGAGGAGTACTCGGTGTTGAAGCCGCCGACCAGGTCGCCCTCGGACTCCGGCATGTCGAAGGGGGCGCGGTTGGTCTCGCCCACCATCGTGACGACGTAGATGATGAAGGACACCGGCAGCAGCACGATGAACCAGCGGTCGCCCTGCGCCTCCACGATCTTCGAGGTCGACATCGACCCGGAGTAGAGGAACACCGAGGCGAAGGCCGCGCCCATCGCGATCTCGTACGAGATCATCTGCGCGCAGGAGCGCAGGCCGCCGAGCAGCGGGTACGTCGAGCCGGAGGACCAGCCCGCCAGCACGATGCCGTAGATCCCGACCGAGGCCACCGCGAGCACGTAGAGCATCGCGATCGGCAGGTCGGTGAGCTGCATCGTGGTGCGCTGGCCGAAGATCGAGACCTCGTTGCCGGAGGGCCCGAAGGGGATCACCGCGATGGCCATGAAGGCCGGTACCGCCGCGATGATCGGGGCCAGGATGTACACCACCTTGTCGGCCCGCTTGACGACGATGTCTTCCTTCAGCATCAGCTTGACGCCGTCGGCGAGCGACTGGAGGAAGCCCCAGGGGCCGTGCCGGTTGGGGCCGATGCGCAGCTGCATCCAGGCGACGACCTTGCGCTCCCACACGATGGAGAAGAGCACGGTCACCATCAGGAAGGCGAAGCAGAACACCGCCTTGATGACCACGAGCCACCAGACGTCCTTGCCGAACAGCGACAGGTCCTCGGCCGCCATCTGTACGCCTTGTACGCCGTTCACGCGTCCACCTCCGAAGTGGCGTCGCCGGTCTCGGCCCGCCGGGTCGCGGGGCCGATGCGGACCAGGGCGCCCGGGCGGGCGCCGGTGTCCGCGAGGACGCCGGAGCCGGTGGAGTTCAGCGGGAGCCAGACCACCCGGTCGGGCATCTCGGTGATCCGCAGGGGGAGTTCCACGGACCCGGCCGGACCGGTGACGGCGAGGACGTCACCGTTCTTGACCCCGGTCTCGGCGGCGGTGGCCGCCGACAGCCGGGCACCGGCCTCGTGCCGGGTGGCGGCCAGGGCCTCGTCGCCGTCCTGGAGCCGCCCCTGGTCCAGCAGCAGCCGGTGGCCCGCGAGGACCGCCTCGCCCGCTGCGGGCCGCGGCAGCGCCGCGGTGTCCGCGGCCTGCGCGCTCGCGCGGGCACCGGCCCACGGCCCGAGCCGGTCCAGCTCCCGGCGTACGGCGTGTACGTCGGCCAGCGCGATGGGCCGGTCGGCGGCGTCGGCCAGCATGTGCAGCACGCGGGCGTCGGCCGGAGCCAGCCTGCGGGTCATCTGGTCGGGCTTCAGGGAGGCCTCGAAGGGGCGGACCCTGCCCTCCCAGTTGATGAAGGCACCCGCCTTCTCGGCGACGGCCGCCACCGGGAAGACCACGTCCGCGTGGTCGGTGACCTCGCTCGGCCGCAGTTCCAGGGAGACCACGAAAGCCTCCTTGAGGGCTTCGCGGGCCCGCTCCGGGTCCGGCAGGTCCGTGACCTCGACGCCCGCGATCAGCAGGGCGCCCAGTTCGCGGCCCGCCGCGGCCTCGATGATCTGGCCGGTGTCGCGGCCGTAGCGGTGCGGGAGTTCGTCCAGCCCCCAGGCGGCGGCGACCTCCTCCCGGGCCCGCGGGTCGGTGGCCGGGCGGGCGCCCGGCAGCAGGGACGCCAGCGCGCCCGCCTCGACGGCGGCCCGCTCGCCGGCCCGGCGCGGGATCCACACCAGGCGGGCGCCGGTCGCGGTGGCCGCCCGTACGGCCGCGGTCAGCGCGCCGGGGACGGCCGCGAGCCGCTCGCCGACGACGATGACCGCGCCCGGCAGCCGCAGCGCTTCGGCGGCGGCCTGCCCGCCGTCCTCCAGCCCGGTGCCGGAGGCGAGGGCGTCGAGCCATTCCGGTTCGGTGCCGGGGGCCGCGGCCAGCAGGGTGCCGCCCGCCTTCTCCAGTCCGCGGGTGGCGAACGGCGCGAGGCCGAAGGTGCGCTGCTTGCGCTTGAGGTGCGCCTTGCGCAGCCGCAGGAAGACCCCGGGGGCCTCCTCCTCGGCCTCGATGCCGGCGAGCAGGACGGCGGGGGCCGCCTCCAGCGAGGTGTACGTGACGCCGCTGCCGTCGAGGTCCTTGCCGCGTCCGGCGACCGAGGAGGCCAGGAAGTCGGCCTCCTCCGCGCTGTGCACCCGGGCCCGGAAGTCGATGTCGTTGGTGTCCAGCACCACCCGCGCGAACTTGGCGTAGGCGTAGGCGTCCTCGACGGGCAGCCGCCCGCCGGTGAGCACCCCCGCCCGGCCGCGCGACGCGGACAGCCCGGCGGCCGCGGCGGCGAGGGCCTCGTGCCAGCTCGCCGGGGCGAGCACCCCGTCGGCGCCGCGCACCAGCGGGGTGGTGAGCCGGTCGGGGCGCTGCGCGTAGCGGAACCCGAAGCGGCCCTTGTCGCAGATCCACTCCTCGTTGACCTCGGGGTCCTCGGCCGCCAGGCGGCGCAGCACCTTGCCGCGCCGGTGGTCGGTGCGGGTCGCGCAGCCGCCCGCGCAGTGCTCGCACACGCTCGGGGAGGAGACCAGGTCGAAGGGGCGGGCACGGAACCGGTACGCGGCCGAGGTGAGGGCGCCGACCGGGCAGATCTGGATGGTGTTGCCGGAGAAGTACGACTCGAAGGGGTCGCCCTCCCCGGTGCCGACCTGCTGGAGCGCGCCGCGTTCCAGCAGCTCGATCATCGGGTCTCCGGCGACCTGGTTCGAGAAGCGGGTGCAGCGCGCGCACAGCACGCACCGCTCGCGGTCGAGCAGCACCTGCGCGGAGATCGGCACCGGCTTCTCGTAGGTGCGCTTCATGCCCTCGAAACGCGATTCGGCGTTGCCGTGGGACATCGCCTGGTTCTGCAGCGGGCACTCGCCGCCCTTGTCGCAGACCGGGCAGTCCAACGGGTGGTTGATGAGCAGCAGCTCCATCACCCCGCGCTGGGCCTTGTCGGCGACCGGCGAGGTCAGCTGCGTCTTGACGACCATGCCGTCGGTGCAGGTGATGGTGCAGGAGGCCATCGGCTTGCGCTGGCCCTCCACCTCGACGATGCACTGGCGGCAGGCGCCGGCCGGGTCGAGGAGCGGGTGGTCGCAGAACCGGGGGATCTCGACGCCGATCCGCTCGGCGGCCCGGATGACCAGGGTCCCCTTGGGCACCGACAGTTCGACGCCGTCGATGGTCAGGGAGACCGTGTCGTCGGCGGCCTTCGGCGGCCCCGCGGCCTCTCCGCCACCGGCGGGAGCGTTGCTGGTGACGGTCACGCGTTCACCTCCGTGTCAGCCCAGAGGGTCGACTTCTTGGGGTCGAAGGGGCAGCCCTTGCCCGTGATGTGCTGCTCGTACTCCGCGCGGAAGTACTTCAGCGAGGAGAAGATGGGGCTGGCCGCGCCGTCACCGAGCGCGCAGAACGACTTGCCGTTGATGTTGTCGGCGATGTCGTTCAGCTTGTCGAGGTCGGACATGACGCCCTTGCCCGCCTCGATGTCGCGCAGCAACTGGACCAGCCAGTACGTGCCCTCGCGGCAGGGGGTGCACTTGCCGCAGGACTCGTGCGCGTAGAACTCGGTCCAGCGGGTGACGGCCCGCACCACGCAGGTCGTCTCGTCGAAGCACTGCAGCGCCTTGGTGCCCAGCATGGAACCGGCCGCGCCCACGCCCTCGTAGTCGAGGGGCACGTCCAGGTGCTCCTCGGTGAACATGGGGGTGGAGGAGCCGCCCGGGGTCCAGAACTTCAGCCGGTGCCCGGGGCGCATGCCGCCGCTCATGTCGAGCAGCTGGCGCAGGGTGATGCCGAGGGGGGCCTCGTACTGGCCGGGACCCACGACGTGCCCGCTGAGCGAATACAGCGTGAAACCGGGGGACTTCTCGGTCCCCATCGACTTGAACCAGTCCTTGCCCCGGTTCAGGATCGCGGGAACCGACGCGATGGACTCGACGTTGTTCACCACGGTGGGGCACGCGTAGAGCCCCTCGACGGCCGGGAAGGGGGGGCGCAGCCGGGGCTGGCCACGCCTGCCTTCGAGCGAGTCGAGGAGCGCTGTCTCCTCACCGCAGATGTACGCGCCCGCGCCCGCGTGGACCGTCAGCTCCAGGTCCAAGCCGCTGCCGAGGACGTCCTTGCCGAGGTAGCCCGCCGCGTACGCCTCCCGCACGGCCTCGTGCAGGCGGCGCAGGACGGGGACCGTCTCGCCGCGCAGGTAGATGAAGGCGTGCTGCGAGCGGATGGCGTAACAGGCGATCACGATGCCCTCGATGAGGGAGTGCGGGTTGGCGAAGAGCAGCGGGATGTCCTTGCAGGTCCCCGGCTCCGACTCGTCCGCGTTCACGACCAGGTAGTGCGGCTTGCCGTCGCCCTGCGGAATGAACTGCCACTTCATTCCGGTGGGGAAGCCGGCGCCGCCGCGTCCGCGCAGCCCCGAGTCCTTCACGTAGGCGATCAGGTCGTCCGGGGTCATCGCGAGCGCCTTGCGCAGGCCCTCGTAGCCGTCGTGGCGCCGGTAGGTCTCCAGCGTCCACGACCGCGGCTCGTCCCAGAAGGCCGAGAGCACAGGGGCCAGCAGCTTCTCCGGGCTGGTGCCGTTCTCGTTCAGTTCGGTGGTCACCGTCATCACTCCCCCTCCTCGGCGCTCGCCTCGGCGCGCGGGTGGACGACCTTGCCGCTCTGGTGCGGGACCTCGCCGCGCGCGATCCGCAGACCGATCAGCGAGGCGGGGCCCGCGCCGCCACTGGCCTCCACGGCACCGGGGCGCTCGTCCGGGAACCCGGCCAGGATCCGGGCCGTCTCCTTGTACGTGCACAGCGGCGCGCCCCGGGTCGGCTGCACCGGGCGGCCCGCGAGCAGGTCGTCGACCAGGGCCTTCGCGGACTCGGGGGTCTGGTTGTCGAAGAACTCCCAGTTGACCATCACCACGGGCGCGAAGTCGCAGGCCGCGTTGCACTCGATGTGCTCCAGCGTGACCTTGCCGTCGTCGGTGGTCTCGTTGTTGCCGACGCCCAGGTGCTGCTTCAGCTCGTCGAAGATGGCGTCGCCGCCCATGACCGCGCACAGGGTGTTCGTACAGACCCCGACCTGGTAGTCGCCCGAGGGCTTGCGGCGGTACATCGTGTAGAAGGTGGCGACGGCGGTGACCTCGGCGGTGGTCAGGCCCAGCACCTCGGCGCAGAACCGGATGGCGGTGCGCGAGACGTACCCCTCCTCGGACTGCGTGAGGTGCAGCAGCGGCAGCAGCGCGGAGCGGCTGTCGGGGTAGCGGGCGATGACTTCCTTCGCGTCCGCTTCGAGCCGGGCGCGCACCTCGGCCGGGTAGTCGGGGGCCGGCAGCTGGGGCATGCCCAGGCTGGTCGACTGGCTGGCGCTCATCGGTCGACGCCTCCCATCACGGGGTCGATGGAGGCGACGGCCACGATGACGTCGGCGACCTGGCCGCCCTCGCACATCGCCGCCATGGCCTGCAGGTTGGTGAAGGACGGGTCGCGGAAGTGGACCCGGTAGGGGCGGGTGCCGCCGTCGGAGACGACGTGGGCGCCCAGTTCGCCCCTGGGCGACTCGACGGCCGCGTAGACCTGGCCGGCCGGTACCCGGAAGCCCTCGGTCACCAGCTTGAAGTGGTGGATGAGGGCCTCCATGGAGGTGCCCATGATGTTCTTGATGTGGTCGAGCGAGTTGCCGAGGCCGTCGGGTCCCATCGCGAGCTGCGCGGGCCAGGCGATCTTCTTGTCGGCGACCATGACCGGGCCCGGCTCCAGGCGGTCCAGGCACTGCTCGATGATCCGCAGCGACTGGCGCATCTCTTCGAGGCGGATCAGGAACCGGCCGTAGGAGTCGCAGGACTCGGTGGTCGGGACGTCGAACTCGTACTCCTCGTACCCGCAGTACGGGTCGCTCTTGCGCAGGTCGTGCGGCAGGCCCGCCGAGCGCAGCACCGGGCCGGTCGCGCCGAGCGCCATGCAGCCGGTGAGGTCGAGGTAGCCGACGTCCTGCATGCGGGCCTTGAAGATGGGGTTGCCGGTGGCGAGCTTGTCGTACTCCGGCAGGTTCTTCTTCATGGTCTTCAGGAAGTCGCGCAGCTGGTCCATGGCGCCCGGGGGCAGGTCCTGGGCGAGGCCGCCGGGGCGGATGAACGCGTGGTTCATGCGCAGGCCGGTGATCAGCTCGAAGAGGTCCAGGATCAGTTCGCGGTCGCGGAAGCCGTAGATCATGATCGTGGTCGCGCCGAGCTCCATGCCGCCGGTGGCGATGCACACCAGGTGCGAGGAGAGCCGGTTCAGCTCCATCAGCAGGACGCGGATGGTGGTGGCGCGGTCGGGGATCTGGTCCGTGATGCCGAGGAGCTTCTCGACGCCCAGGCAGTAGGCCGCCTCGTTGAAGAACGGCGTCAGGTAGTCCATGCGCGTCACGAAGGTGGTGCCCTGCGTCCAGTTCCGGAATTCGAGGTTCTTCTCGATGCCGGTGTGCAGGTAGCCGATGCCGCAGCGGGCCTCGGTGACCGTCTCGCCGTCGATCTCCAGGATCAGCCGCAGCACGCCGTGCGTGGACGGGTGCTGGGGACCCATGTTGACGATGATCCGCTCGTCGTCGGCGCGGGCGGCCGACTGCACAACCTCGTCCCAGTCGCCGCCGGTGACGGTGTAGACGGTTCCCTCGGTGGTCTCGCGGGGGGAGGCGTGGGACGTCTCAGGTGAAGTGGACATCAGCTGTACGACCTCCGCTGGTCGGGAGCCGGGATCTGGGCACCCTTGTACTCGACGGGAATGCCGCCGAGCGGGTAGTCCTTGCGCTGCGGGAAGCCCTGCCAGTCGTCCGGCATCATGATCCGGGTGAGGGCCGGGTGCCCGTCGAAGACCAGGCCGAAGAAGTCGTACGCCTCGCGCTCGTGCCAGTCGTTGGTCGGGTAGACCGACACCAGCGACGGGACGTGCGGGTCGCGGTCCGGGACCGCGACCTCCAGGCGCACCACCCGGCCGTGGGTGAGCGAGCGCAGGTGGTAGACGGCGTGCAGCTCGCGGCCCTTGTCGTCGGGGAAGTGCACGCCCGAGACGCCGGTGCACAGTTCGAAGCGCAGGGCCGGGTCGTCGCGCAGGGTGGAGGCCACCCGCAGCAGGTGCTCGCGGGCGATGTGGAAGGTGAGTTCGCCGCGGTCGACGACCGTCTTCTCGATGGCGTTCTCCGGGAGCAGGTCCTGCTCCTCCAGGGCGCCTTCGAGCTCGTCGGCGACCTCGTCGAAGTACGAGCCGTACGGGCGGCTGCTCGCGCCCGGGAAGGCCACGGTGCGCACGAGGCCGCCGTAGCCGCTGGTGTCGGCGCCGTCCGCGGCCCCGAACATGCCCTTGCGGACGCCGATGACCTCGTCCGCGGCCCCGCCGCGCGGGACGGGGACGTTCGCGGTCCCCCCGGGCTCTTCGTTCGTGGCGCCGTTCGCCGCGTCGTTCGTCGCGCTCACCGGAGCAGCCCCTTCATCTCGATGGTGGGGAGCGCCTTGAGGGCCGCTTCCTCCGCCTCGCGGGCCGCCTCCTGCTGGTTCACACCGAGCTTGGAACCCTGGATCTTCTGGTGGAGCTTGAGGATCGCGTCCATCAGCATCTCGGGGCGGGGCGGGCAGCCGGGCAGATAGATGTCCACGGGGACGATGTGGTCGACGCCCTGGACAATTGCGTAGTTGTTGAACATTCCACCCGATGATGCGCAAACCCCCATGGAAATGACCCACTTGGGAGACGGCATCTGGTCGTACACCTGCCGCAGCACGGGCGCCATCTTCTGGCTCACCCGGCCGGCCACGATCATCAGGTCGGCCTGGCGCGGCGAACCCCGGAAGACCTCCATGCCGAAGCGGGCCAGGTCGTACCGGCCCGCTCCGGTGGTCATCATCTCGATGGCGCAGCACGCGAGGCCGAACGTGGCCGGGAAGACGGATGACTTGCGCACCCAGCCCGCGGCCTGTTCGACGGTGGTCAGCAGAAAGCCGCTCGGCAGCTTCTCTTCCAGTCCCATGGAAAATTCAGCCCCTCAGTCCCATTCCAGGCCGCCCCGCCGCCATACGTACGCGTAGGCGACGAAGACGGTGAGCACGAAGAGCAGCATCTCGACGAGCCCGAAGATCCCCAGGGAGTCGAAGGTGACGGCCCAGGGGTAGAGGAAGACAACCTCGATGTCGAAGACGATGAAGAGCATCGCCGTCAGGTAGTACTTGATCGGGAAGCGACCACCGCCGGCCGGGACCGGGGTGGGTTCGATCCCGCATTCGTAGGCGTCGAGCTTTGCCCGGTTGTACCGTTTTGGGCCGATCAGCGTGGCCATGACCACGGAGAAGATCGCAAACCCTGCGCCGAGGGCGCCGAGCACGAGGATGGGTGCGTACGCATTCACGCTCCTCGCTCCTTCCAGTCGTCCTTGACCGTTGGACCGCCGCACCGGCGCACTGTCCCGCCTCGCGAAGATCACGCCGTGGAGCGAGCGCATGCATGTGAGGCAGTTCACAAGCCGGACTGGTGCGCATCTTATGCCCGGTGGTCTGTGATCTGCGACACGGGTAACAACAACGAGTTTGTGATCTCCACCACCAGGCGAACGATCATGAAGCCCACTGAGTGGTGATCTTCATACGCGAAGCATCCACATGATCACCAAAGGTGACATCTGGGCCTGTCGCCGCAGGTGGAAGGGGTGTTGCTCTATCAACGGTGCCCGCTGCACGCAAATTGGCGAGGAGGCAGGGCGGGGTGATAAAGGAAAGCCGCGTAACCCCGCCGGGGGACCCTCCGGGGACGGCGGTGGACGCGTGCATCCGTTCACGAACTCCGTGCGCGCATCACGGGCGGGTCACGACGTCCGCACGACGTGACGGTTCTGTGACCTGCGCCACACCCGCACTCCCCGCCGGGAAAGGGGGCTTGGCCATCTGTGCGGGTCGATGGTAGCCACGTGATCAATTCGGACTTATTGGCGAAAGCCCATGATCACAGGCTTGCGGCCGAGTGTCCGGTTCGCCCGTTACGGCGTCAATAAGGCCCGTGGCGCGCCCGGTTAAACCTCTTCCGGAGCAACTGTGGCGCAGACCACCTTTCTTGATGCGAACCACAACCCCCTGATACCGGTTGTCCCTATGTCCCACACCGCTCACATACCCAGCCACCGGAAGCCCCGCCGCAGCGCTTCGAAGCTCGCGGTCCGCGCCGGAGTTGCCGGTGGCGTTCTCAGCACGCTGGCGATGGCCGGCACGGCGAGCGCGTCCCCCGCCGCCGAACCCGCCACCGAGACCACCCTCGAGATGCCGGTCCTGAACCTGGACCTCGGTTCCGAGGTGTCCTCCGCCGTCATCAAGGCCGCGGACAACACCCGTGCCCAGGCTCTCGTGGGCGAACTGACCGCCCAGGAGGAGACGGCCCGCACCGGCGCCGCCGCCGAGGCCAAGCTCGCCAAGGCCGACGCACAGGCGAAGGCCGACGCGGAGAAGAAGGCCACGGACGAGGCCAACCGCAAGGCCGAGGCCGAGCGCGCCAACCGCAGCTCCGCCCGCACGCAGCTCGCGAGCGCCTCCGGCTCGTCCTCCTCCTCCGGCTCCTCGGCGGACTCCGACGACTCGGGCGTCCGCGCCCCGGCGACCGGTTCCGCCTCGGCCATCATCAACTTCGCCCGCAACCAGGTCGGCAAGGCGTACGTCATGGGCGGCACCGGCCCGTCCTCGTTCGACTGCTCCGGTCTCGTGCAGGCCGCCTACCGCCAGGCCGGCATCTCCCTGCCGCGCATGTCGCAGGACCAGTCCTCCGAGGGCACGTCCGTCTCGCTGAGCAACCTCCAGCCGGGCGACGTCCTGTACTGGGGCAGCCGCGGCAGCGCCTACCACGTCGCCATCTACAGCGGCGGCGGCAAGTTCATCGGCGCGCAGAACTCCGGCACGGGCATCGTCGAGCGCTCGCTGAGCTACGACCCGCCGACCGGCGCCGTCCGCATTCTCTGATCCGACCGGATCGGACCGCAGGACCAGCGCCACCGCCGGCATCGAGGTCGGCACCGGGACCGCCGGAAGCCGGTACTCCCCCGCTCGGGGGGCGAGTACCGGCTTCCGTGCGGCACCGGTGCCCGGCTGACGACCCGTCTCACCGCCTGCTGGGCCCCACGGGGGCCCGGGGGCCCCTCGCGCACCCTGCCGCCGCCGTGACGGCCTTCAAGGCCCCTCGGGCGCCTCTCGCTGCCGCGCGCGCCCCCGGCGTACGGAACCTCACGCGCCCCGGGGGCTCCGACGCGCGCCCCGGAGCCCTACCATCTGGGGCAGGAGGTGGCCGGATTGAGCACGCACCACGACGCGCACCGCAGCAACCACGACGGACCCGACGGCGCGGGCGGCGACACGACCCGCCACGCCCCGGCCCCTGACGACCCGACGGCCGTCGCGGCCGCCGTCGGCCTCGGCCTGCTCGCCCTCGGCGGCTGGCTGCTGACCACCACGCGCCCCTGGACCCGCCCCGACGGCCCCGCCGTCCTGGCCCTGTACTGGGGTTCGGCCCTGGTCGTCCTGCTGTGCGGCCTCGTCCTGCTGCGCCGCGGCGTGCACTCCGTCCACGGCGTCGGCGTCCACGCCCCCGACGCGGGCCCCTGGGGCAACGTACCCGCCCAGAACACCCATTCCCCCTCTTTCCCCCTCCCCACCCCGCCCGAGCCCCCGGCCTGACCCGGCCGTTGAAGCCCGCCGTCCGTTCGCCTCCGGACCGAACCGGCTTTCGTAGGCCGACGGGCGTGATGCCGGTCCCGCGCGCGAGCCGTTCCCCCGTCAGCCGGGCCAGCGGCGTCGTGCCCAGTTGTGCCCGGAAGCGGCGGTGCAGCGTCGCCGGACCGACCGCCGCCCCTGGTCGCGCCGGACCACGTGCCGCCGCGCGGCGGCAGGCGGAACAGGAGTGGTGAGCAAGCGCCTCACGGCCAGGGCCAGGAGCAAGGGCCAGCGGCCGGGCCGCTCGGTTGTCCGGTGAGCGGCCCGGTCCTGGGTGGTCAGGCCTTCGGGGCCACCTTGCTCAGGCCGTTGATGATGCGGTCCATCGCGTCGCCGCCCTGGGGGTCGGTGAGGTTCGCCAGCATCTTCAGGGTGAAGCGCATCAGCACCGGGTGCGTCAGACCGCGCTGGGCGGCGATCTTCATGACCTTCGGGTTGCCGATCAGCTTCACGAAGGCGCGGCCCAGCGTGTAGTAGCCGCCGTAGGTCTCCTTGAGGACCTTCGGGTAGCTGTGCAGCGCCAGTTCGCGCTGCGCCGGGGTGGCGCGGGCGTGGGCCTGGACGATGACCTCGGCCGCGATCTGGCCCGACTCCATCGCGTAGGCGATGCCCTCGCCGTTGAACGGGTTGACCAGCCCGCCCGCGTCGCCCACCAGCAGCAGGCCCTTGGTGTAGTGCGGCTGCCGGTTGAAGGCCATCGGCAGGGCCGCGCCGCGGATCGGCTGCGTCATGTTCTCAGGGGTGTAGCCCCAGTCGGCGGGCATGGAGGCGCACCACGCCTTCAGCACCTCGCGCCAGTCCAGCTCCTTGAAGGCGGAGGAGGAGTTGAGGATGCCGAGACCGACGTTCGACGTGCCGTCGCCCATGCCGAAGATCCAGCCGTAGCCGGGCAGCAGCCGCTCCTGGCCGCCGCGCCGGTCCCACAGTTCCAGCCACGACTCCAGGTAGTCGTCGTCGTGGCGCGGGGAGGTGAAGTACGTGCGCACGGCGACGCCCATCGGGCGGTCGTCGCGCCGGTGCAGGCCCATCGCCAGCGAGAGCCGCGAGGAGTTGCCGTCGGCCGCCACGACCAGGGGGGCGCTGAAGGTGACCGGGGTCTTCTCCTCGCCCAGTTTCGCGTGCACGCCCGTGATGTGCCCGGTGCGCGGGTCGCGGACGGGCTCGCCGACGTTGCAGCGCTCGTAGAGACGGGCCCCGGCCTTCTGGGCCTGCCGGGCGAGGGTCTCGTCGAAGTCGTCGCGCTTGCGGACGAGTCCGTAGTCGGGGAAGGAGGCCAGCTCCGGCCAGTCCAGCTGGAGCCGCTGCCCGCCGCCGATGATCCGCAGGCCCTTGTTGCGGAGCCAGCCGGCCTCTTCGGAGACGTCGACGCCCATCGCCACGAGCTGCTTGGTGGCCCGCGGGGTCAGACCGTCACCGCAGACCTTCTCGCGCGGGAACGCCGTCTTCTCCAGGAGCAGGACGTCGAGTCCGGCCTTGGCGAGGTAGTACGCGGTGGTGGAGCCGGCGGGCCCGGCCCCGACGACGATCACATCCGCGGAGTGTTCGGAGAGGGGCTCGGTCACTGCGGGATCTCCCGAAGGCTCGATTAGGGGTGCCGAACGGCACGAGACATGTGCAGTCTAAGCAGCCAGAGAGATCACGATCCGAAGGGCTGCCCCACGATGACCGCCTCACCGACCCGGCCGCTCCCCGATGTACAGCTGCGTGTGCCCACCGACGAGGACGCGCACGCCTGGCACCGGGTGTTCGGCCACCCCGACGTCATGGAGTTCCTGGGCGGCCCCGCCGAACTCTCCGTGTACGAGGAGTTCACCGCCCGCCAGCGGATGCACGACGCCCGCCACGGCTTCTGCCTGTGGACCCTCGTGGACCGGGACGGCGACGTGATGGGGTTCACCGGGGCCCAGCCCTGGCCCAAGCCCTGGGGGCCGCCCCTCGGCGAGATCGAGATCGGCTGGCGGCTCGGCCGCGCGTACTGGGGCAAGGGCTACGCGTACGCCGCCGCGCTCGCGACCGTCGATCGGGTCCGGGCGGCGGGCGTGCCGCAGGTCATGGCGATGATCGACGCCCGCAACGTGCGTTCCCTCGCGGTGGCGGAACGCCTCGGCATGGAACTCGCCGAGGAGTTCACCTCTCCGAGTGGCCATCCGGGACGCAAGTACACGCTGGACTTCCGTACGGCGGCGTAAGCACACGGCAGGCGTCAGGGGCGGCAGCCCTCAGAAGACGGAGAGGCCGGTCAGCGTCGTGAACCGGTCCAGGGCCGCCACGCCCGCCACCGAGTTGCCCTGGGCGTCCAGTCCCGGGCTCCACACGGCGAGCGTGCACAGGCCCGGGACGACGGCGACGATGCCGCCCCCGACACCGCTCTTGCCGGGCAGGCCGACGCGGTAGGCGAACTCGCCCGCCGCGTCGTACGTCCCGCACGTCAGCATCACCGCGTTGATCTGCTTGGCCTCGCTGCGGGTCAGCAGCCGCGAGCCGTCGGCCCGCAGCCCGTGCCGGGCCAGGAAGCGGGCGGCGCGGGCCAGGTCACCGCAGGACAGCTCGATCGAGCACTGCCAGAAGTAGTGGTCGAGGAGCGCGGGGACCGGATTGTCGAGGTTGCCGTACGAGGCCATGAAGTGGGCCAGCGCCGCGTTGCGGTCGCCGTTCTCCTGCTCGGAGGCGGCGACTTCCGCGTCGAACGCGACGTCCGGATTGCCGCTCTCCTCGCGGAGGAACCGCAGCAGCTCGCTGCTCGCGTCACCGGTGAGGCTCTGGAGCCGGTCGGTGACGACGAGGGCGCCCGCGTTGATGAACGGATTGCGCGGGATGCCGTTCTCGTACTCCAGCTGCACCAGCGAGTTGAAGGGGTTGCCGGAAGGCTCGCGGCCGACCCGCTCCCAGAGGCTGTCGCCGCCCTCCGCGAGGGCGAGGGCCAGCGCGAACACCTTGGTGATGGACTGCGCGGAGAACGCCGTCCGCCAATCGCCGACCCCGTGGACGTTCCCTTCGAGGTCGGCGATCGCCATGCCGAACTGCCGCGGCTCCACGGACGCCAGCGCCGGGATGTACTCGGCGGGCGTCCCGCTCCCGACGAGCGGGGCGATGTCCGCCGCGATCCGCTCCAGCAGGTCCGGGTAATCCACGGCGCGGCCGGCCCCTACGCCTTGGTGCCGCGGTGCAGCGCCACGATGCCGCCACTGAGGTTGCGCCAGGCGACCTTGCCCCAGCCGGCCTTCTGCAGCAGCCCGGCGAGGGCCGCCTGGTCGGGCCACGCGCGGATGGACTCGGCGAGGTACACGTACGCGTCCGGGTTCGAGGACACCGCGCGGGCCACCGGCGGCAGGGCGCGCATCAGGTACTCGGTGTACACCGTGCGGAAGGGGGCCCAGGTCGGCTGCGAGAACTCGCAGATGACGACCTGCCCACCGGGCTTGGTCACCCGGTACAGCTCGCGCAGGGCGCCCTCGGTGTCCTGCACGTTGCGCAGCCCGAAGGAGATCGTCACGGTGTCGAAGACGCCGTCCTTGAACGGCAGCTTCGTCGCGTCGCCAGCGGTCAGCGGCAGCCACGGGTTGCGCTTCTTGCCCTCGCGGAGCATGCCGAGGGAGAAGTCGCACGGGACGACGTAGGCACCGGTCGCGGCGAAGGGCAGCGAGGATGTCGCGGTCCCGGCGGCCAGGTCGAGCACCTTCTGGGCGGGGCGCGCGTCGACCGCCTTGGCGACCTCCTTGCGCCACAGCCGGGCCTGGCCGAGGGAGAGGACGTCGTTCGTGAGGTCGTAGTTGGCCGCCACTCCGTCGAACATGGAGGCGACTTCGTGCGGCTGCTTGTCCAGGGATGCGCGGGTCACTGGTTGGCCTCGCAGGGATCGGGTGCGGTGCCGCTGCGCGGGGCGCGGGCGGCGGGCACGGCGCGGTGGGGTGCCCGCACATTCTCGCAGGCCCGCCCGGTGGCGGCGGCGGGGGCTCAGCGGCGGCGGTGCAGGAGCCGGCCGCCGATGACCGTGGCGACACAGGTCGTGGCGCCGAGCGCGAGGAGCGCGTCCGGGTCCGGCGCGTCGAAGACCGCGAACCGGGCCGGTCCGCCGCGCTCCAGCGACCCGTGGAACGCCTCGGCGGCCGCCGCCCGCCCCGCGAAGGGGTCCAGTGACGGGACGGCGTCAGCCGCGTCCGGCGCCGCGGGCAGCAGGGCCAGCCCCGAGCGGGAGACCGCGGTGCGCACGGCCGGGACGCGCAGCCGGCCGCTCAGCGCGACCACCCCGCGCGACAGCAGCTTCTGCGTGGCGCGCCGGGCGCTGTTGCCCCACCGGACCTCGCTCAGCCCGAGCGCGTCCAGGGCCTCGGCCCCGGTGACCGGGTCAGCGCCCAGCTCCGCGGTCTCGTACGGATCGTCGGGGTAGTACGTCCGCTCCAGCAGCGCCTCCGCGCCGCGCACCGACAGCCCCGGGGTCAGCACCCCGGGCCAGCGCCGCGCGCGGGCGAGCGGATGGCGCTCGGCGAGGACCTCGTACGGGCCCAGGCCCGCGATCCGGTCGCCCTCGACCAGGACCGCCCCGTCCGGGACCGGAGCGGATCCGGGCCCGGTGACCAGGAGGCCGGCGGTGTGCAGCGTCAGCATCGGTTCGCCGGGCTCAGTTCGTCGCGATGAGCTTCAGCTCGGGGTGCGCCGTGCCGCCCTCGATCGCCGTCGAGGAGATGTGCGAGACCACGCGGTCGTCGACCGGGTCGTTCGCCGGGTCGTCGTGGACCAGCAGGTGCTCGTAGGTCGTCGCGCGCTGTGCCGGGGTGCGGCCCGCCTTGCGGATCAGGTCGATGATCTCCATGCGGTTGGAGCGGTGCCTGGCACCGGCCGAGGAGACGACGTTCTCCTCCAGCATGATCGAACCGAGGTCGTCGGCGCCGTAGTGCAGCGCCAGCTGGCCCGCCTCCTTGCCGACGGTCAGCCAGGAGCCCTGGATGTGCGCGATGTTGTCGAGGTAGAGCCGCGCGATCGCGATCATGCGCAGGTACTCGAACACCGTGGCCTGCGTCCGGCCCTTGAGGTGGTTGTTCTCGGGCTGGTAGGTGTACGGGATGAAGGCGCGGAAGCCGCCCGTACGGTCCTGCGTGTCCCGGATCATCGCGATGTGCTCGATCCGCTCGGCGTTGGTCTCGCCGGTGCCCATGAGCATCGTGGAGGTGGATTCCACGCCCAGCCGGTGGGCGATCTCCATGATCTCCAGCCAGCGCTCGCCGGACTCCTTGAGCGGGGCGATCGCCTTGCGCGGCCGCTCCGGCAGGAGTTCGGCGCCCGCGCCCGCGAAGGAGTCGAGGCCGGCGGCGTGGATGCGCGTGATGGCCTCCTCCGCCGAGACGCCCGAGATGCGGGCCATGTGCTCGACCTCGGACGCGCCGAGGGAGTGGATGACCAGCTGCGGGAAGGCCTTCTTGATCGCGGCGAAGTGGTGCTCGTAGTACTCGACGCCGTAGTCGGGGTGGTGCCCGCCCTGGAACATGATCTGCGTGCCGCCCAGCTCGACGGTCTCCGCGCAGCGGCGCAGGATGTCGTCGAGGTCCCGGGACCAGCCCTTCTTGGTGTCCTTCGGGGCCGCGTAGAAGGCACAGAACTTGCACGCCGTGACGCACACGTTGGTGTAGTTGATGTTGCGCTCGATGATGTACGTCGCGATGTGCTCGGTACCCGCGTAGCGGCGGCGGCGCACGGCGTCGGCGGCCTGGCCGAGCGCGTGCAGCGGTGCGTCGCGGTAGAGGTCGAGAGCCTCTTGCCGGGTGATCCGGCCCCCCGCGGCGGCGCGGTCGAGGACAGACTGGAGAGCGGCCTGGTCGGTCACCGGTGCGTCACCTTTCGGCGGTGTGTCAAGGGTTGTCCGGACCGATCCAGCCTACGCCAGCGCCCGGGTGCGGTTGCGGGGGGCCGCCGCGCAGGCGCGCGGCCACTGCCGCTACTGCCGCTACTGCCGCGTGAGGTCGCCCTCGGGGTTTCCGGCGGCGCGGTCGCCCGAGCGGTAGTGGAGGGTGCCGCCTTCGGTGAGGGCGAAGCGCTCGTCGGCGGAGCCGGGGGCGCAGACGCCGGGGTGCGGGTTGGGGCCGCCCGCGGTGTCCAGGACGAGGGCGCGGTCGGTGGCGGCCGAGAGCTTCCAGTCGCCGCTGCAGTCGTAGGACGTGCCGAGGAGGTCCATGACCGAGTGGTCGCGCGCGACCACCGTCCCCTTCTTCCCGGCCCGGATCGTGATCTCGAACGGGGTCGGGAGCCCGAGGTTCGTGGTGACCGGGCCCTTCCAGGTGCCGATGAACTCCTTGGGTACGTCGTCCCGCGCGCCCCGCGTCGGCGCGGCGGACCCGTCGGCGGAGGGGGATCCGGACCCGGAGGGGGAACCCGACCCGGACGGGGACCGGGACGCGGACGGCGCCGGGGTCGCGCCCGGCACCGAGGAGACGGGGCTCGCGGCGTCGTGCGTGCCGCCGCTCCCCGGGAAGAGCCCGAGCCCGTACAGGCCGCCGCCCAGCGCCACCGCGACCGCGCCCAGGGCCAGCACCAGCGTGCAGCTCATCCGGCGGCCGGCTGCGGTGAACCGGAGGCCCCGTCCGGAGTCCCCTCCCGATCCGGATCCCGTGGGCGCGCCGCCGGCCGCGTCACCGGCCGCGCCGCCCGCGCCCGTCCCAGCCGGCGGGTGCGCCGGGGCCGGGGGGCCGTACGGGCCCACGGGTCCGGCGGGCAGCGGCCGGGCGCCGTACGAGGAGTCGGCGGGCCCGAAACCCCCCGGGACACCGGCCCCGTAGGGCGACGACGCCTCGAACGGAACCGGCCCGGAGGCATCGGGACCCGGCCCCGTGCCCGGACCCCAGCTGGCGGCTCCCCCGCCCGCGTCCAGGTCCGCGTCCAGGTCCAGCAGCCGGGACGCGGCCCGGCTCACCTCCTCCACCAGCGGCCCGGGCAGCCAGCCCGGCCCGCCCGGCGCCCCGCCCAGCGCCGCGGCGAGCGCCTCCGGGGCGGGCCGCTCGCCCGGCACCTTGACCAGGCAGGCACCGATCAGCTCGCGGAGCTCCCCGGCGGGGATCCCGCCGAGCTCGGGCTCCTCGTGCACCACCTTGTAGAGGAGGGTGGCCGCGTTGTCCCCGCTGAAGGGGGGCCGGCGGGTCGCGGCGAAGGCCAGGACCGCGCCGAGCGAGAAGACGTCGGACGCCCCGGTGACGCCCTTGCCGAGGATCTGTTCGGGCGCCATGTAACCGGGCGAACCCACCGACACCCCGGTGGAGGTCAGCGAGGCGGTGCCGTCGGTGGCCCGCGCGATCCCGAAGTCGATCAGCCGCGGCCCGTCCAGGGTCAGCATCACGTTCGACGGCTTCACGTCGCGGTGTACGAGGCCCAGCGCGTGCACCGCCACCAGGGCGCGGGCCAGCCCCACGCCGATCGCCCGGACGGAACGCTCCGGCAGCGGCCCGTGCGCGGCCAGCGCCCGGTCGAGCGAGGGCCCGGCGACGTACGCGGTCGCCACCCACGGCACCGCGGCGTCCGGATCGGCGCCCAGCACCTCGGCGGTCCACTCCCCGCCCACCCGCCGGGCGGCGGCCACCTCGCGCCGGAACCGGGCCCGGAACTCGTCGTCCGCGGCGAAGTGCGGGTGCACGACCTTGACCGCGACCGTCCGGCCGCCCGCGCTGCGCCCGAGGTAGACCCGGCCCATCCCGCCCGCGCCGAGCCGGCCCAGGAGCCGGTACGCACCGATCGTGCGCGGTTCGCCGGCTTCGAGCGGCTGCATCGCGTCCCCCGTCCTCTGCTCCCCCGTGCATGCCTGACGGCTCAGCACGATAGGCCCTGTCGGCCCGCGGAGGCACCGGATCCGTGGCACGGTGATCGGCATGAGACCGCGCACGACCACGGCGGACGCGGCGGCCAGGGGATCCGTCCTGTTCACCGCCTGCCTCACCGCCTGCCTCGCCCTGACGCTCGCGGGCTGCTCCGGCCAGGGCGGCCGGGTCCGCTTCGAGGCCCCGGCCACGGCCCCGACGGGCGCCCCCACCAGCAGCGTCACGCCCCACCCGGTGGCCGAGGCGGAGCGGCTGACCCAGCTGCCGACCGGCCCCGAGGCGGAGTTCCACGAGGAGAGCACCCTCGACGACGGGACGACGATCGGCGTGACCACCCTGGAGGGCCAGAAATCGGGATTCACCGGCAAAGTCTGGGTGTGGGCGCCGAAGCAGTACTTCGAATCCCAGTACGCGCACAGCGGCTTCCCGGTGCTGATCGCCCTGCCGGGCGGCCGGGGTTTCCCGAAGAACTACTGGATGGCCGCCGGGCTCAGGCTGGAGAGCAGCATCGCCGCCTGGTCGAAGGACGGCCGGAGCCTGCCCTTCATCGTGGTGATGCCGGTGCTCAACCCGGATAAGTCACACTTCTACGACGGCAGCGACATCCCGGGGCAGCCCAAGATGGGCACCTGGCTCACGGAGGACGTGCCGGACCTGGTGCGGGCCAACTTCCGGACCTTCCACTCCCGGGACGGCTGGGCCTTCATGGGCTCCTCCTCCGGCGGCTTCGCCGCGCTGAAGGCGGTGCTCCAGAAGCCGGACCAATTCAAGGGGGTCATCGCCTCCGGCCCGGACATCGTGCCCGACTCCCCCCTGTGGAAGGGATACGAGGAGGAGCGCCAGGCGAACAATCCGGAACGCCTCGCCGCGGAACTCGCGGAGAAGGAGGGGCCCGACGTCTATCTCGCCTTCCAGGTCGGCAGCAAGGAAAGCGGAAAGCCCAATGTGGAGAAATTCATCAGGAATTACGGAAAGGGTCCCGTAAAGACCCATTTGCAGGTCATCGCGGGTGGCGAGCACAACGCGAAGACCTACATCCGGGGCATGGGCGAGGGCAGCATGAAGTGGCTCAGCGCCCATCTCCAGCCACCGGTCCCCACGGCCTGAGGAGGCCGCCGGGCCCCGCCGCGCAGCGGCCCGGCCCAGGCCCGGCTCAGGGGGTCAGCAGCTCCACCGGCACGTCTTGCGCGAAGCCGGTCGTCGCCCCGGTCCGGCGGGCGAACTCGCGCACGCCCGCCAGCTGATCCGGGCCGAAGCGGAAGTCGAGCGTGGTGAAGTACCGCTCCAGCAGCTCGGCGTCGAAGGCCTCCCAGCGGGCCGCCTGCTCGGCCACCTTGGTGACCTCCTCCAGGGAGAGGTCCCGGGAGGCGAGGAACGCCTTGTGGACCTCCCGGACCGTGGCCGGCTCGCGCTCCAGGTAATCCTTGCGCGCGGCCCAGACGGCGAAGACGAACGGCAGGCCGGTCCACTCCTTCCACATGAGCCCCAGGTCATGCACGGTGAGACCGAGCCGCGGCGCGTCGTGCAGGGAGGCCCGCAGGGCCGCGTCGCCGATCAGCACGGCGGCGTCGGCCTCCTGCATCATCACCCCGAGGTCGGGCGGGCAGGTGTAGTAGTCGGGCTGGACGCCGTACTGCTCGGCGAGCAGCAGCTGGGCCAGCCGTACGGACGTGCGGGAGGTGGACCCGAGCGCGACCCGGGCCCCGTCGAGCTGCTCCAGCGGCACCTGGGAAACGATCACGCAGGACATCACGGGGCCGTCGCAGCCGACCGCGAGGTCGGGGAAGGCGACGAGCTGGTCGGCGTTGCGGAGGAACTCCACGAGGGTGATCGGAGCGATGTCGAGGTCACCCCGGACCAGCCGCTCGCTGAGCTTCTCGGGGGTGTCCTTGGTCAGCTCGAGGTCGAGCAGCGTGCCGGTTCTGGCCAGCCCCCAGTACAGCGGCAGGCAGTTCAGGAACTGGATGTGGCCGACCCTGGGCCGGCTGCGATAGACGTCCACATCGCGAGACTAGCCCCCCTCCCGCCGTCAGCCTTCGGACGGGTCTCAAACGTCCGGGTGACGTGATCTTTCCCTCTGGTCGACCCCGCAGTCTGCATGCTAGGCTCGTCGCAAGTTGCAGTTTGGTTTCCCTTGCAGTACGAGGCCTGCGGAGCATGTAACCCGCAGGCTTTTGTAGTTTTCAGACTTCTTAGCAGGTTCTGGAGCAGGGCGACCCTTTGGCCCATAGGAGGGCTCATGGCTACCGGAACCGTGAAGTGGTTCAACGCTGAAAAGGGCTTCGGCTTCATCGCCCAGGACGGCGGGGGCCCGGATGTCTTCGTCCACTACTCCGCGATCAACGCGGCTGGTTTCCGCTCCCTCGAGGAGAACCAGCTCGTGAACTTCGACGTCACGCAGGGTCCGAAGGGCCCGCAGGCGGAGAACGTCACCCCGGCCTAGTCGCCTGGGCCAGCCCGATCGCGGGTTGGAGATGCAGTACCCAAGGAGCCCTGCCTCCTCCGTGCGAGCGGAGGTGGCGGGGCTCCTGCCTTTCCGCCCCGGCGGACGGGCACGGCGGAGGGGCGGGACCCGGTGGGTCCCGCCCCTCCGCCGTGCCGCCGCTCAAGCCTTCGGGACCGCCGGGGTCGTCGGGGTCGTCGGGGTCGCCGGAGGCGCGGTGACGGTCAGGTCCAGGATCAGCTCCACGCCGTTCTCGGTGACCAGGCGCAGGTGGTACGTGCCCGGCTCGGCGGGGGTGGCGGCCGCGCCCGGGGCCGAGGCGGTGAAGAGGTCCGGCAGGACGACCAGGCCGTCGGCGTCGGTCGGCGCCAGCGCCACCGTGTGCAGCTCCTTGCCGCCCTCGCCCTTGAAGAAGGGGGTCCGCGCGGCCGGGTCCACGGGGACCCAGGCGCCCTTCGCGTCCTTCTCGACCAGGGCGGCCGTGATCTTCGTCCCGGCGATGGCCGCGCCCTTGGCGGTGGCCTTCACCTCGACGCCCACGAAGCTGGAGCCCTGGACCGCGGTGAGCGGCTTCGTCCCGGTACGGGCGAGGGCGTCCACGACGGGGGCGGGCTTGGCCCCGGGGGTGACCGTGCCGTCGAACGACACCGTGAACGACCGGCTGCCGGTGGCACTGCCCTTGCCCTGGCTGTAGAGCGTGGCGCGCAGGGTGAAGGCACCCGGCTTCTCGCCCGCCTTGTCGCCCGCCTTCAGGGCCGGGGCGGTCGCGATGCCGTCCTTGTCCGTCTTGACCACGGCGGACACCTTGCCGTCGCCCTCGAAGACCGTGCCGGAGCTGTCGGTCCCGACCTCGAAGGTCACCGTCTCGCCCACGGCGGGCTTGCCGTCGCTCAGGACCGCCTTGACCTTCGGGGCGGCGGCGAAGACCGTGCCCGCCTCGGCGGTGATCTTCGGCTCGCCGAGCACCGTCAGCCCGGACACCGTCGCGGGCGACTTCGGCGGCTCGGTGGGCTTGGTCGGCGGCTTGGCGGGCGGAGCCGTCGGCGGGACGGTCGGCGGCTTCGTCGGGGTCACCGGCGCGGGCGGCGGGGTGGGCAGCGAGCCGGGCGGCGGCGTCGGGTAGTTGCCCACCGGCGGGTTCGGTACGTCCGTGGCTCCGGCCTGGTACTGGCGCATCCAGCCGAGTACGGAATTCACGTACTCGCGGGAGCTGTTGTAGCTCAGGATCGCCTTGTCCAGGGACGCCGGGTCGGACAGGTCGCGGTCGCCCGCGCAGAGGTAGAGACCCGCGCCGAGCGCCGCGTCGTAGAGGTTGTTGGGGTCGCGGTTGCCGTCGCCGTTGCCGTCGGCGCCCCACGTCTGCCAGGTGGAGGGGATGAACTGGAGCGGGCCGACGGCCCGGTCGTACTCCGTGTCCCCGTCCCAGGCGCCCTTGTCGGTGTCCTTGATGGAGGCGAAGCCGTTGCCGTCCAGGCGGGGGCCGCGGATCGGCTTCTCCGTGGAGCCGTCCGCCTTGAGGCCGTAGCCGGAGGCGTGGACGGACTCGATCCTGCCGATGCCCGCGAGCAGCTGCCAGGGCAGCTTGCAGTGCGGCAGCGCGACGCCGACCGATATCTCGGCCCGGCGGTAGGCGTCGAGGGCGGTGGCGGGGATGCCGCTGGCGCCCTCGGGGGCTCCGGAGCCGGGCGCGGGCGGCGGGTCGGCGACCAGGTCCGGGAGGTCGAGGCGCGCGTTGCCGCGGTCGTTGGCCTGCGGGCTGTCGGGCCCCGGCTCGGCCTCACCGGCATCGGCCGTCGGGGCGGTGGTGACGACCGCCGCCGTGGTCAGACTCGCCGCGAGTGCGGCGGTGCACAGGACTTTGCGCGATGTGCTGACAAGGTGACGGTGAAGAGGCTTCACAGTGCGGCAATCCCCCCAAGGCAGCCGTGGACATGTGAGTGCGCGGCCGGACGAGCCATGAATATTCACTGTCTATCAGGTATTCGAGAACGACTCACCGTCCCCCCACCAACATGTGACAGAGCATTCGCCTCACCTTCACCCTTCGGGTGCGGATCCCCGGCTGCGCCGGGTCGCGGCTTCGCCGCGAGGGGGGGGTGGGTTTCGAGCTTCGGGGTCGGGGTGGTTCCGGGGGCTGCCCGTCAGTTCAACTGTCTTCCCGTGCC
>NZ_JBEXPB010000060.1:0-31377 GCF_040611795.1 Streptomyces sp. NPDC006529 | reverse complement strand
GCTCGGCTGGGAAACCCCAGCCGAGCGCCTGCATAAACTGCTCGCAGCCTGATCCATACGACCACGTGTTGCGACGACCCCTAGAAACCGCCCGTGACCCCCGGGGCCTTCGTCTTGCCCCCTGGCACCGGACGGCGGTGCAACACGCACTGCAACACGACCACCGAGAGCGGCCTTTGGTCGATGTTCTCGCAGGTCAGATCTGCAACGTGCTCACGCGTTGCAGAAATGGTGTTGCACATCCGAGCGGTGCGTTGCAGTCCACGGTCGGGCTGCCCGCGGGAACGCCTTCCGACGACATCAGCTGTCGGATAGCGTCCCTCCATGTACATGCAGATCGACCCTTCTAAGGCGTGGGAGAGGCTGCGGGCCAGCCGTTCCGACCGACCGGGTAGAGCGAGCGGTAGGGCGCGGGCGAAGACGTACGCCACGGCTCTGGAGCAGGCCCAGCAGATGTTTCGGGCGGCGGAGGGTGTGGGTCCGCAGACTCGTCCCTTGCTGGTGTTCTATGGCCTGAGTCAGGCGGGCAGGGCGATCGCGGCCGCGGCCGTCGACCTCAAGGGTGAAGACTGGAACCTGGTCTCGCACGGCATCCATGCCTCGGGCTATCACCTGGACTTCGCCGACATCGAGATCCGCACGGATCCTGCTGGCACTGCCGGCAGCTTCGTGCGGCTCAGCGAGCTGCTGGGGTCACCGGTCTGGGGCAAAGACACGGTCGTGCGACTGGAGGAGATCTGGGACACCCTCCCAGCCAACTTGGAGTACCCGCTGACCGCCCGTGAGCGGTTCACGCCCCTGTACGCCAGCACTGACGTGATCAGAGGCATCGACTTCCACCCGCTGCTCACCGTTGAAGTCGGCGACATCTTGGACCGCGTCGTGGACGCCGGCAGCCGCACGGCTCTGGATGAGTTCCTGCAGAGCTACCCCGGCGCCGCCGGGTATGAGGACTTCGCCCGCCGCCGGGCGGGAGACCACGCAGAGCCGGACTACGAGCGGCACAACCCGAACGCCGGCTGGCTCTCCATGCACTGGAGGATGCCTGCGGAGACAGGCAGCCGCGAGGAGCGTCTGGAATGCCTGTCCGCAATGACCCGGAGGTACGCCGGGCATCGCTACTTCTTCCCCGCCGTCGCGGGCCTGCCGCGTGAACTCCACCCGCTGATGGCGTGGTGGGCGGTGCTGTATGCGCTGTCGATGCTCGCCCGTTACCAGCCCGCCCAGTGGGCGAACCACATCAACGTGGACGGCAGCCGACACGCGGTGCCCATCGAGAAGATCCTGGAGCAAGCCATGGAACACCTGCCTGTCCTGATCGCGGACACCATCGAGGAAGTCGCCACCTGGCCGTAGAGGCCGAGCAACGCTTACTCCGCGCCCCACCGACCGGCGAACTCCTCCAAGGCGCGGCGTTGCTGTTCCTCGTGGGCGATCCTGCCGGGCGAGGACGTCGCGGTCGATGTACGGGTCGACGGCGGCGAGGACCAGGCGCTGGAGTTCGTCCGGCTCCAGCGCCTCCACTTCCCACTGGACCGGGTGCTCGATATCGAAGCCGTAGCGGCGGGCGAAGGCCGGCCACCTCGGGTCGCCGCGCTTGCCCTCGGTCGCGGGGAGCCCGTACGCGCGCATCTGCTCGTAGATGAGCAGCACCCGGGTCACCGAACTCCAGCAGCCCGTGCGCTCCACCCAGTCCCGCTCGATGTCCTCGCCGGAGCAGTCGAAATCGCCGACCACGAGGAGCACCGCTTCCCTCGGGTCGGCGGCGACGCGGTCACGGACGACGTCGACGTAGGACTGGGAACCGAAGCCGCGGACCACCAGGACCGGGATGCCGTACTCAGCCAGCCAGCCAGTGAGGAGCTGCCGGAGCGTGTCCTTCTCCGCGGCAACGCAGAGCGCGTGGGGAAGCGGCCCTCGCGGCGGGCCTGCGCGAGGTGGGAGGACAGGTGCCGGTACATCGACGGCGTGTGCGGCAGCACGCCCTCGGAGGCAAGGCGGTACATGACCTGGCGCAGCGTGACGCCGCCCTCGTAGCTCTCCACGATCTTCCGGGCCCGGTCCACGACGACCGGCCACCGGATCCGCTCCCGCGTCATACCGGTACATGTTCGGGGCGCCGGATCCTCTTGGTGGGGGTCAGGGGCTGGTTTGGGCGACGGCTGCGCGGAACTCCTGCGTCATCAGCGGGACCGAGCCACGCTGGATGGGGACGGGACCCGGCTCACCCCACACCTTGTGCAGGGCGGCCCGCATCTTGTCGTTCATCACGGCCTCGACCACGGCCTTGTGCCCTTCGGACGGCTCCCGGTTGTCCGAGACGACGACCACGGTGCCGTGGCGGGTCCCGATCATTCCGAGCGTGGTCGCCTTCCACCCCAGCCTCCGGGCCGTCTTGCGCATCGCGGCTCGGATCAACTCCACCCCGCCGAGTCCGATGGCCTCTTCGTCGCCCAGGTTCACCTGGTACGAGCCGCCGTAGCCGCCGGCGTTCTCGGGGCAGGACCGGCGCAGCAGCGGCACCAGGGCCTCGGCCATGGCGATGCATCGGGGGTCTTTCGCGTACGAAGCCACCCGCGCATCGTAGGGGGCGTGGCACGGGTGGCTGCCCGTCATTCGCGGTCGCGCCGTCCCACGGATTTGAGGCCGACGAGCAGGATGAGGGCCTCATCGCCTCCGGCGCCGGGACGGCCGGTGGCTACGGCGCCTTCGGCCGTCGCCTGGAGCAGTGCCTCGAAATCGTTGTCCGGCAGCACGCCGGTTTCGGTGGCACCGAGCCGGATCGGCGTGGAGTCGTCCAGGTGGTCCATCGCCTTGCGCAGGTCCCCACAGTCAGCGCCCGGTGCAGCAGACCCTGCTCGTTGAACGCGGCTAAGCCGTCAAGCGGAGCCCGTCCCCGTCGGAAATCAGGTACGCGCTGCGGACACAGCCTGGGAGGCTGTGCGGGTGACTGAGACGACCCCTTACGACGCCGACCGTGCCCGATTCACCCGCCAGGCGCTGGCACGCCTGGTCCTCTGCGACCACGCCCTGGACGTAGCTGATAGCGCGAGGGGACTGGTCGCCACCGAGAACGACCCTGACACTGGTCCCGGGGGTCGGGTCAGCCAAGCGTTCCAGCTCATCGCACTCGCTCAACGCGCATTGGTCTCGGCCGTGATCTACGAACGCGAACGGGGCAGCTCCTGGTCGGAGATCGCCCAGTACTTGGGGATCGACGCCGCGGAAGCCGGCGCTCGTTTCGCCGCAGACCTGGACGGCTGGGACAAAGCCCTTCGACGCTCCCTACCGCCTCGACGAAACCGGCCGCAAGCGCATACCGCAGCTGCCGACGGCGGCGTACGACCCCTCATGGGCCTGCGACCAGCTCGACCGCTGGGCCTACCTCCAGCGCCTTGGGATCGATCAGCACCAGGCCGTAAGTTCCGGTCTGGTCATGGCCGCCCCGGAGGAGGAGTCCTCCCCAGTCACGCCGTAGCGGCGTCCACTGGAAAGGCGATTACTCCGTCGAAGGGGACGCGAGTCTGGAGGCAGTGGTGGAGCTGGCCGAGCCTGCGGCAGACCCGAACGCCTTCCACCGCCTCGCCCGCTGCTTTGAGCGCCGCGCCATCGTGATCGACGCCTTCTTCGACCTCGCCGACACGATCATCACCGTCCGCAGCCTCATCCGCCGAGCCTGGACCAGCCACCGCTGGGACAACCGCCCGAACCGCCGTCCATGACTGCACACCTGCCACGGGACTCCACCGGGGGTAGTGCTGTGTCACGTTGCCACGTCGGCGCATGACCCCCAACGTGGGGTTGGGGTGGCGCCTTCGGCGCGACAGCGATGACGCAGCGGCTCGCGCTTTGATCACCAATCAGGCGCTCGCCTCGCCTGGCCTCGTTAGAGCTCCACCACGAGTTGCGCAGGATCCAGCTCCGACCCCACCCTGGGCGCGGCCACCGCCGCCGCGTACCTCATCGTAGGGTGGTGACGTGATGCTGGCCTTGCAAGCGAGTCCTGCCCGATGACCGGCGGCTGACGAGGCGACGGGCGCCCGAGTGCCGATAGCCTGACCTGCGGAGAGACGATCACAGCCTTGGGGGAATTCCGGTGAGCGACGACGTACTGCCCGAACCAACACGGCTGCCGCTGACGCCGGATGAGCTGAAGAAGCGCAACCTGGGGTCTTTCGCGCCCTTCTACCAGGCGCCGTCCGCCGACAGCTACGCCGATCCCACCACTCCGCCCGACCTCCAGCCCGGGTCCCCTCTCCTCCAGCCCCAGGCGCCATTCCTCCGCCCGCCCTCGGGCCCCACCGGCCCCAACGGGCAGCGGTCGGGCGAGCGCCTCAAGATCGCGCCATCCATCCTCAACACGGCGGCGGACCGGGCGGACGAGATACACACCGCGTTCACCAAACCCGCCGCCGCGCTCGAGGCACCGGCGGCGACGGCGAGCAACACCATGGCGGGCTGGGAGTCCGCGTACGCCATCCAGGCTGCGCACCGCCAGTGGGAGCAGCAGGCCGGCACGGTGGCTGGCTGGCTGGCGCACATCTCCGAGAGCCTGCGGGCCGGGGCCCGGGACTACATCAAGACCGACGCCGCGATCGAAGAGGCCTTTCGCGGGGTCCGTCGGCGCCGGTCACTGATCGAGGATCTGTAATGGCGTCCTTCTTCCGGGAGATCCTGGACACCGACCTCGGCCCGCTGCAGAAGCTGGCCGATCAGTGGCGCACCAGCCAGAAGGACATCAGCGGCCTGGGCAAGCGGGTCCAGGGCGAGATGCTCACCCCGCTGCGCGACAAGGGCTACTGGGAAGGCGCGGCGGCCCCGTACGCATGGCGGATGATCGATGACGTCCAGCGTCAGCTGGAGGACGCCACGAAGGTCGCGGCGGCCGTCCTCGGCGTCCTGGACGACGCCCTCGGCGAGCTGAAGTCCGTCAAGGCGGACCTGCTGGCGGCGCTCACGCGACTCGGCGAGCAGGGGATGTACGTGGACGCCAAGGGTGAGGTGTCGCCCTCCGTCGTGGGCGGCCAATGCAAGGTGGTCGAGAAGGGGTCCACCGACGCGAAGGCCATCGAGGCCGCCCAGAAGGAGATCAACGACATCGTGCGGCGCGGCATCACCGCCGACCAGAACCTCGCCTTCAGCCTCATGTCCGACATCGGCCTGGGGCCGTGGTTCAACGGCACACCCCAGCATTCGAACATCGACTCGACGAACCGGATCAGCCAGGACGACTACGCGCTCCTGAACCGTGCCATGCACGGCAAGCCCCTCTACCCCAGCGGGTCGAAGGACGACCCGTACGACCTCGGCCTCGCCTGGGTGACCGGACTGGGCCCCCGCTCCCGTGACTACTACGACGGCGACGAGATGACCGAACTCATCAAGTCCAGCGTGAGCATGGAGCAGTTGCGGACAGACACCCTCTCCCAGTGGAGGACGGACGGCAAGGGTGAGGGCACGGTCAGTTATTCCATCTCCGAGGGCGGCAAGGTGGGCGCCCTGAAAAAACTCTTCGGCACCGACATACCGGCGATCGCCACCGGGGACCCGGAGCACCTAGGCGAAGCCTTCATGGGCTCGTACTCCCTCAAGTACGACGTCAAGGGCGCGGACCCGGACGGCTCCCTCGTCGTCCAATACACCCTCGACAACCACACCAGCAACGAGTCCTTCCTCCATTTCGTCGGCTACTACGACTGGCTGGAGAAGACCAACAAAGAGGAAGGCACCTTCTCCACCGTGAGCCAGACGATCACCTGGACCGAGCGCATCCCCGCCGGAACGAAGTAGCGCCGCCATGAACCCACGCATACGCATCACCGCGGCCGGGGCGGCTCTGGCAGCTCTCTCCTGGCCACTCACCGCTTGCGGCCTCGCCGACGGAGCCCTCGAACGCTGCGTCCCCGCGCCCGCCACCACGGCGAGCACCGCCGATCTGGCAGGCAGCTACGAGGGCTCGCGTGACGCCAAGGGCACCCGATTGACGCTGACCACCCGCCCCGGGGGGAGCGGCGGCACGCTGACCGTCGAGAACTGGCCCACCGGCGACTCCTTCCGCAAGGAGCTCGGGACGTCCTTCAACACCACCGGCACCTGGGAGATCGACCGACCCTCCGACGGCTCCCCGCACGCCCTGCTCCGCCTGGACTTCGATCCGCCGAAGCCGGGCCTGCCCGCCCCCGACACCATCGACATGCTGTCCATCGGCATCGACGCGAAGCGGACCTTCATCTACGCCGACGACGACCCCGACACCTGCCCGCACTTCCGCCTCCAACTGCGCTGACACCAGGGCTCACACGCGTGCCGGCACGCGACGTGCGTCCGTGGCGAGGCCAGGCCGCGGCCGTGTGCGGCTCCGGGTCTCCTGCCGTACACGGGATGTTTGGAACTGACCGTCACGAAATATCCGCCACAGCCTTGAATCTCCCCACCCCTCGCTCCCGGGTTCCCCAGACTTGCTCGCCTTCGTTCCCATCCGAGACGGATATGGATATCGGTCAAGGGATGTAGGGCCACAGCCCCATGATCTTTCTGATCTTGCTGACTAACGTCGGTGGCTACACAGATCAGAAGGAGGGGTGCGCGTGGATCTCGCTGGGCGCACGATAGTGGTGACCGGGGCCGGGCGTGGGTTGGGGCGAGCCGCGGCCTTGAAGGCAGGTCGGTTGGGTGCACGCGTGTTCGTGTCCGCGCGTTCTCTGGCCACAGCACAAAGAGTGGCCGATGAGGTGGCGGCCGACTGTGGGGCGAAAGCCGAAGCGTTTGCCTGCGATCTGGCCTCCCCGTCCTCCATACGGGCCTTCGCGGAGGGCGTCACCACCCACACGAGCCGGGTGGATGTGCTGATCAACAATGGCGCCCGCTACCTGGCAGGTCTCGATCTGTGGGACGCCGACGACGACGCGATCACGGACACCATCGCCTCCGGAGCCACTGGCACACTGCTGATGGTCAAACACTTTCTGCCGCTGCTACGCGCTTCTACCGGCGCGGACGTGGTCAACCTGGTCTCCTCGGTCGCGGAGGCCCGCAACCACCGCTCCCCGGCACACCCCGCGTTCTACGCCGCCAAAGCCGCCCAGGCCGGCTTCGCCGACATCCTCTCCCACCGGCTGCGCCCCGAGGGCATCCGTGTCATCTCGCTCTACCCACCGGACTTCACGGACGGCGACCCGCTCCACCCCACCTGGGATGACGCTTCCCGGAGCGTAGGCGACCCGCTGACCGCCCAATCCGTGCTCGACTGCATCCTGTTCGCGATCGGCCAGCCCCGCGACTGCTTCATCCGCTCCTTCCACTTCGAGCAGATGTAGACATCCGCCAGACCCAGAAACACCAACGCGGACGATCGCCCGCAGGGACAACCACCCGGGGTGCGCGAGCGGCCCTGGCCGTTTTCGGGGCTCTGGCCGGAGTTCCGTGAAATCCCAGGTCAGGAAGTCTGCGGTGTCGGCCATGGCTGGTCGTCAGGGGCCTTGGCTGGGCGGCCGGCAACTACGTAGTCGCGGTACTCGTCGCCTGCCATGGAGTGGTTTACCCAGCGGTGGCGTACTGCTCCTGCTTGGCTCTCGGCAGCATCCAGGGCGGCGATGGGATCGTTCGTGGTTGCCAGGAGGAGACCGAAGTCCTCTTCGCCGCTGTCGAACAGCGGTGGCAGCGAGTCCAGATCGCCGGTCAGGGGTTCGCAGTCGAGAGCGGCGTGCAGGTAGACCTCGTAGGTCCCTCGTACCGGCTGGAGCTCGACCCAGTGGATTCCCAACCGCTCGGGGCTTCCAAAGGGTCCTAGGAACTGCTCGACGGAACGGCCCCGCTCAAGGGCGCCAAGGATGAATGGTTCTGCCAGATAGCGCACGCGGGAAGACTACGGCGTGATGAGGATTCGGGTCCGCAGCAGACCGAAGGAAGCCCGGCCGTACATGGCTCGTTTGAGGGCTTTAACTCTGTTGACGTGGCCTTCGACGATGCCTGAGCTCCAGTGGAGGGTGAGGCCGGCGATGACTGCGTTGAGGTCTTGTCGGAGGAAGCCGGCGAAGCCGCTCACCGGCTTCGGGGCGTCCAGCTCGGCTTGCCGGATCCACTCGGTCAGCAGGAACCCGCGCCGATGTCGTAGGAGCTCAGCGAAGGCGCGGGCGAGGTCGCAGGCGCGGGCGATGTCCGGGCAGGCGATCCGCACATCGAGGAGACGGCGTTCGAGTTCGGGTGGAAGGGTGTCTTGTGGTCGCATGATCCAGCCGGTGATCTTGCGAGGGCTGGGTATGTCGGCGCGGACGGGTTCGGCGTGGCCGGCGCGGAGGGCTGTGAGGTGTTTGCGGACGACCTGGCGGCTGCCGCGGTAGCCGCGCTCGTAGATCTCCAGGAAGAGGCGGCTGCCGCTGACCTGGCCGAGGCTTTCGGTGAATCTGGTGTTCAGGTACGGCTTGAACGGTTCCAGGACTCCGGCCGGCTGGCGCTCGTTGGCTGAGGCCAGGATGGTCGAGGTCAATGTCCCGGAAGCGTCGGACGGTCTTGCGGTCGAGGTGGAAATGGCGGGCGATGGCGCTGATAGTCCAACCTGCGGCGACGAGCTTTTGGACGTCAGCGTGGCGGTTCCGGGTCCGGTCCAGGATCGGCGTTCGCGGTAGTTCGTGGAGCGGGAGCTGCATCAGAGGCGGCGCCTCCGGGATACGGCCGGTCACCTCGTCGACGCGTTTGCGCAGGCAGGCGCGGTGTTGGTGGCAGGTCTTCTCCACTGCGGCGGCAAGGTTTTGGAGCAGGTGCCAACGGTCCGCGACTTCCACGGCATCAGGCGCTGCCTCTTTGATCGCGCGAGTGTAGGCCGAGGCCCGGTCGCGACAGATGATCTCGGCGCCTGGATGCTCGCGCAGCCAAGTGGCGAAGGTCTCGGAGGTACGGTCGGGCAGAACATCCACGACTCGACCGGCCTCCACGTCAACGAGGATGGTTCCGTAGGTGCGGCCCCTGCGGAAGGCGAACTCGTCGACGCCGAGCACGCGCGGGGCTCGTTCCGGCACCGTCGGAGGAACCAGGAGCTCCAGCAGTCGCGTCCGTCCGGCGACGAGGTGCATGCGGCGGCACAGCCGCTCGCCAGGCCGCCCACCGAGCTCGACCGCGACCTGGCGCAGCCAGGACTTCAGCCCGAGGCTGGAGCGGCGATACCGCTCACTCAGCCCGTCGACCTGCTCGACGAACGTCCGCCGTCGACAGTTAGCCCGGTCGCAGAAGAATCGCCGGACTCGCCGTCCGACCAGCAGCTTCTTCCCCGACAAGGGCCGCTCGGCCAGGCATCGCTCATAGCGGGAGTGCACCCTCCGAGCCTGGGCACGGCAACCCGGACATCTGGGCGGCAGGCCGCACGCGACGGCCACCACGACCAGGGCCTCCGCGGTGAACTCCACAGCGTCCAAGCGCACATCGACGTCGGGCAACAGCACATCATCCAGCGAGCAAACCCCCACGAGTCACGCATGCCCTGCCGAAACGTTCCCGCACGCATCCTCTGACCTGGGATTTCACGGAACTCCGGCCAGAGCCAAAATTCGAGATCCGCATCACTGGAGGACGTGCGGCTGACGTCCGCCTCCGACCTGTTCATCATGGCTCGTCGAGTCTGCTCCGCCGCCGTGCAGGGTGCCTACCACGCCACCGAGCTGGCACGTGCCCTGGATGCTCACCCTCTGGAGTACGAGGAAGAGGATTTCGAAGGGAACGTGCCCATGTACGCCGGGGAGGTCTAGCTCGCGCAGCGCCGCTTCGCGGAGGAGGAGGCCAAGTACGAGAGGGTCCTGACCCTTTTCGTGGCGGGTTGTCAGCGGGAGGTCTGGAGCGTGACGAAGACCTAGCTCCAGGGAGTCCCAGGACGGGTCGAGATGGTCACAGGGATTCGAAGACGTCCAGCTTCACGTCTTCGTACGGAATTTGTGCCGGGATGCCCCCGCACGCGTGAAGGAATGTCCTGCACGCCCAGACCAGTCGGAAGAGTTCCTGAGCGCCCGTGGCGAAGGCAGCAAGGTCGGCGGCAGCGGCCCTGATCCCTTCGGCGTGCGCCTCAACGTGGCGGAAGGAGATCGGGTAGGGGCTGGGGCCCTCCGGGTCGTCGAACAGCGGGTGCTCTTGGTGTCGACGGATCTCCTCCATCAGGGCTGCGCCCAGCACGGCCTGAGGCACGGCGGTACGCAGCGGCTTCAGGACGGGCATCGCTCCCCCGTCCCGGAGATCGTCGAACCAGTCCTGCATGGCGGGGAAGGGCGGGGCCGCGCGAAGCCCGGCCAGCTGCGCGTACAGCGGCCGCGTGGTCTGCCCGATGTAGTGAACGACCTTGGGCCTGCGCGGGTCGACGAGTGCGTGGATGGTGCCAGTCTTCTGTATCCCTGAACCTTCCGAGGGGGCCAGTACGGCCCTGGCCTCCGGCCTGCTTCGTGTGATCGTCCGGTCTCCCGCGTGCGAGGCCGGCGGCGGATAGCCTGGCGCATATAAGCGCCTCCGCACCACCCGCCGCGCTGATCGTCGCCCGCCATAGCGAGGCCTCGAAGCCGTCAGGTCAGGCCGGGTGGCGCAGGGATGGCAGCGGTGGGGTTGGGGCGCCAGACCGTGGTGAAGGAGAAGTCGGGCCCGGGGAAGGATCGGACCGGCCGGTAGCGACACCGCTAGAGGGCCTTGTCCTCCCGAAGCGGCGAACACGAAGACGTCTGCTTACGCTGCCGGGCTGTCGTTCCGCACGCCCCGCGGCGCGGTCCGCAACCGTCCAGCTGCACCTGGTCGTCCTCCGGGGTATGTCGCTGCCGAATCCCGCACCCCTCCCGGTTCCGCCGGTCTGGCCGCACTGCGCTCACGGCAGCAGCCCGCAGGACTTGGTCGGCTGCCCCGGCATTCGTGTGCCCGGTCACACCGCATGTCTTACCCACCTGATAGGCAGCGACCGCAACACCTACCTGACCAGCCTCGCGCCCGGCAGCAGCATCAACCACAGCGGCACCACCTTCACCCCCCTACTTCTCGCCGACCTCCTCAACGCAGTTCACGACCCCGCAACCGGGCACCCCCGCTTCGGCGGCGCCGGCTTCAGGTCGGCGATCTTCGAGGGCGACGCCGATTTCAGGTCGGCGATCTTCGAGGGCAACGCCGATTTCAGGTCGGCGGCCTTCGAGGGCACCGCCGATTTCGAGTCGGCGATCTTCGAGCGTCCTGTCGAGTTTGGGTCGGTGATCTTCGAGGGCGACGCCATGTTCAGGTTGGCAACCTTCAAGAGCGTCGGACGCTTCGATTCGGCGACCTTCAAAAGCGACGCCAGCTTCAGGTCGGCGACCTTCGAGCTCGGCGCCGGATTGGTGCGGGCGATCTTCAAGGGCGACGTCGATTTCGGGTGGGCTACCTTCGAACACGGCACCAGGTTCTCGTCGGCAAGCTTCAGGGGCCTCGCTGTGTTCGCGTCGGCGACCTTCACGGACATCGCCCTGTTCGATTCGGTGACGTTCCAGCGCGGCGCCACGTTCAGGGCGGCGACCTTCGAGCACGGCGCCGCGTTCTCGTCGGCGATCTTCAAGGGCGACGCCGTCTTCAGGGCGGTGACCTTTGAGCGCGGCATCGCTTTCGAGTCGACAACCTTTGAGGGCGACGCCGATTTCGGGTCGGCTGCCTTCGAGCGGGCAGCCAGCCTGGGGCCATTGGTATGTGCCGGGCGGGTCGTCTTGTCCGGGGCGGTGTTCGGTAGACCGGTCACCCTCGCGTTCGCCGCGCGCCACCTGGAGTGCCGGCGCACCCGCTGGTCGTCTACGGCCGAGCTACGTCTGCGCTACACGAGGGTGGACTTCGCCCACGCTGTTCTTGAGCACCCCCTGACCATCGCAGCGGAGACGGACCCGTTCCTGGGCCCCGACGGACAGCAGATGGCAGAGCCCCTCTTCGCCACCCAACCCGATGCCTCCGTGCGGGTGGCCTCGCTGCGCGGAGTGGACGCGGCCCATCTGGTCCTGTCCGACATCGACCTGTCGGAGTGCCTTTTCACCGGAACCGTGCACCTGGACCAGGTGCGCTTGGAGGGCGCCTGCTCCTTCGCCGCAGTCCCGTCCGGCTGGCACTGGCGGGGCTGGCGCCCCGTGCGGTTCACTCAGCGCCGCACGCTCGCCGAGGAGCACCACTGGCGCGCCAAAGAGCCTGCGGCGGTCCCGGGCTGGAGCGGTGCCGCGCCCGGCTCCGGGCGTGTCGGCCCGCTACAGCTGGCACCGGTGTATCGGGCGCTGCGCAAAGCGTTCGAGGACGGCAAACACGAGCCTGGAGCCGCCGACTTCTACTACGGGGAGATGGAGATGCGCCGCCACGCCGGCGACATCCCCCGCAGCGAGCGAAACCTTCTGACCGCCTACTGGGCGATGTCCGGCTACGGCCTGCGGGCCTCCCGCGCCCTGAGTTGGCTCGCAGTCACCATGCTGACGACGATCCTGCTGATGATGGGGTTCGGGCTGCCCCAGGACGACCCGAAGCAGCGGGCCACCGGCACTGTGCCGTCCGGCGGCGGCAAGGTCACCTTCGAGATTGACAAAGCCGACCCCGAGTACCCCACGGGGAACCGGTTCACCGGAAAGCGTTTCGAGAAGGCGCTGAACGTCACGCTCAACTCGGTGGTGTTCCGCTCCTCCGGCCAGGACCTGACCACCGCCGGCACCTACGTCGAGATGACCTCCCGTCTCACCGAACCCGTCCTCCTGGGCCTCGCGATCCTCGCCGTCCGAAACCGCGTCAAGCGCTGAACCGATGGCTCACCCCAGGCCTCGGGTGTGCGACATCGTCTTCCGTAACGCAACCGGCTGGATCAAGGCCGGTCTACGAGTGCGACGTGCCTTCTACAAGTAGTTGCTACTGGCCGGCCCGATCCTCCCCAAGGGCCGACACGGGGTGGGCACCGATGCGCAGGGCGGATTCCGACGCGACCATGGCCCTATCACGCGGTCGTGGGGACGGCCCCAGGGGAAGGGGTAGCCCATGGTGTTCGTCGGGACCCACGCCGAGTGGGGGCGTGTCGACGTCACGTTGCCGGACCTCGGATGCGGCCAGGACCGGACCGTGATTCACCGGCCGATGGACGGGCCGGCCCCGCTGGTCTGCCGTGACCCGGCGTGCAGGTGGGCGCTGCACCTGGTGCACGTCACTCACGGCGGCCGGGATCTCTGGTACCTGCGGCACGCGGACGGAGCCCCGCACTGCCCGACAGCCGGGGAGTCGATGGCGCATCACCTGTTTAAGCTGGACCTGGCCCTGGCCGTCCGGGACGCCGGAGGACAGGCCGAGCTGGAGGCGTTCGCGCCGGACGGGTCCTGGCGGGCGGACGTCCTGGCGACGATGCCGGACGGCCGCCTAGTGGCGCTGGAGGCGCAGGTGTCCGCCATCGCGGTGGAGGACGTCGAGCAGCGCACTGCCCGGTACTCGGCGGCCGGGGTGGAGGTCTGTTGGTTCACGGACCGGAAGACCGTGCCGTGGCTCGGCGCCGTGCCGGCGGTCCGAGTGGTCCGGGCCGAGGATGACGGCCCGCTCCTGGTCGTCGCCGGGGCGGCCCGGTTCGTACCGAAGTGGTGCGTCCAGCGGCCGCTGTGCGAACGCGTCCCGGGAGCGCTTCCGTGCGGTGGACACGGTCGGTGGGTGGACGTCACCGAGCTGGCGATGGAGCAGTTCGTGGCGGCCCTGGTCGCGAACACCGTGCGCCCGTACCGGCTTCGGGTCGGGGAACCGGTGCTCCGGTGGATCGCCCGGCGGTACTTCGAGTGGGAGGCCGAGCAGCTGGCGGCGTCCGAGGCGCACCGACGGGCGGCCGAGCGGGCCGCGGCTGCCGAGCGGCGGCGGGAGCAGGACCAGGCCGACCACTTGGCGAGTATCCGGGAGCTGGAGGCCCGCCAGGCCGGCCTTCGCCGCCCGGTCCGAGCGTGGGTGTGCCAGGAGACCGGGGACCCTGTCGCCGCCGTCCGTACGGGGAAGGACCCGGAACCCGCCTTCGCCATGGGATTACCGGTGACGGTGCACGGTGAGGTGTACGGGGTGATCTGCCCGGTGGCCAGCCGTCTGCCTGCGCTGCGGCGGGAGCTGGAAGGGCTGGTGTTCTTCGCCGCGACGGAGCGGGAAGCGGCCCGTATCTCGGGTCAGGCCGCGCCGGGGCAACGGGTCGTCGTCCTGGAGGCCGAGGCGTCCGAGGTCCCCGAGCAGCGCTCCGGCGGCGGGGTCACCGTGACACCGGTAGGCCGAGGCCCGGGCCACATCAGCGTTCGGGACATGGTCCGGATCATGACGGGCGTCGACAGAGTGTGAGTGCCAGGCGGCCCCGCCACTCTCGGACTGTCGGGGCCGGTCTTGACCGCCACCGACAGAACTCGGACCGATCCTCCCCGGAGGCCGCCTAGGGGTACAGCCGCGATACGCGTCAAAGGGGCAGTCAGCGGATCTTGACAACGAAAACCCCTCACCAGCCCGGAGGCTGACGAGGGGCTTTCGTCGTGCCGCTACAGGCTCAGCCGGTGCACGCCATGGTGGCGTTTTGGGAATCCGGGTCGTTCCGGGTGCAGGTGTGCTGGGGGGCTGACAGGTCACTGACGCGGGTCTGCCAGACGGCGCCCTGCCATTTGGCCTGCGGGGCGCTGGCGTTGTCGAGGAGCTGGGGGTAGCGCAGGACTTCCCACGACGGGAACTTGTCCTTCGCCGTTGTGATGTCGAAACCGGTGAAGGCCTTGTTCTTGTCGTCGTACCCGTGCGGCGTCAGGTACCAAGTCGCGTTGATCCGGCCGAGGTCTCCGAACTGGTAGCCCGGAACATCTACGAACGAGTTGACCGCCGAGATAGATACCTTGATGCCTCCGCCGGCGGCGGGCTCGACCCAGTATTCATTCTGGGGGGTCCGGTCATCCTGGACGACTTCGGCGTGTGAGGTACGGACGAGGGGCTTGGCGTCACGGCATCCGTTCAGCGTGGAGCTGGGGTCATGGACGCAGGAGTGTTCGACGTAGACGCCGACGCGGCCCGTTTCGGTGTCCCACGCGAAGGTCACCTTGGAATCGGCGGCCGGGGCGGTGCTCCACTGTCGGTGATTGCCGATGATGTCGTTCACTGGGTTGTTGTCGGTGGCGATGTAGCCACGTACAACGACGATCCCCCGGTCTCCTCCCTGGGGCAGCAGGTGCGCGGCCTCTTGCAGACCCCCGTTACGCGTACTGCTGCTGGGGGTTAGGTACAGGTCGCGTGCCTGTGTGTACTGCGGGTTGCGAGTCTCCTCGGGAGACCATGCGATGGGGCCCCGCTCGAACATCTGGCTGACGCCCTTGACACCCGGAACCTGGACTTCATCGCTGATGGGGTAGCCGTAGCGGCCGGTCTCCCACTGGGCCATTCCCCAGCGTTCGCCGATGCGACCCCAAACAGGGTGTGCACCGGTGTTGGGGGACCAGTAGACCGAGCCGCCCTGGAAGACCTGGCGTACGCCCTTGCCGTCAGGGAGCCGGGTTTCGTTGCTGGTGGGGTAACCGAGACTGCCGCCTTCCCAGCCGAGCTGCCCCCACTTGTCGCCGATGAGGCCCCAGATCGAGTGGGCCCCGCTGTTGGGGCTCCAGTAGATCGATCCACGCTCGAAGACCTGGCGGGCGCCCCCGTCCTTGGAGACCGGGATTTCCTTGGACTTCGGACAGCCCAGGGAAGCCTGTACGCCCGGCGTCTGCGTATATTCGGTCCAGATGGCCCCGTCGACCGAGAAGCCCTCGTTGCAGAAGACCTCAGCCGATGCGGGAGCAGCCTGAACGCCCAGCAGAAGCACGGCGCTTGAGGCTGTGATGGCGAGGAGCTTGGATGCTCTTGCTCTGATCATGCCGAGCAGTCTCGACGCCTGTAGGTGGTCTGGACAATGAGCCAATGAGACAAAGAGCCCGAATGAGCGACGGTCCGGGCACTCACGGTCTCGGGGAACATCGGTGCAGCGGTTAACGCTAAGCCGGTGATCATGGTCAGACCGGTGTGAGCGCGCTGACGCGGTTCTCGTACTCGCGGCGTGCCTTGCGCTGGGCCGGAACAGTCGGAACGCCCCGGCCCCCGTCGAGCGGCTGGCAGCGGTCGAGGAGCGGGCGGTGGACCGCAGGCACGGCGCTGACGCGGAGGGTGTAGCCCGTGCCGCGTCGTACGGCCTGGCCGTCGTCGAGCGCGGCCCGCTCGGCGGGCTCCAGCTCGGCAGCATGGAGCAAGTCGGCGACCTTGCCCGGCATGTCAAGGGTGACCGGCAGTTCCGGGGCGGGGGCGTCCGGGTCGGCGGCCGTGTGCTCGGGCAGGAGGTCGGCGACAGCCGTGCGGATGGCGCCGCGGCTGACGCCGTGGTCACGGGCGAGGGCGGCGATGGACCGGCCTTCCAGGTATGCGGCGCGCACGGCCTCGGTTGGGGGTGTGGTCGGCGATGACTCGGTACGAACGGCCCCGTACGGTAGTCAGTTGCCGTTGCGGTAGTAGTCCATCGAGATCGTCACCGGACCGCTGCCGGCCACGGTTACCACTCGCACGATCGCGATGTCGTGAGTGCTGCGTGAGCGCACGCAGAAGGCGTGTCCGGCCGGCAGGTCGCCGAAGGCGAGGGCCGTCGCCGGTTGCCGGTCGATGGCCGTCGAGCACTCGGCCGGGGTCGGTCGGCCGCTGGGGGTGATGGAGGCGTCGCTGTCCAACGGGCTCAGGAACCCCTCGGCGTCGTGCCCCACGGCCCACGGGGTGGACCGTGCGGGTGTGAGCGTGCCGGTGCTGATGTCGAAGTCGTAGGAGTCGTCCGGTGCGGTCAGGACCGTCTCGGTGTACGCCGCGGCGTACGTGGCCGTGCTCGCCGCCGCTTCGGGGCTGGTGTCCTCGGCCGATTCCGTGTCTTCGAGCGTGGTCTGGTCGGCTGTGATGACGAGAAGTACGCCGCCGGCCGCACCGCCGAGCGCCATCACCAGTGCCACGACGAGCACTGTCTTCCAGGACACGCCCTTGCGGCGACGGCGGCGGGGGTTGGTCTGCTCGGGTGGCGCCGGAGCGGCAACGGTCGTCGGCGGTGTGGGCAGCGGGGCGGTCGACATCCGGGTCGGGGGGTGCGGGGCATCGAAGGAGCCGGGCGGTGCCTGGGCGGGAACGGAGGCAGGGGAGACGGCCGTGGGACAGTGCTGCCGCAGGTCGCAGCGGCGGGTGATGTCGGCGCTGACCCTCCTGGGCAGCCAGTCGTCGGCGAAGCGCAACTGTCCTCCCACGACGGGGCGGGTGCGGGCGGCCTCGATGAACTCGGCGGGAGTCGGCCGGTCCTCTGGCCGCTTCGCCAGGCAGCGCAGCAGCAGCGCGCGCAGGTCGCCCGGGACGCGGTCGAGACCGGGTTGCTCGTTCACCACTCGGTACAGCACCGCAGTTTCCGGCCCCTCACCGAACGGCGGGGTGCCGCCCGCCACGTAGGCGGCCAGCGCGCCCAGCGCGAAGACGTCCGTCGCGGAGGTGACCGGCCGGCCCAGGGCCTGCTCGGGTGCCATAAAGGCGGGGGAACCGATCCGCAACCCGGTGCCGGTCAGCGCGACGGCGTCAGCCGCGCGGGCGATGCCGAAATCGATCACGCGCGGTCCGTCGGCCGCGAGCAGCACGTTGGCGGGCTTGAGATCCCGGTGCACCACCCCCACGCCGTGGACCGCCTGCAGTGCCTCCGCGACCCCGCCCATCAGGAGCAGCACCGTGCGCACCGGCAGCACGCCGTGTTCCCGTACTACCTGCTGGAGCGAGGGGCCTGGCACGTACGCGGTGGCCAACCAGGGCACCTCGGCGTCCGCACCGGAGTCGATCACCTGTGCGGTGTACAGCCCGTGGATCCGCCGGGCGTTGGCCACCTCGTGCGCGAACCGCCGCCGGAACTCCGGGTCCTGTGCGAACTCCGGCCGGACCGTCTTCAGGGCCACCGGCCGGCCGCCGAGTGTGTAGGACAGGTAGACCCGCCCCATCCCGCCGGCCCCGAGCCGGGCATGCAGCCGGTAGCCGCCCACTTCGCCCGGGTCGTCGGGCTGCAACGGCTGGAAGACCGCCCGCGCGAGCGAGGAGTCCGGGGTCAGATCGGTGGGCATGCGGAGGGTCTCCAGTGGTACGTACGAGCTGTGAGGTGGCTGTTCAGCAGGTCTTCCCGTCCGGGACCGGCTTGAGGTCGAGGAGGTAGGCGTCCACGGCGTCGTCGACGCAGGCGCTGCCGCGGCCGTAGGCGGTGTGGCCCGGCGCCCGGAAGGTGAGCAGCATGCCGCCGGGCAGCTGGGCGGCGAGGTTCTTCGACCACTCGTAGGGCGTGGCCGGGTCGCCGGTGGTGCCGACGACCAGGGCCGGGGGGAGGCCCTCGGCCTGGACGCGGTGCGGCTTCTGCGGTCCGGCGGGCCAGTCCTTGCAGATGAGCTTGGCGAGGACGCCCGAGGTGCCGAAGGCGCCGGCCTCGCGGTTCGCCCGGTCGAGCAGGTCCCAGTAGGGCTGCGGGTCCCTGGGGTGCGGCTGGTCGAGGCAGTTGACGGCGATGAGGGCGTCGGAGGAGTTGCCCGGGGGCTGGTCGTCGGTGGCGCCGGGACCGGATCCGGAGCTGTCGGAGCTGTCGTCCTGAGCCGATATACCGGGGTCGGCGATCTCGGCGAGTTTCGTCCCGTCGCCCTGCTGTGCGGCGCGAAGCGCCTCGGACAGGGGCTGCCACTGGGACTCGGGCGAGTACATCGACATGCTGACGGCGGTGTGCAGCATGGCTTGGTCGAGCCGCTCGTCGGTGCCCTTGATGCGCAGCGGGCGCTTGGAAACCCGCGCGTACAGGTCGGTGATCACCTTGCGGATGCCCTCCGGGGTGGTGGCGGGGCAGGCGCTTCTCACCACGGAGGCGCATTGCCCGGCGTAGTCGTCCACCGATTTCCGGAAGCCCTTGGCCTGCTGGAGGGCCGCCTCGGACCAGTCGAGTGCAGGGTCGACCGCCCCGTCGAGGACGAGGGCCCGCACTCGGCGCGGGAACAGCTCGCCGTAGACGGTGCCGAGGTAGGTGCCGTAGGACCAGCCGAGGTAGCTGAGCTTTTCGTCGCCGAGTGCGGCGCGCAGCACGTCCAGGTCCCGGGCGGCGTCCGGGGTGCCGACATGCGGCAGGATCGCGCTGCTACGGGCCTTGCAGGCGCTGGCAGCGCGTTCGGCGTCCGCGAGCGCGGCCCGGCGATCAGCGTCGGTCCTCGGGTACAGGCTCGTCGACGTGTCGTCAGCGCCGGGTATGGGCTGGTCCTCGGCGGCGGGGTCCGAGGACCCGCAGTCGACGGCCGGTGTGCTGCCGGCCACGCCGCGAGGATCGAAGCTGACGATGTCGAAGCGGGCGCGGGCCCGCTCGCTGAAGGACGACAGACCGCCGGATTTCAGCTGGTCGATCCCGGATTCGCCCGGGCCTCCGGGGTTGAAGACCAGCGAACCGATGCGCCGGGCGGGGTCCGCCGTGACGGCCTTGGCTAGCGGCAGGGTGAAAGTCCGGCCGTCCTTGGGGTGTGCGTAGTCCATGGGGACAGTCAGCGTGGCGCACTGCAGCTCACCGCATCGCGTCCAGGACAGCTTCTGCTGGTAGAAGCCCTGCAGATCGCGCTGCCCGGCAGGATCGACGGATACGGCGCCGGCGCCGGGCGGGCGTGCGTCATCACTGGCCGGGTCGCAGCCGGCGAGTGCCGTCGCGCCGAGTGCGGCCAGGGCCAGGGTCAGGCCGGCGCGCTTGAGGGCCGGGTGGTTCATGGGATTACTCCGTGGGGACTGGTCGGCGCCGGTTCACGGCGTGCGCGGGCACGGGCGTTCAAGCCGGTGCCGTAGAGCAGGGAGGCGGTCGCCCTGCGGCCTGCCCCCCGGACGTGGAGCCGGGTGGGGGTGGGGGGGTCCACGCCCGGGGGTGTCTCAAGTCGCCGCGTGTTCGATTCCGCTGTGACCTGGATGGATGGTCGCTGAGGGAACCTGAGGATTTGATGAGGACGGGCCCGGGGCCTACCTGACGGGCGGGGGCTATCCTGACCGCCGTGCGAGTACTGGTGGTCGAGGACGACGAAGATCTGCGGTTCGCGGTGTCCGCGGCGCTGCGCTCCGAGGGGCTGGCCGTCGACGAGGTCGCCGATCTGCCGGACGCCGACGAGGCGCTTTTCGTCACCGGGTACGACTGTGTGGTGTTCGACCGGGCCCTGCCTTCCGGAGACGCCATCGACTACGTGGACAAGCTGCGGCGCGCCGGGCGGACCGTTCCGGTGCTGTTCCTCACTGCCCGCGACACGGTCGCCGACCGGGTCGCGGGGTTCGCCGTAGGCGGCGACGACTACCTGGTCAAGCCGTTCGCCGTGCCCGAGTTGCTGGCCCGAGTGCACAACCTGTGCCGGCGGGCGGGGGCAGCCCGGCCACCGGTGCAGCACATCGCCGACCTGGAGATCGACACCGCCCGCCGGCAGGTGCACCGGGGCGGCGTGCTGCTGGTCCTGACTCGCAAGGAGTTCGCCGTGCTGGAACTCCTCGCCGCCCGGGCGGACCAGGCCGTACCGCGCGCCGAGCTGATCGAGAAGTGCTGGGACGAGATGGCCGAACCGAGCTCCAACGTCGTCGAGGTGCTGGTTTCCCAGCTGCGCCGCAAGCTCGGCGACCCAGCGCTGATCCACACCGTCCGAGGAGTGGGCTACCGCCTGGCACCGTTCACGACCGACCGCGCATGACGGCGGCCGAGGCCCGCGCCCGCCGGCTGCGCCGACGGCTTACCGCTCTGTTCACCCTGACCAGCGCGGTCGGGCTGATCGCCCTCGCGGCGTTCGCCATCCGCACCGACGACAACTCCTGGCGCAACCAGCTCGACGACGCACTCAACCTCCAGACCAGCCGTGCGATCGCGCTACTGGGCACGGACGAGAACGGCGAGCTCGACGTCCAGGCGCTGAAGGACGGCATAGAGACCGAGTGCCCTCTGCTCACCGTGGTGGCCACGAAGACGAACAAGCCCACTATCGTCTACCAACCGCGCCGGGCCTGCGTAGGGCCGCAGAACGAGGACATCGAGGAGGCGGCCGCCGCAGCCGTGAAGGAGGGCGAGGCGACCGCCACGGACGCCCTGAGCGTGGAAGGCCAGGAGATCCGCCTGGTTGCCGAGCCCTACGCGGCAGCCGACGGTGCAGCACCGGCGGGTGCGCTGGTCGCCGCAGCGGACATGTCCGCGGACCAGGCCGCGCACCGGCGGCTGACGCTGCTCCTGATCGGCGGCTGCGCCGGCCTGGTGGCCCTGTCCGCCGCGGCCGGACACCTGCTCTCCGGACGTGCGATCCGACCCGCGCTGACGGCACTGCTCCAGCAGGAGGAGTTCCTCGCTGATGCGGCCCATGACCTGCGTACCCCGGCCGCCTCGCTGCGCATCCTCGCGGAGACCGCACTGCGCGACGACGCAAGCCGGGACGCCGCGCTGGAAAGGACGGTGCGTCTGGCAGACCGGATGGGCGACCTCATCGACGGCCTGCTCACCCGCGCCCGGATAGCGGCAGGCGTCAGCGCCCCGGACCGCCAGCCCATGCGCCTGGACCAGCTCGTCGAAGCGGTCGTCGACGACACCGAGACCGGCGAGCACCGCGTGACCGTACGCACCGAACCGGTCGTCGTGGTCGCGGATCCCGACCTCCTGCGGCGGGCGGTGGCCAACCTGCTCGGCAACGCCCTCGTCCACGGCCACACCCCCGGCCGGCCTGCGGAGGTCGACCTCACCGTGACCGCCGACGGCATGCTGACCGTCGACGACGCAGGGCCGGGTGTACCCCGGGAACTGGCCGACTCGCTCTTCCAGCGTTTCCGCAGCGGCTCCGCCTCCGGCTCCAGTGGCCTCGGCCTCTCCATCGCTTCCTGGGTCGCCCACGCCCACGGCGGCACCCTCGACGTCGCCACCAGCCCTAGCGGCGGCGCCCGCTTCACCCTCCACCTGGCGCCACGGACGAAGTAGCGCGTCCCGAGCTGCTGGCACAAGGGTGTCCTTCCGTCGGATCTTGGTACCTCCGGCGGCGGGCATGTCTATGCCGTTTGGTCCAGGTTTCTTGACGATCGTGGGCCGGCCTAGGCTGCGACAGTCGTCCAAGACCGGCGCGGCAAGGAAGGGCGGCCGGCGAAGTAGTCCTCCTGAGCCTTCTCGACCAAGGGCAGCCGACGGCGCATCGCAGGCAGGCCCCGCAGCGGCAGGAGCATGAGCTGCTGGTGTTCCAGGTTGTTGTAATGGCCGATGAGTATCGTCTCGGCCCGGTCCGGGTCCTCGGGCGCTTCGGCAAGGACTGTGCGCACCATTGTCAGTGCCAAGTGATCGTGGAAGATCCAGTGCTTGTCGCTGAGCAGGTCATAGAAGGCGTCGACAGTTGCGGTGAGCTCCCGCATCTCCCGTTCGATCGCCTTGATCCTCGCCCTCATCGGCCACGCGAACACGCGCAGAGCCTTGAGCTGCCGTTCCGATTCCAGGAACGAGGGGAGATCACGAGCCGAAGCGTAGGACATGGGTCGAATCGTACGAACTACTGGTGACAACGGCGTCAGGGTTTCTCTACCGGCGCCGTTCCCAGCATGCGAGGGGACCGTGCTCGGCGTTGCCCAGCTCGCGCCTCTGTTGTACTCCCGCAGGCATGGGTTCGCGCAGTCGCCGAACCATCCCCTGCGCAACTCTTGCCGGACGGCAAACCTCGGTACCCCTCAGCGGCTTCAGGGGGGACGGCCCGTATCGGTGCCTCTTCGCGGTGGTGGGGATCGGCGGCGGCTCGTTCAGGTCCTGCGCGGGCAAGGGGATCACCGGCTTTAGCCGCCTCGGATTGGCGTCATGCCGGGGAACCGCGATCAGCCGGTGTCCCTCTCCCGCCGGTGGATACCGTACGACTTGTTCGGTTGTGGACAGGCGGCGGGCCTTCAGGCCGGACGCGTGCTGCAAGGCGTGACAGTGCCTCGGGCCGGTCGTTGAACCCGGAAGTCAAGCGCGAGCGCATGGTGCTCACGGGCTTCCGCGCTGGTCCTGGTGCCGTGGCCGGGGCAGCCAGACCGAAACAGGGGTACGCATCGTGAATGGGTTGTCGACTGCCTCGGTTCGCCCGTGGGTGTTCACGCAAGCTGAACAGACCGGTCCCGCTGCGGTTAGGCGGATGGTCACCGTGACACCGGGCATGTGCGGCTCCCTGAAGGCCCCGCCCTCACCGCCCGCTACAACGTCATCACCCTCGTTCACCGACGCCGCCCCCCTGGCGCCGCCACATGTCTGGAAGGCGACCTCACCCGGCCGGGGCTGGGTCTGGAGGCGGACGTGCACCGTGAACTGGCGCACCGCATCGACGCCATCGTGCACTGCGCCGCACTGACCGACTTCGCGCCGCCGGACCTGAACTCCTTCACCGACGTCAACGTCGAAGGGACCCGGCGGATCCTGCGCGCATCCAGGGTCCGCGCCGTCCCGTCGAGGTCAGTGGCCCGACAGAACGCACACAGCAGAGTCTTCGGAGGCAGAAGAAAGCTCACTGCCGAACAACTCGCCGCCATCGACGCGCTGGGCGTGGACCGGGCGTAGATCCCCGGTGCGCGAGCACGCCCCGTCGACGCACGGCCCGCCCCGGCACGGTCGCCGTCAGCCGACGTGCGCGGCCTCTGCACGGCCTCGGTGTAGCGCCGCGCAGCGGATGCCGCCGCCGGGGTGCCACTCATCACCGGGCCGGCTGCGTCCCCGTGTTCGGCGCACCAGGACACCGGGACCAGGCCCGCGCAGCCGTACCGACGGCACGCACACCCCTCCCCCGAGCCGGCGTAGGGCACGCCGTGGCGGACCACCCCGCCCGCCGACCCCTCCGCGGCCGAAGTCACGCACACAGGAATAGGCAACCCCATGACAGCCACCCACCACCGTGGTAGCCACCTCATGGCAGCAGCCTGGTCACTCGATGGCAGCCAAGATCATCACCACTACAGGGTGAGAGCAGGGACAACCGTGCCGCCCCGGCTGACACCCAACCACTGCCACCCAGCCCCCCATTCACAGGCGCCGCAGCTCGCCCTGTGGCACGGCCGGGGTGCGGTCACCGTCTACGCCACCTACGCCTCCCTGCCCGTCATCGCCGAGGCGCACCGCGGGGAGTACGGGTTGGCGATGGAGGCCTTCGACCTGGTGGTCGTGGACGGGGCGCACCGCACGAGCGGGTCGGCCGGGAAGGCGTGGGCGGACGTGCACCGCCAGGAGGTGATCCCTGCGCGGCGCCGGCTGTACATGACGGCCACCCCCCGGATCTGGGCGGAACGGCCGCCCAGGACGCGGGCGCAGGAGCTGGAGCAGGCGGCCGAGCGGCGCCGGGAAGAGGAGGAGCGGCGGAAGAAGGCGGAGGCCGAGGGGCGGAGGTATGTGCCGCGGTCCCGGTGGGACCGGCTCCCGAAGGACATGGCCTGTTCCATGGACGACACCAGGGTGTTCGGGCCGGTGGTCTACGAGCTGTCGCTCGCCGACGCCATCGCCCGGGGGCTCCTGGCGCGGTATTGGGGGCTCCTGGCGCGGTATAAGGTCGTGGTCGCCGAGCTGGTCGACCCGGTCGTGACCCCGGCCCGGCTCTACAGCGAGGAACGGCACGAGGAGCGGCTGCGCGGGCAGCGCCTCGCGGCCGTGCAGACCACCCTGCTGGAGACGATGGCCGAGCACGACCTGAAGACGACCATCACCTTCCACCACCGGACCGTGGAGGCGCAGGCCTTCGCCGAGGGCCTGGAGCGGGTCGCCAGCCGGCTGCACGCCGTCGATCCGGTCAGGCACCCGGCCAAGGTGTGGACGGGGTGGCTGCGCGGGGAGCACGAGGCGGAGCACCGGGCCGGCGTGCTCGCCGACTTCGGCCGCCGGGCCGGGCGCGCCGTGCTCGCGAATTGTCGTGTTCTCGGGGAGGGCGTTGATATCCGGGCGGTTGATTCAGTGGCCCTGATCGACCCCAAGGGGTCCGCCGTCGACATCGTCCAGGCCATCGGCCGGGCCCTGCGGCAGAAGCCCGGGGAAGGGAAAATGGCGACCCTGATTGTTCCCGTCTTTCTGCGGGAAGACGAGAGTCCCGAGGACATTCTCACCTCGAAATCGTATGGGCCCCTTATTCGGGTTTTGAATGGGCTTCGGGCACCCGATGAGCGCGCCGTGGAAATGCTGGCAATTCCCCAGGAGAACCAGAAGCGCATCGTGCAGCCGTCGCCGCTGGTCGGGAAGGCGCCCGCCGAGGGTGCGGAGGAGAACCGACTGCTGCTCCGGTTCGCGGCCCCCCGGGACCCGGCGCTGATCGCGAAGTGGATCAGCTACCAGGTGTTCAACACTGAGCGGCAGGATTGGCGTCGGGGCGTGGAGGCCGCGTTCCGGTACCGGGAGCGCGAGGGGGACCTCCAGGTGCCCAACGAGCACGCCGAGGGCCCGTACCCGCTGGGGCGGTGGCTCTCCGACCAGCGCCGCACCTTCCGCGCCGGACAGATGACCGGGGAACGGGCCGCCGAGCTGGAGGAGCTCGGGATCGTGTGGGACACCGCCGATGCCGCCTTCGAGCAGAACCTCGCCGCCGCGCGGGCCTACCACCGGCTGCACGGCACCCTGGCCGCCCCGCGGGGCGCGGCGATCCTCGACGTCCAGATCGGGCAGTGGCTCACCAACGTCCGCCGGCCGGGCGGGCTCGGGAAGGACCCGGTGCGCGCCGAGCGGCGGGCGGCGGCCCTGGCCGCGATCGACGAGGCCTGGAACCCCGCGACGCTGGGGTGGACGGTGGACTGGCAGCGGCACTGCGCCTCCCTCGCCCAGCTCGTCGGCGAAGGGGCCCGCCTCAAGGCCGTCACCCCCGGGGTGACCCGGCACGGCGAGGACGTCGGTCGGTGGCTGGCCGCCCAACGCCGAGACTGGGGGCGACTGAACGAGGAGCAGCAGGCCCGGCTCGCCGCGCTCGGAGTCGCCCCGGCGCGGGTCGTACGGGCCCGCCAGGCGCCCGCGAAGACCAGGACGGCCACAGGGTCCGGGCGCGGCGCAGCGGCCTTTGAGACCGGCATCCAGGCCTTGGCGCAGTACGTCGAGCGGGAAGGCGGCGGCCTGCCCGGCCGCCAGCACGTCGAGCACCTGCCCGGAGCGGTCCACCGCACCGGGGTGTGGCTCGCCAACCAGCGCCAGCGCCGCGACCGGCTCGACGCCGGGCAACTGCGGGCGCTGGCCGAACTCGGGGTCGACTGGGCGGGGTCTGTGTGAGATCCCGAGATCCGCCGCCGCAGCCGAAGGTCACCGCGTACGGCCTGCCGACGCCGCGTCTCGTTCGCCCTTCTACGACTGCTTGCGCGACACCGACCCCCTGACTTCCCATCACCTATCCGACCTGCACGGTTCCCCTATATGGGAACCGTGTATCACTCCGGGACCCACCGTTCCCGGATTCGGGAACCGCTTGCCTGCTGCTGGCGGCCGGAGGCTCGCCGGGCTCAGGCAGGTAGACGGCGCCCCGGGTCCGGGTGCGGGAGCCGTCACCCTCACCTCGTACGCCCCGCGCCCCTGGCTGGTGCCGCCTGCTGGTGGTGGGCGGGGACGGCGGCTGCGATCGGGGCCTGCTGTCCGGGGGCCGCGGCGGCGGGTGTGGTGGTGGAGCGGGTGAGCACCAGCCGTACCGGTGAGTGTCCGTGCGGCGGCATAGGCGTTCACGGTCATGGCATGGCGAGGGCGGCCTCCACGGTGGATGCCATGGTGAGTACTCCGTCCGCGCCTGTTATTTCCAGCAGCGACAGCAGCTGCTTCTGGGGGGCGGCGACTCTCAGGGTCGTGATCTTGTGGGTGTTCAGGAGCAGGTTGAGGAACGAGGAGTCGCCGAAGCTGATCTGGGAGGCATCCAGGACGACCACATCGTGTGTCCGGGCGGCGGTTTGGAGGGCTTCGGCGAGCGGGCCGAGGGTGTCCATGTCCATGTCGCCGCGCCCGGTGACCACCGTCAGCCGTGCGGTCTTCTGCGTGTCGTCCATACGGTGAGCATGCCCAATGACCTCTGGTTGGCCAAACCCCATCGGGTTACTGGCCAGGGCAATGACGCACGGGTCGACGTCAGCGTCCACGCCCAGTACGACACCGGGCCCTGGTCCACGGCGTCTCCTACGGGGTGATCGTGGTCTGCAGCCCGCCGACCGTAGCCGCGCGGCGGCGGGCCGGGAGGCATTTCACCGCGTGGTCCACCCCGCAGAACAGGTCCGAGACAGCGATGCCGTAGTGCGCGGACAGCCGGTCGAGGTCGGCCAGCGTCCACGACGACCCCCCGGACTCCCCCGACTGCTTGCGCGATACCTGCCCCTGACTCAGCTTCAGGCCTCGGCCCAGGTCGGCCTGCGACTCCCCCGTCGCGTACATCAGGGCCGCGACCGTCAGCCGCAGCAGGGCCTCTGAACTCGACATCTGGGCAACTCCCATCATCTATGCACTGGTTGCATACAGGGTAGTCGGCCGCGGCCCGCGCCGAGGCAGCACTCCGCGCGGCGGTGTCGAGGCCCGACATCTTCCCGGCCCTGACACCAACGAGCACACGCAACGTGCCCGAAGACAGAGCCCGGACACCTCTCCGGGACGTACCCGAAGACCCCCTTCACGCCCCCGGCCCATGCCGGGGGCTTCGTCGTGCTGCCCGCAGGAGGCCCCGCGTGCCCACCTACGGGATCCTCACCTCCTTCACCGCCGACCTCAAACGCCTCACCCCCGGCCAGCGCCGGCGGTTCCTCCACGTCGTCAGGGAGGCCTTCGTCCCGGACCTGCGCATCGGGTGCCTGCGCCCCGGACTGCGGGTGAAGGGCGTACGGGGTGCTCCCGGCGTCTTCGAACTCACCTGGGCACCCGACGGCCGCGCGACCTTCGCCTACGGCCGCCAGCGCCACCACGGCCGCCACATCATCTGGCGCCGCGTCGGCAGCCACGACATCCTGCACCGGCCCTGAGCCGCACCGCCGCGGCCCCGCCCGGCACCCGCATCAACCGCCGGGCACGGCCCGGAGTGTCCGCTGACACTGAAGTTGGACCGTTTGCCACCGAAGTAGGGCCGCTGGCCTGGCGGCTTCCGTTGATGCCGAAACCTGAGGCAGTAGGCACCAGAGCCTTGCTCGTCGTTCCCGAGCCGAACGTGCTGCCGATCATGTATGTCGGCATGGCTGTGAACGTCAAGGTCGCAGATGCTTGAGGGTGAACTCGGGCAGGGCGTAGGGGCCGGCCTGGGGCGCGGCCGGGTCGATCGGGACCTCTGCTGCGGGGATGTCCGCCGCATGGTGTTCGGCGTTGTCCACGGGGGTGTAGGCCAGTTCCGCAGCGTCGGTGAGTTCCCAGAAGCGGCGGCTGTTGGCGGAGACGGCGTAGGCGGTGGTGAAGCGGGCGGAGAGCGGTGCGGTCAGGGCGGCCCGGATGTAGCCGACGGCGTCGCGCGGGCTCAGCCAGGTCGCCAGGTGCCGGAATTCGGTGGGCACATGCTCAAAGCTGCCGATGCGCAGGCTGACGACGGACAGGCCGAACTTGTCGGCATACAGGCGTCCGAGCGCTTCGACAGCGACTTTGCTCACCCCGTAGAGCCCGTCAGGGCGTACCGGCTCCTGGGGGCGGGTGAGGTGCGCGACAGGGTAGAAGCCGGTGACACGATTGCTGCTCGCCAGCACCACCCGCTCGATTCCTATGCGCCGCGCCGCCTCCAGGACGTGGTGCGTGCCGAGCACATTGGTTTCGAGCAGATCGGACAGAGGCGCCTCGTCGGGTATCCCGCCCAGGTGCAGCACCCGGTCGGCTCCCGCAAGGGCTGACTCCACAGCGGCGGCGTCCCGCAGATCCACGGTGCGCACATCCTCGTTCTCGGCCTCCTGACGCAGCGGCACCCGGTCGAGCAGGATCAACCGCCCCGCCTCGCCTCGCAGCGCCTCCCGCGCCACGGAGCCGATGGTGCCCGCCGCCCCCGTTACAGCCACTGTTCCCAGATTCACTGCGTCTCCCCTGATGTCGACAACCCGGGCATCTTCGCTCCCGTTGATCCACTCGGCAAGGCGCGTTTCCGCAGGATGCGGCATCGGCCTCGACAGGAGGGGTGGTCGGGTAGCCGGATCACAGTTGAGCCGAAGCACGGTGGTTGTCACCAGAAGGCCGGTTCAGCCTGCGCGTTTCACGCTGCGCGGCAAGACATCTGTCACCAGAGAGGCACGTTATTCGTCATCAACCGGGGCTCCGCAGCTGTGATGTCACCCATCAGGTCCCGGCGGGCCTCCGTCCGGTGAAGGCGATCCTCAGCTGGTGATTGTGCTTGGCATGCCTAAGGACCTCGCCACTGACGTGGGTACCGACCTGGGGCAGTTCAGCATCACGAGGCATCGTCGTGATCTCGACCAGGCCGATTGCGTCCTGGACACCGTCGAGGCGGAGGAAGACGCCGAAGGGTTGCCGACCGATGACTTCGCCGGTCACCGGGGTTCCCACAGGAAGCGCCGCACACATCGCTGGCCAGGCGGCTTGGGCCCGCGCGCCGACGTTGATGCCGTCGCCGGGCCAGGAGTACTCATTCATCCCCGAAAGCTTCCCTTCAGCATCTCTGAGCAGGCGGACGTGACAACCAGCGTGCGCTTGTGACAACTATCGCGCCTCGGCTCAACAGTAGGGCGGACACCCGCCGTCCCGGCACGAGGTCAGTAGCCGACGTCGACGTAGTCGATGTCCGTGAACTCGACGACGAGGTCGCCCGCGCGGCGGCCACTGTCCTTGAAATACGCCTCCTGCAGCGCTTCGGCCGCGATCCGCTTGAGCGCAGCCTCCGATGCCCCGGATTCCTGCGCGGCGAGCAGGCGGGACGCGTACTCGGGCGGGACATGCTGGGTGATCCGCCGCATCCGACCATCGTCGGTCGTGCCCGGCGCGGCGGTGAAGCCGAACCGGGCGCGGGTCTCGATGACGAGTCCGGTGCGCTTGGCCGCCAAGTCGCGAGCGCGCTTCTTCACCAGCTCTACGGCTGCCGCTGACGAGAGCGCCCACCCCGCACCCCTACGGGTGGACATCCTGGTCACCGGCCCGCATCCGGAGGACCCTGGAGACGTGGTCAAAAAGAGCATTTCCCGGTGCGACCAACGCGGGGCGCTCCCCCCGGAGTCCAGGACATCGCGACGATTCTGCTCGGGTACCAGCCGCACGAAAGCCTGGCGGCAGGCGCGCGCCCGCTGGGCGGCGATCGACGCCGGCGGGGAGGCGCTGCGCGCGCTACTCGCAGGCCGGCGTCACCCCTGCCCCCCTTTCGAGTGCCCGCAGTGCGGTGCGACCTGGTACGCCAGTGACACACCGTTCGGCCGGCGGAAACGGTCGGACAGCGTGTACTGCTCGTCGCGCTGCAGAACGCGGGCCTGGCGCGAACGGGATTCGCGTTCAGGAAGCGTCACCGTGACGCCTCCTGGTGACGGTAAGACGCCCGCCCTCCGGCGACGCCGCGTCGTCGCAGAACAACTGTCCTGTGCCGTCGAACCTGGACCGAATGCCACTGAAGTTGGACGGCCGGTGGTTCTGTGACAGCGAAGTCGGGCCGGGCTGGTGCTCCTGAGTGATCGCTACGCCAGATTCCCGGTTTCCGTCCGGGGCTCCTGGTCCGTGCCGGACCCGACGTCAAGGAGGGCGACCGCGATGCGTTCGTTCTTCCGCCGGCGCCGGGGATGACGTCCGAGATGCTCACGCGCGGCGGTCAGGGTCTCGGCCGAGGGGATGGCACCGCGGCCGAGCAGGCGGTGCACCATCTCTTCCTGCCCGAACCCGACCGCCAGTCCAGGGCCGTCTTCTGCTTCATCACTGCGTTGATGTCCACCCCGCGGTCCAGCAGCAGGTCTACGGTCTGCGGGTGCCCCGTGTCGCCGGTCGTGGCGGCCAGCACCAGTGGTACGTAGCCCAGTCGGCCCTGGGCTCCGGTACGGGCACCGGCATCGAGAAGAACCCCGACGACCGCCGTGTGCCCCTGGCTCGCCGCCAGGCACAGCGGTGTCGATTCCTGGTACTCACCTACCCGCTGCTCCAGATCGGCCCCTGCTGCGACGAGCCGGCGGGCAGTATCGGCGTGTCCCTGCTCCACCGCCTGGTCCAGCGCCGTACGCCCATCACGGTTCGGCTCGTCCACCATGGCACCCTGCCCCAGCAGCCGGGCTACCGCGATCACGTCGCCGGCGCCCGCCGACTTCACCAGTTGATCCGCGATGTCCATACCTCGATCATTCCCGGCCTCCTGGCCGCGGGAACACCGGGTCGCCCAACAGTTCGATTCGCCTGCCATCGAGGCGGAGCCGCGAAACTGCGAACTCCGGTCCGCCACCTTTGCTGTCACACGATCACCAGTCGTCTAGTGCCGTGACCGGGAAGGTTCGCCGGGTTGCTCGTTGTGCTGGTTGGAAATG
>NZ_JBEXPB010000059.1:0-31389 GCF_040611795.1 Streptomyces sp. NPDC006529 | reverse complement strand
ACAGACAACGCCTGGGCCTACCGCAAGGGCCTGGCCTGGAAGGCCGTCCTGACCGACCTCGGCGCGAGCGGCAAACTCACCCGCGCCTACCGGCCCCAGACCAACGGCAAAGTCGAACGCTTCAACCGCACCCCCCTCGAAGAGTGGGCCTACCTGCGGGCCTACACCTCAAACCAGGAGCGGACCGAAACACTGACAGACTTCCTCCACACCTACAACCATCACCGCTGCCAGACCGCACTGGGCGGACACCCACCCATCAGCCGCGTAAACAACCCTGCGGGTCAATACACCTAGCGCGCGTCGAGCACACCGTCGCCCGGATGAAGAACTGGAAGATCCTCCGCGACTGCCGCCACAAAGGAGACGGGCTACACCACGCCGTCCAGGCGGTCGCCCCCCTGCACAACCCCTTCGAGAACGGAACCGGAGAAGGGGTGAAAGCCAAGGACGTGTTCTGCTGGATCGACTGTGGAAGCGACTCTTCACCGTTTCGTGACCAAGGCTGGTCGTTATTTATCACCTTTTATCTGTCTTTGGGAGATTTAAGGGTAGGTGCCGTGCGGGTAACCGTTCCTTCTCTGGAGGTCGTCATGGCGTCAACCCACCGCGCGCCCATCGAAGAGCACCCGGACCTGATGGATCTGCGCGCCCGACACGACCGCGCGGCCGCGACCCCGCGAGCCCAGATGGTGGAGGCCCTGGCCCTGCTGACCGGGCTCTATCTCGCCGCGTCGCCGTGGATCGTCGGCTTCAACGGCTTCACCACCCTTGCCGTCACCAACCTCATCGCCGGCATCGCCTACATGCTCCTCCTCGGCGGTCTCGGAAACTCGTACGAGCGCACCCACTCGATGGCCTGGGCCGCGGCCGCCATCGGTATCTGGACCTGCGTCGCTCCCTGGGTCGTAGCCGGCGACGTCGCCCATACCCGCTCCATCACCAGCAACCTCATCACCGGCGTGATCGCCACCCTTCTCGCCCTCGCCGCCGCCTCCGCGGCCCGCGACAACGCCACTGACCGCAACGGCGCCGGCACACGCCGATCCGTGCCCAGCACTCACTGAGTTCCGCGTGGCTCATGGCAGCTGCATGGATGCGCTCCCGCCGCCGTCCGACCTGATGGAAGCGGGAGCTCTTCCTTGGCGGCCGCCGCCTCTGGTCCGGCGCCGTATGTGTCGGCAAGGCCTGCACGCGCGATATCGACTGGCATTGCTGTGACCCGCTGGTGGGCATCCCTGCGCACCAGAGGGAGAGCTGGAGCGCCACCGGAGGAATCTCGCATACCGGCCGGCCGGTGAGCGACTCCGATGCGGCACCGTCGTAGCAGACCCGACGCCGGCCCAGCTCGTCGACGATCAGCTTGGCGGCCATGCCTCCGCCGTGATCCCGCCGCTGCCGTACGGCAGGCCGTGGGCATCCATCCGGGCGCTGTGGCGGATCGCGAAAGTACGGTCGGCACCTCGGTACGCCCGTATCGTCTTGTGCCTCAAGACATGTGGAGGCAGGCGTGGCGCGTGACCGGATCGGGCTGGCCGAGGTGCTGGCCGCGGCGGAGACTGCCGCGCCGATGGAATCCCTCCAGGTGGTCGCGCAGAATCTGCGGGACCGGTTCGGGGCGCGGTACGTGTCGTTCCTGTTCGTCGACATCGTGGGCCGGCGCATGCTGCGCGTCCAGGACACCGCCCGCACAGATGCGGAGGACCGCGCCGAGCGGATCCCCCTTGTCGACAGCGGCGTCTACGACGAGGTTCTACGCTTGCAGCAACTGGTGCGGGATCCGGCCGGCGATGACGGGCAGCGGGTCCTGGCCCCCGTGACGAACCGCGGCGACACCATCGGCGTTCTGGAGCTATTCCTCACCGAGGTCACGCACGACGTTCTGGCGCAGGTGGAGGAGGCCGCGCACGCGTTGGCGTACATCATCGTGACCGACCGCCGGTTCACCGATCTCTACCACTGGGGCAACCGGACCACCAGGGTGAGCGTCGCTGCGGAAATCCAGCGCCAGCTCCTGCCCTCCGCCGCCGCGTGTGAAGCCCCGCATTTCGCGCTGGCCGGCGCCCTCGTCCCGGCTTCCGACATCGCGGGGGACACCTACGACTACAGCCTCGACAACGGCACCCTGCACCTGTCGATCACCGACGCCATGGGCCATGACGTCCACGCCTCGTTGATGGCCACCCTGCTGGTCAACGCCTCCCGCGGCGCCCGCCGCGCCGGCCACGACCTCGCCGAACAGGCGCGCCAGACCCATCAGGCCATCCTCGAGCACGGCCACAGCACCTTTGCGACCGGGCAGCTGCTGCGCGTCGCCCTCGACGGATCCGGCGCCCAGCTCGTCAACGCCGGTCACCCCCGACCCCTCCTCCTGCGTGAGGGCACGGTCACCGAACTCGACCTGGTTGCGAACTTGCCCTTCGGGTTCGGCGACCACCAGGGCATCTACCAGGTCCAGGACCTCGACCTGCGCCCTGGCGACCGCCTTCTGCTCCACACCGATGGCATGCAGGAACGCGAAGCCGAGGCGGTCGACCTGCCCGGCCTCCTGCGCCTGACCACTGCAGAACATCCTCGCGAGGCGTACGCGCTCTGGTCAACGCGGTCACCCGCGTCTACGGCGGGCAGCCGCCGCGAGATGACGCGACCGTACTGTGTCTGGACTGGCACGGCCCTCTCACCGGCATCCCGACGGCTTCCTGAGCTCAGGCTGAGCTCAGGCATGCCGACCTCCGGTGCCCTCGGGAGCACGCACACCCCCCGGCCCGGATGCCATGCTCTCCGGGCCTGTAGGCGGGGGCCGTCAGCGGCCCGCCCCCGCAGTGATGCTCCTACCTCAGGCCGGCCCGCTCCCGCCACGCATCCGTCCGCTCCCTGGAACACCGCGCCCGCCCGGGCGTCGACGCGGTCGCCCGGCACGTCGCCGGCCCGCCCCCGCCACCCGGCGCTGGTGAACGCTCACGCCAGGTTCAGGTGCAGGCGCACGGTGGTGCCGTCGGGGCGGGTGTGGACCTCCATCAGGTCGCACAGCTGGCGCACCGCCCACAGGCCGTGCCCGTGTTGCTGCGCGGGATCCGGCGGGAGGTAGCCCGCGTACCAGTCGGCCGGGCTCTGCCCGGGGTCGGTGATGTCGCACACGATGCGGTGCCCGGTGCGCTTCACGGCCACCTTCCCGCCGCCGCCGTGCTGGAGGGCATTGGTGGCGACCTCGTTGACGGCGAACACCAGCCGCTGGACCCCGGCGGGGGACATGCCCAGTGAAGCGGCGGCACCGGCCACGAAGGCCCGCGCCTGTCCCAGGTCGGCTCCGAAACGCATCACGGCCTCCTTGCCGTTCACCGGGCCCGGGGCCGGCTCCCGCTCCCAAGCCCCGCATGGTGCGGTGGGGGGAAGATAGTGGTCACTGGAGTGCGCGGCCGGGCCGCGCACCAGCTGCGGGTGGGTAAGCCGGGCATCGGCGACCACACTCTCGGGCAGCGTCCGGGTGTCGTAAGGGCACACGATCCACGCCGGACAGGAGGCGAAGGCGAGGTTGATCGCAGACTCGTAGCGGGTCCACTCCGCCGTCTCCGTCGCGTCCCGGCCGTGCCACACCGGCTCGCCGATCACCCGCACCTGCCGGTGCCGGCCCCTGGCGGTGCGCTCGTCGACGTAGCGGTAATAGGCGCCCAGCGTTCGGCCCGGGGCTTCGTACCAGGTGTCGGCCGAGACGAACTCAACCTGGGAGGCCGCGTCGCCCAGCCCTTGGCGCAGCAGGTCGATGTTGGGCTCGGTGGTCACCGCCAGGACCGCGTCGTCGGCGTGCAGGCCGTCCAGACAGAACGACACTGTCGCGTCCAGGAACTCCTCGTCGCTGCCGTAGACCAGCCCCTGATGGATCAGACTCGCTTCCGGAGAGGCGAAGGCGGTGCTGCTCATGCCTCCACCCCCCGCGCGCTCACGGACAGAGAGGGTATGTCGTCCCAGCCGACCACACTGATCACCTGACACAGCAACGGCGCCAGGTCCACCACGTGCAGCCGACGCCCCGCCTCCAGCCGGTCCGCAGCATGAGCCAGCGCCCGGACCCCGGCCAGGTCGATGAACTCCAGCTCACTCATGTCCACCCATACATCCCCCGACCACGCCGACGCGCTCTCCAACGCCTCCCGCAGCGCGTCGGTGGTGCGGTAGTCGACCGTGCCCACCACCCGCAGCGACCGCTGCCCGGCCCGGAAGGCCGGCACCAGCCGCAGCACGCCGTCGGCGTACAGCTCCTCCAGCTGCACCACCCCCGGGTGGCACCGGTCGAAGGTCTCCAGTCCGGCGGCGTCGAAGCGCCGGGCGTCGTACTGGCATACCGCCGAGGCCCGCTGCCCGGCGAACACCGCGTTCACCTTCGTCTCGTACTCCGCCAGCCGATCGGCGCCCGGCACCTCACGCAGCGCCCAGCCCATCTCACCGCTGATCCGGAAGCCGGCGTAACCGGCCGCCAGGGAATCCCACATCTCCTGTCGAAGGGCGCCGACCATGGCATCGGCGTCGAACGAACCGGCCGCCAGGTAACTCTCGTCGGCGGTGGTCACCTGCAACTGGCCCGTGGCCAGCGCCGGCCCCGGATCCACCCCGGCCGCACTCAGCCAGCCCAGCACCTCCTGCGGAGCGCACTGATCGGCGAAATACATCACCCGCTCACCGCTCACCAGACCATCCGAGAGATACGCGGTGACCACCCGGCGCTGCTCGGCGTCGTCGGCGAAGGCCAGACACAAGTGATCACCGTGGCCCATGTCCTGGACCCGACGCTCCCTGCCCGCCTGCGTGATCACCTGAAACTCACAGCCTTCACCACTCCCTGTCCCCACGGCCCCGGCACATCCTGCTCCGCGCCGTCGGCACCAGCCTGCTGGAAGAAACCTTCGAACACTGTAAGCCTCAGCCGTCGGAGGCCGGCGCACTCATCGACGGTCACCGGCCGCGATCGCGCCACCGCAGGCGAACCGAACACCTCAGGGCTTCAAGATCATGGATCAGCCCCCCGTGCGACTGCTTCCTCCTGCGCACCCACGGTCGGCGCCACTGGTGTTCCACACGCTGCGGCGATCGTGCCCGCCGCCCGCGCCTACACCGGGCGCAGCCGCGCCTCGGCCCGCTATGCGCGGCTCCGGCGAATGTCTTCTGCCACTGAAGGGTGAGTGCATGCCACCATGCGCGCCCGGGGCAATCAGCCCCACTGCCTCCACCGGCGTACCAGGCGGCGGAGGCTCATGCCGTCTCGGCGGATCCGTGACACGGGCGGCCGGCTGCTCCTCTCGCCGACCCGGGGCCAGTGGCCATCAGGGGACAGTACGGAGGACTGGCGCTCCGCCTGTGCCCTGATTTCCCAGTGGGCCTCGTGGGCGGTTACGCGATACGCCTCTTCCCACGAAGCCAGTGCCGCGGCGACCCCCGCACCGGCTGTGCCTCGGCGACGAACATGGCGCGCCAGCCACACGAGGGAGGCAAGGACTGCGGCCAAGCCACCGAAGATCGCCACCAGCGGGAGGACGTCACCCATGGGCTGAGGCTACGTCCACCTCCGCCGCTGTGTCACACGCCGGGCGTTGCTCAAGGTTCGATGGCACGTGCTCAACCTTCAATGACCCAGGACAAACTAGAACGCTGCGTAGCCAACTATGTCCGTTGATACTGGACCCAGTCGACGGCAAGCCGTCGGCCCCCTGGCGGTCCTGTCCGTCAGCTCTTGCTGAGTGGATGCCGCTCAGCGGATGGGGAACGAATCCAGAGCAAGGTCCCACTGGTCAGCTGCGCGGAGCAGGGCAGCTGTATCTACCTGGGCCTCGACGAAGTACTGGTAGATGTCTGCCCCGTCTTCACCCTGCTGCCAGGGGGGTGCTGCCTCCATGGACAGATGTACCCGAATCACTGCACCGTCCTCGGTGGCATCGACGAGGCTGAAGGCCAGGACAGGCTCGACGAACCACGTGTCCGGGGACAAGAAGCCGTCGGCATCAGGTCCGGTCACCGCAATCGTCCCCGCCGCCACGGCGCGCAGCCAAGCGGACACCTCGCGGGCTTCATGGATCAACAGGCAAGGATCAGTGAAAGCCCAGGTGCCCTCCGGAGTCGTCACAGAGCCACCGATGACCAGCCAGTTGTCATCGTACGAGTCGCCACGGACCGCGGAGAACTGGTACCGCAACGGCCAGATCTCGACACTGCTTGCCTGATCACCCAAGAGCATGGCCAAAGGGTGTCACGGACCTCGTCGACGCTGCACGGGCCCTCCCCCCACGTCAGCACAACCCCATGGGCGAGCTGGGCAAGATGGGCCGTTTGACATGCAACTCAGTCGCTCTGGGTCAAGGCGCCGCTCTGAACTGACTTCCCTGTCACATCGCGTCTCAGGTGGCCCGCCTCGCCGAGTGTCGATCGGACATCCAGCTGGAGCATCTCACAAGCACATCCAGCAGTAGAGCTGCTCGCCGGCTTCGCGAGCCCTCCTGGCGAGGTGGATGAGTTCTTCAGCCACCGGCCGCATATTTTCGGCGCGCGCTCCGTGCAGCTCTTCCGCGTGCACCCACCTGGCGACGATGGCTGGCACTTCGGAATCTCGCACAGCCGCCAGAGTGTCCCGTACCTGGCAATTGAGTTCGGATACCCACGGTCCCGTCACCCACGGGTCGTTCTCGTCCTCCGGGCCGTCTGGGCCGGGTACCGGTGAGGTCGGCCACACGGTCACATCCTCGACCAGGTCGACTCGCCACTGGACCTGACGGATGGCAGCGATCAGCATCGCCAAGACGATGGTCGGGTCCACGTGCTTGGCCTCAACCCCATCGACGACAGGGGGCCCTGCGCTGAGCGGGGACCCACCGTCCGCCCGCTTGAGTTCCTCCACAACCGATGCCGCATCCACCGCGCGGAAGTAGTCAGTCAGAGCGCCCATTGCTTTCCTCGTCAGCTTTCAGTCCGTGGGCAGGTAGTAGATCAGGCACCGCCCACAGCGCGAGGGGGCGGGTCAGATCAACTGACATGAGGTTCGCATTTACGAGCGCCGAACCGGACCTCTGCTCTCGGAACCGCACCACGTCCTTGCTGTTGGCACAGATGCAGGGACGTAAGTCGGTGTGTCCGGCGGCGCGGCCGGGACCACGACCAGGCTCACCCCCTTCACTGCCGCATGCCGCGACGCAACAGCGATGGGCGCAGCCGGGCTCGTCAACACCGTTCCCTTCGTTCCCTCGTGCGGGTGGCTGCTCTTTCGGTCGTCTGTCGAGGCTCGGTTCACCTTGTGCAGGAGGCCCCTCCCAAGCGGCGGATGGGTAAACGCTGCGTTTCGAGACAAGGGTGCGATCCGGCGCCCTGCTTTTCGCCCTGTTCGTCCGCTTCCGGCGGGCGCAGCTGGTGTGCCGCGGCTTCGGCTACCACGAAGACGCCGGAGCCTGGCGGGTCGGCCACCTCCGCTTCGTCGCCGACATCACCGGTGACGGGCGCGTCGACATCGTCGGCTTCGGCGGACCGGGCGTGTACGTGGCCCGCAACCAGCCTGGCGGTGCGTGGCGCGTCACCCTGCGGCTCGCAGGCCCGCGACCGCGCTGCCTACCGCCTGAAGGGCCGTAAATATCAAGCGGTCCCTCAGTGTCGTACCTGCCGAATCACAGAGCCCGGGCGAGGCGGAGAAGGACGACTTGCGCCACTTCGCCTCGGGCAGCTGTGTGCCGAAACGTGCCCGCTGCCCGAGCCCGTGTCCTGCCCGCCGGTTTAGGGGGCCTTGTGACTGCCGTGGGCCGGATCTGCGCCGTCTGCGGCCGCCCCATCCGAGCTGGCGTGACCGAGTTCATCCGCCACTCCGCGTCCGGGGTCGGCCCCTCGGACTGGGGGCACGACATCCGTGACCCCGCGTGCAAGCCGGTACGGGCGAACCAACGATGAGCGCGACACGACCCAGCTCGCCCGGGCCGTCGCCGGGCGCGGTCCGCAACCTCCTCGCCGAGGAGAGGCAGTACCGGGCCCGGCGCCGCGCACGGCAGGTACCCGCGCAGGTGAACGAACGGCTACGCCAGGTCCTGGGGCGGGGAGCACCTGACCTTGAGGTGCGCCGACACCAACCGGGCCGGATCACCCCTGCGTCGGCGGGGAGCACTACGAGGCGGCGTAAATGGGATCTCCGGTCACCACTCTGGCCACACCACGTCAGGGGCGCCAGAAGACTCCAGCAGGGTGGGCACTTGGGGCGGCTACTGTTCGGCGCCGGCCAGTTCGGCGTTGGCGCGGGCCGTGACGAGGGTCAGTACGCGGGCGGCAGCCACCAGGTCCTCGGCGGGGATGTCGCGGTACAGGCGGGCGGCGACCTCCGCGCCGGCGGCGCGGATCTCCCCGCTCAGCGTCCGGCCCGAATCCGTGAGTCGCAGGCGGGACTCCTCGGCGGGCAGGGACTCCAGCAGACCAGATGCGGTCAGCTCGGCGATCGTCTCCAATGCCGCGGACTCGTCGATCTTCAGGCGTTCGATCATCTGGGTGACCAGCCGGTCGCGGTCGACGGCATCGCCGCTGCCCGCGACGGCGCCCAGCGCCAGCGACTGCTGAAACGTGGTGCCACTGCGGGCCAGCAGGCGCTCCAGGACGGCGCGCGAGGCGTAATGGGCCAGGCCGACGACTTGGCCGTTGACAGCGGGAGCGGCAGGGGCGGTGGTGGACATGACTACTCCTTGGCCGGAGGGTCGAGTGGTACGTCGAGCAGGGCCGCCAGTTCGCGGGCGAACACCTTGGTGCGCGCGCCGTCCAGGCCACCCGTGGGCACCAGCAGTTGGTCCATCCGCTGCTGGACGATCTCGATCGCACGTTGGGTGACCCCGCGGCCCTGGTCGGTGAGCGACAGCCGGACCGCCCGCGTGTCAGCGGGGTCAGGGCTGCGCGCGACGAGACCGGCGGCCTCCAGAGCGCGGGCCAGCTTCGAGACGTAGAGCGGTTCGAGGCCGGTGTGGTCTGCGAGTTGGCGTTGGCTGGGCTGCTGTCGGGCCTGCTGCATGTCGAGCAGTGAGGCCAACAGCGAGTACTGGGCGTGGGTCAGGCCCAGCGGGCCGACGGCCCGGTCGACCGCCACCCGCCACTTCATGGAGAGACGCCAGACCAGGAAGCCCGGCGTGGGGTTGGGAGGTGCTCCGCTCATGACAGATACGGCACATGGATATTAAGTACATGGCTACTATCGCGGGAGATCGGGACGCAGCTGCTACAAGCCCTTCGTCGTCTTCCTCGTCCGCTGACCCGCCCCGCCGAAGGCCCCGGTCAGCGGACGACGTCGAAGACCTGCTTCTGCAGACCGTTGGCGTAGAGCTCGTGCTCGACGAGTTCCAGCTTCTGCGCGTCCTTGTCCGCGGCGCTGAAGAGCCGCTTGCCCGCGCCGAGCAGGAGCGGGAAGACCAGCAGGTGGTAGCGGTCGATCAGGCCGGCGTCCGAGAGACCCTGGTTCAAGGTGGCGCTGCCGTGGACGATGATCGGGCCGCCCTCGGTGTCCTTCAGTGCGGCGACCTCGTCGAGTGAGCGCAGGATCGTCGTCTCGCCCCAGTTCGACACGAGGCCGTCCTCGGTGAGGGTGGTGGAGACGACGTACTTCGGCATCACCTTGTAGTCGGCGAAGTCCGCCATGTCCGGCCACACCGGGCTGAACGCCTCGTAGCTGGTCCGGCCCAGCAGCATCGCGGCGGCTTCCTGCTGCTCCCGGCCCTTGATCTCGAACGCCTCGGGGAGGAAGTGGACGTGCTTGAAGGTCCATCCGGCGTTCCGGTAGCCGGCTTCCCCGCCGGGGGCCTCGACGACGCCGTCGAGCGAGATGAAGGCGGTGCTGATCAGAGTGCGCATCTGCAGGTTCCTCGAAGTCTGGGGGCCAGCTGGCGGACGATTCGGGCTGTACGCGCCTCAACCGCACTGCGGCTCCGGCACGGCCACCACTATCCATGACTGGAGATCACGGAGAAACTCATCGGCCGCCGCCGGCCCCGCCGCCGTCCACCCCCGTTACCGTCTTCGTGGCTCCGCAACGCCGACCGAAAGCACCCGGATGACCGGCCCGTGTACGTGCCCGATTCCGCGCCTGCACGCTGTATTCCCCGAGCCGGCCGAGCCTGCACGGAGACCACCCAGGCGTCGGCGCTCCTGACCGCCCGGTGCGAGCACTGCGGCGCCCCCTATGACGGCGCATGGCGCAGGGTCCCGGTCGGCCTCACGGGAAGGTAGTCGGATTCGGCACCTGTGTGTGAGTGCCCGTTCTGAAGCCCGGTGTCCGCGAGCTTTGCGAGGGAGATCTGCTCGACCGCCCTGCCGGAGTTGCTGCCGCGGCAAGGTTCTGGAAGTCCTCGCCCGGGCAGAGCAGCCGGACTGTGCGCTGCGCAGGGTCGACCCCAGCTCGGTGGGCGTCCAATTGCGGTGGTGCCATCATTGTGGGGTGGTCGGCGGGTTCTGGTGGGGAGCGTGCTTCTGTGTTCTACGTTCTGTGGTCATTACGTGATGATTGGTGGTTCGGGGATTGGGTCTGGGCGTGGCGATGTTGATGGGGGAGCAAGAGCAGGAGCTGGATGCGCGGGTGAAGTTCCGGTCGTTCGGCTTTCAGGAATCGGATGACACCGTGGTGCCGGTGCCGGTGCCGGTGCCGTTCCTGGATGAGTTGCGCTGGTGCGTAGGTTCTCCGCGAAGCCCGCGTCGGCGGTGTCCCCCACGATCTTCGGTGGACGGTCGCCGCTCTGTGACCGCGCCCTCCGGTGTTGCCGCTCCGTGCAGTTCCAGGTGCATGGCGAAGCGCGCCAGGGGATCGTCCAGCGCCCGGTCCTGCGCTGCGCTCGCGGCGCGTTCCTCGCCGAGGCGGCCCAGGAGCAGGGCGGAAGACGTGCAACAGGAGGGCAGATCCTTTCCGGCGGGCACTGCCACAGGGCACACTGCGAACTCCCGAAGACCCTGCACCCGCGCCAGGACGCTGCCGGTGTGAAGAGCAGTTCGAGGCCGCGGCGTCGGCGGTCTCCTGGTCAGGTGACCATTTCCGCACCGGGGTAGCGGCCGGTTTCCAGGCTCCATCGCTGAATGCCGTGGACATACTGCTCGCAGTCGCCCAGGTGCCGCAGCACATCAGGTGGGGCGTCGGATAGCCTCTCCTCCTTGTGGAGACGGTACTGCTCGATGAATTGGTTGCTGGTCCGTGCGATCTCCGCCAGTGCCTGATCGGTTGTTGCGCAGCCCGTCTCGAGGTACGCCTTGAATGCCAAGTTGGAGTAGTTCTCTTTCGGTGCGGACACCACATCGTTCTGTGAGCCGAACACGCATGCCAGATAGTGGAGTGCCCGCGCCAAGGCGGAGTGAAAGCCCCATTGGTCGGGCAGCGGGGCACCGCTGTCGATCAGAGCCATGGCTGCCATGAAGGCTCCGTTGTGCGACCTCAGTTCCCAGTATTCTTGGGGTGAGGGTGGCTGCTCCGCCAGATGCAGCGATTCCTCAGCTAGGACAGCGGACAGGTACGCGCGTTTTTCCGAGACAAATCTCTGCATGGCTGGCCGCGAGAGGGTGGTGGCGAAGCTTTCCTCATGGGTCCAGCAGATTTCATGAAGTGCCGCGGCCAGCGGCGGTAGCTGGTCGATCGCAGCGCCGGGGGAAGTGGCGCTCATCATGAAGGGAAGAATTCTTGCCAGCGAGATCGGATCCGCCGGCTGTTGCTCATTTGTGTACCGGTCGTCGAAGATCGCCATGAGACCCACCCAGCGTGCAGCGTTTCGGAGGACCGGGGCCGTGACGTGGGGGAAACCCGCGGCAACGTAGAGGCCGAAGAGTTCCGGCTCGAGAGCTGCGCCCGCTGCTGAATCACAGATGGCCGGATGGGCCTTGATCCACGTATTTGCTGCCTCTTGGGCGGAGTCGACTTCGGGGTGAACGGCGTCGGGATCGTCCACCGGGAGCGTCTGGAGAAGGCCTCGCATTTTACTGCCTCCGTATCGTAAGGAACGCCGGACAGGCCCTAGGGATGCATCGAGATGTGAGCAACTTAGGTGCAATGGTGTTGCAGCGGCTCGTGGAAACCTGATGGACGTGGTGCGACAGGTCGTATGGCCTTGGGCCACGATGACTAAGCGCCGTGGCGTCGCTGGCGGTGAGCGTAGGAGTCAAGAGCCTGCTGAAGGTCCTGCTCCGTGAAGTCCGGCCACAGGGTAGGGGAGAAGTAGAACTCGGAATGTGCCGTCTGCCAGGGCATGAATCCGGAGAGGCGTTGCTCTCCGGAGGTGCGGATGACCAGGTCGGGGTCCGGGAGCCCTTGGGTGGACAGCAAGCCTTCGATCCGTCTTTCTGTGGCGGGCGCGTCCGTGGGACGTTCCAAGGGGTCTGCCGCGACTCGACGGGCGATCTCGCATACGGCGGCGACGATGTCACTTCTGCCGCTGTAGGCCACGGCCAGGTTGACCTGGGGGCCGGCAGAGCGGCCGCTGCTGCGTTCGGCTGCATGCAGGGCGTCTGCCAGGGGATCGGGAACAAGCCGCGAATCCCCCAAGTGCCGGATGCGCCAGCGACCGCAGTCGGTCAGGTGACCGACGAGATCTGTGATGATGTCTAGCAGTCCGTGAAGTTCGGCTTCGGAGCGTTTCAGATTTTCCATGGAGAGCAGCCACCAGGTGGTGATGCCGATTCCAGCAGTTTCGCATTTGTCCAAGGTGCGAATGATGTTGTCTGCGCCCTCGCGATGGCCTTCTCGGACCGTGCGCCCGTGGGCGCGAGCCCAGCGGCGGTTTCCGTCCACGATGAAGGCGACATGCTGGGGAATTCTGGGCCGGCGGGCCGCCGCAGGAGCGTTTGCCTTCGGTTTGTGGAGCAGCATCATCGCGTCCTCTCGGCAGCACGGATTTGCGGTGGGTGGGCGGGTGGGTGGGGCTGATCTGCACGGGCGCGCACGAAGAGGGGGCGGGGTGGCGTAGCGAACGGGCCCCCAGGACTGCGATCGTGATCGCTTCCGCGTTCAGGCCCACCCGGTGCAGGGCCAGCGTCAGCTCGGCCACCCCACATGCGGCCCCAGATCGCGAACACACCAAGTGGGAAAGGCGTGTCCACGGCCTGATGAGCAGGTGATCCATCATGCGCGCGAACAGCCCCGCTCACACAAGGCGCAGGTCACCGCGTACTGTCGCGCCCACGATCTACAACGTGCGCCGGGGGGATCTTTGAGTACAAAGGTAGAACCCCTGCCCTCCACGTGCGCCCGCGCAGGCGCCCACACGCTTAGGACGCCTCAGGCCCCTGCGAATGCGCCCCGCTGGACGCCGAATCTCACGCCTTCTCGCCTGCCGGCCACCGTCTGTCGATGCTTCCTGAAAACTGACCCCGGGGCGCCCGGCGACGCGGTCACTGTGACGCCCCTGCACTGGGACGACACCTGTTTCGGCCTGCCGCGCCGACCACCAACACATCTACCAGTACCTCGATTTGGGGTACTGAGCGTCCTGCAGAAGGCCCGGATTCCAGTGCCGCGTCCAGTGCCGTGAACCCGCCTGGTGGAGGCGGCGGTGCTGCAGGTACGATGCTTGCCGTCACCCACGAGGGTGACCGCCGCTGCAAGCTCCCGCCGCACAAACGCGCTCTCGTCGCTCTCGCCTACCTGCGCAAGCACGACACTCTCGCGCAGGTCGCCGCCGGACTCGGCATATCCGTAGGCACGGCCCACGCCTGCACCACCGTTGTCGTGCGGCCCCTCGCCGTCCGGGCGCCGGGCCTGCTCAAGGGCCTGCGCGAGCACGACCCGGATTACGTGCTCCTGGACGGCACCCTCAGCGAGTGCGACCGCCTGGGCGATGGATGCGCCGACTGCAGCCTCGGCACCTCGCGCGCACCCGCTCCCCCCGAAACCCAGGCCGATCCTCCGCCAGGCAACCGCCCGATGCCTCATCCGCGTTCGGACACCACCTCGTACACATCCCGGAAACGCCGGGATCCCGCCCAGCCTTTCGGCTGAACGGGATCTCGCGACGGTTCTTGAGAGCCACTCAAGAACCGTCGGATCCGGCTGCCGTGGACTCTGTTGCGGCTCGGTCTCAGCGGGTGCCGGGGGCCAGGTCGAGACTTGCGACGGCGCCCCCGTCCGGGGCGTTCGCGAAGGTCAGCCGCGCCCCGAGGACCCCGGCCTGGCCGAGCGCGATGGTCAGCCCGAGGCCGTGCCCGCGCCCCCGCTCGGCCGCGCCCGTCCGGAACCGCTGCGGCCCCTCGGCGAGGATCGCCGCCGGGAAGCCGGGCCCGCGGTCCCGTACGAGGATCCGTGCGCCGGTGACGGAGACCTCGACCGGGGCGGCGCCGTGCCGGTGCGCGTTGGCGACGAGGTTGACCACGATCCGCTCCACCCGGCGCGGGTCGGTCTCCACCGTCGCTGCGCCCCCGCGCGGGTCCGCGCCGTCGATGGCCACCCGGGTGTCCGTGCCGCCGCGGCGCACCACGTCCTCCACCAAATCGCCCAGCGGCACCAGGTCGGCCCGGGCATGCTCGACCCCCGCGTCGAGCCGGGAGATCTCCAGCAGGTCCTCGACCAGCCCGTTCAGCGCCCGCGCCCGGTCCCGTACCAACGTGGCCGCCTCGTCCTCCCGGGGCAACAGTCCCGCCGCGGTGATCAGCCCCATCAGCGGGGTCCGCAGCTCGTGCGCGACGTCCGCGGTGAACCGGCGCTCGCCCTCGAGCTTGTGCTGCAGGGCCCCGGCCATCTCGTCCACGGCCGTGGACATCTCGGTGATCTCGTCCCGGGCCCGCCCGGCGGGGCCGATCCGGGCATCGAGGTCGCCGTCGGCGATGGCGCGGGCGGTCCGGGCGCCACGGCGCAGCCGCCGGTTCATCGGCTCGGTCGCCAGCGCCGCGAGCGGCACCACGAAGGCGAGGGCGACGAGGACGGCCGCCACGATGGTGCGGTCCAGGAGCTGGAGGGAGCGCACCTCGGAACTCATGTCGGTCCGCGCGACGAGCACCCGGTCGCCCCCGACGGGCGCGGCGCCCCAGAGCCAGTACCAGTTCGGGGGCTTCTCGTCGTACCAGGTGGCGTACAGGTCGGCCGGCCCCTTGCCCGCCAGCGCACGGGCCAGCGGCTCGTCGAGCTCCTCCGGCGCCACGACGTCGATCCCGATCGGGGCCTTGCCCGTACGCTCGTACTCGGCCTCCGCAGAGCGCACGGCGGCTGCGAGGCGGTCGTTTCCGGTCCGCTGCCCGCGCGCGGCGGTGGCGTCGTGGACGAGCACGCCGATCACCGCGGCCACCGCGCAGCAGGCGGCCGCGGTCAGAGCGGCGATCTTCCAGCGCAGGGCGCGGGGATTGAGGAATGCCATCGGGCCGGCCTTCGGCTCAGTCGCGGACGAGTTTGTAGCCGAAGCCCCGGACGGTCTCGATCCGGCCGCTGCCGATCTTCTTGCGCAGCCGCAGCACGCACAGGTCCACGACCCGGGTGTCACCTTCCCAGCCGTAGTCCCAGACCTCGCGCAGCAGCCGGCGGCGGTCGAGCACCGCGCCCGGGACCGCCGCGAACTCCAGCAGCAGGCGCAGTTCGGTGGGGGTCAGCGGAACGGGTTGCCCGGCCAGCCGTACCTCCATGCCCAGGATGTCCACGGACAGGTCCCCGAAGACCAGCACACCGTCCGGTACGTCCGAATCGGCGGGGGCGGCCGGCTGGGCCGGTCGGAAGGTCGCCCGGCGCAGCAGGGTGCGGATGCGGGCCACCAGGACGGCGGTGTCCACGGGCTTGACCACGTAGTCGTCGGCCCCCGACTCCAGCCCGCTGACCACGTCCAGGGCGTCACCACGGGCGGACATCATCAGGACCGGAACCAGGCTCTCCTCTCGGATGCGGCGGCACAGCCCGATCCCGTCGAGCTCGGGCAGCATCACGTCCAGGATCAGCAGGTCGTGCGCCCCGGCACGGAACGCCTCCAGGCCGCCCAGCCCGTCCGCCGCCACCGCGACCCGGTACCCGTACCGCTCCAGGGCCAGTTGGACGGCGCGCCGGATGACCGCGTCGTCCTCCACGAGAAGCACGCTGACGGGGGCCGGGACCCGGGCTGCGGACACGCCATCCACCTGCTCATAGAGGGATATTTCTCAACTGTTCTCCCGCATCGTAGCCAGTCACCAGCGCAGGGAAGCCGCGACCGGAAGGTGGTCGCTGCCGGTGGCCGGAAGGGTCCACGCGGCCACCGGAGCCATCCCCTTCACCAGGATTTCGTCGATGCGGACCACCGGGAACGAGGCGGGCCAGGTGAAGCCGAAGCCGTTGCCGGCCTCCCGCTGCGCCGAGCGCAACCGGGAGGTCACCGGCGCCAGCGCCGAATCGGTGGTGGTCCCGTTGAGGTCGCCGAGCACGACGACCCGGGGCAGCGGCTCGGCCCGCACGGCGTCGGCCAGCTTCAGCGCCGCCTCGTTGCGGCGGCTGGTGGTGAAACCCGCGGTCGGCAGCACCCGTACCGACGCGAGATGGGCGGCGAAGACGGCGACGGGCCCCTTCGGGGTGTCGACCGTGGCCCGCACCGCACGAGTCCACGGCATGATCGGCACGATCTCCACGCTGCGCATGGGGTTCTTGCTCCACAGACCGACACCGCCGTGCACCGAGTGGTACCGGTACGTGCCGGCCAGTTCGCGCTCGTAGGCGAGCGTGGCCGTAGCGGACAGCTCCTCCAGCGCCAGGAGGTCCGCCCCCGAGGCGGCGAGCGCCCGCGCGGTGCCCGCGGGGTCGGAGTTCGCCTCGTCCACGTTGTGACTGATAACCGTGAAGTCCCCGCCGCCGGAGCGCTTGTCGGTGAGCACACCACCGAAGAGGGACGCCCACACGACCGTCGGCAGCAGGACGGCGCAGACGGCGAGCCGGGAGCGGCTTACGGCGGCGAGCGCGAGCAACAGCGGGATGCCCAGTGCGGTCCACGGCAGCAGCGTCTGGAGCAGGCTTCCGGCATTGCCGATCCCGTTCGGCACGTGGGAGTTCAGCGCCATCACCAGGGCACAGCACAGCGCGGCGGCGGCGAGCAGCCGCCCCCGGCGCGCGGCGGGCGGGGTGCCGGGGCGGCCGGAATCAACCGGCGTATCGACCATGTCCCTCAAACTCTCTGGTGCGCTCGGCACGGAATTCCCCTCTCTCGACATCGCGTACGCCGGAACGGGGTACGACGACAGCCTCGGAGGGGCGCACTTCCAACCCGTCAGGGGAGCACTTCGAGCACCGCACAGCCATGTATCAGTCAGGTTTCACACCCCCGTCCGCGGGCTCGATGGACGCGGGTGACCGTCCGAGGGCCTGGCGCGTCTGCGAGCGGCCCGGAGGCGGCAATCAGCCCGGGCAGGGCCCGGCGGCGCATCCGACCACTTGGCGCACCCGGGCCGCCGGGTTCCCACGACACGCCCTGCGACGCGCGGTCCCGAAGCGAACGGAAGCGGCACTCCTACGCGGATCTGCCGGTCCGCATGCGCCGGCTACTCCGCGTCTCCAGGTTCGGCGCCATGCTGGACTGGATCCCCGCACGGGGGAGTGCCGCACTGATCTCGATGGCCAGGACCATCTTCACCGGCCGCTACATCCCGCCGTCGCTGGAGGTCCGCAACCGGCGGTTCCAGACGAAGATGCAGACGTAACCACCGGGGCGATGGATCAGCGTGGAGAGCACCGCGCTCAAGCATCGTGGCGACATCTCCGGGACGGTCGACAACCTGGCGCCTGGACGCACGTCCTTCAGAGCGAGGGGAGTCCACCTCAGCCCCGACAGCATCAAGAGAGGCAACGATGCCGACCATATTCCGCCCGCGCCCGCGCAAAACAGCCGCCATGGCAGCCCTTGTGCTCGCTACGGCCACAGCGGCCCTGCTGCCGCAGACCACTGCCTTCGCCGTGGCACCGGAGTCCATCACGACGCATTCCGGTGCCACCACGGATCAAGAGCGCCGCCAGGTCGAGGCATACTGGACCCCGGAGCGCATGAAGCTGGCAGGCGCCTTGGTCCCCGAGATCACCCCCGTGCCCGAGGACGACAACACGCCCGACGATCCGCATCCGCTGCCCGCCGGCACGCCTGACCCTGGGGCGACTTGGCGGCACGGGGGCGCGGTGGCCAAGAGTGTCGGGCGGCTTTTCTTCACCTTCCCCGACGGCTACGACGGGAGTTGCACCGCAACAGTCGTCAACAGCGCGAACCGCAGCACGGTCATCACCGCCGCGCACTGTCTGAGGAGTGTCGGGGCCCCCGCCGACGACGGCACCTGGAACCACAACCTCTACTTCGTGCCCGGCTACCGCAACGGTACGAAACCTCTCGGCGGCTTCAGCATCAGGAGCATGGCCACTTCCTCTCGATGGAACGCCGATCCGGGCAGGACGACGTCAGAGGACATCGCCGTCGCCGGCTACGACACGGGAGTCCTTGTGGCCAACCCCGCAACCGCCGGACGACGGATCGCGGAGGTCACAGGAAGCCAGAAGATCGGATTCACCGAGCCCGTCAGGGACGAGTTCATCCACACCTTCGGGTACCCGAAAGGCCAACTCAACGACCCCAATGCCAAGTACGCCGGGTCACGCATGATCCACTGCGCCGGTCAGGCTCGGCCGGCTCCCAAGGCGCCGCTTCTGTGGGGTGAGCCCTGCGACATGACACACGGGGCAAGCGGCGGACCCCACTTCGCACAGTTCGACACCCGGACCGGCACCGGCACCGTCGTCGGCGTCACCACCACCAGCGCCGAACTCGCGGGCGGCGAGACGCCCATGCTGTACGCCACGCGCCTGGGCGACAGCGCGCGCCGCCTCTACAACTGGGCGCAGACGCGCTTGCTCTGACCGTGCTTCCGGTCGTGTCCGGTCGGCAGCGCGATCTGCCGGCTGGACACGGCCCTCTGGGGCCGGCCTCGGGCCCGTACAGGTGGTCGGGGTGCGGCCCCGTCGCGGCCCTGCGGGCCAGAGCCGCACCCCGCACAGCCCCACGTATCCGGCTTCGGGCCGGTCGGGCTGATCAGGCACGACAGCCGGATCAGCCCGCTCTCCCGGCCGGGTCCTCGTGGGACGGATCCCCAATGATGGTTGTCCCGCAGTGGGACGTAGGCTGCGGCTCATGCAAGCGTTGATCGCTGCCGTCCGTGAGCAGGAAGAAGCTGCCCGCTTTCTCGCTTGGCCGGGTGACTTCGACCTTGACCGAGGCGATCATGTCGAGGAAGTGCACCTCGCCTCGGGTGCTGCGCTTGAGGGCTTCGCCGGCGATGGTGCTGGAGGCACGTTCTTCTTCTGCGGTGAAGGCGGAGAGGAGCGTCCGATCCTCTACGCCGACTCCGAAGGAGGTGCGGCTCTGGTTGCCATCGGCCTGCACGAGCTGGTGCGGCTGCTGCTGGTCGTCCCGTGGTGGCAAGGCTGCCAGGCGTTCACGGACGAGGAGAGCCGCGAGCTTGAGGCTGAGTATCTGGAGGACATGCCGGACCTCGCGGCCAGGAGGGACCGTGCTGCCGCAGCCCTTGGCCTCGATCTTCCGGGTCAGACCGAGGTCCTGGCTCGCTTGAGGGAGGTGGCCGCTCGGCCGGGGGAAGACTTCGTTTTGATCTACACGCGGGAGGGGCACCCCTACGAGCCGCTCTTCACGGTCTGAGGCTCAGGCCGCGGCGAGACCCCGCTGGGGAGGCCGAGCCTCGAAGGTGCGCTGATTTCCCGCTCCGGCGCACGCTGTGTCATGCCACCAGCCTGGGGGCCCAGGTCGTCCGTCGGCCATCCGGCGATCGTCGGGTACACCCCCGCCAAGAGGCTGGCCCCCCTGCACACTGTGATCGCTGGCGTACGAGGCCCACAGGGCTCTGCCGTCCAAGGCGTACAGCACCACGTTGCGGTCCGTCTGTACGGCGAGCCGGTCGACGTCCTCGCCATTGGTATCGGCAGCCCACACCGGCCCGTCGTCGGGTAGACCACAAAGGTGCCGCCGTACGGAGCACGACCCGCTGGACGCCTCGCGCACTCGAGCGTGTGGGTGGCCTACAACTCGCGTGCGTTCCAGACCCACGGACCCATGTGCTCGGTTCACGCGCGGGTGGCGGATGTGGTTGCGTGGGCAGCACCCGAACTGTCCCCCCTGGTGTGGCCAGTTCCGTCCGCAGCTGCTGGTTCACCAGCGTGAGCTGGTTGAGCGTGCGGACCAGGCCCTCGACGTCGGCGCGTAGTCGAGTGAGTTCCTCGGCGTCGTTGGCCCGGAGTTCCTTGTGCTTGATGACCTGCTTGCGTAGTCGCTTTTCGCTGTCCGGCGTCTGTCCGCAGGCCCGGACTCTGCCGTAGAGATCCTCCTTCAGGTCGAGGTGGCGTTGGGTTAGCGCGTTTCTGCGGACTTGGGCTTGCTCCGCGAGGGCGACGACGGTCAGTGCCCCGTTCGAGTGCTGCGCTCGTCCGTCGGGGCCCGGTCCATGGCGGCCAGGATGCGCCCCGCGTTCGTCTGCTGAACAGCAGGGCGAGGGTGTGAAGGCTGCTGGGGAAGACGGGGACGGCGATGGTTTCTTTCGGGGAGGGGAGGGCGGGGAGGACCTGGGGGAGTTTCCGGCAAGGCCTTGGCGCAAGCCGGGGACAAGGAGGCGGGTGCGTGCTTGCGGGAGTGGGACGCGCACACCGGCCAGGCCGAAGCACGGGCCATCCCGCTCCCCGAGACGCTCACCGCACGTCTTCTGGAGAAGGCAGAGCGGAAGACCCACCAGTTGGCAGCGGACTGGCGAGCAGGACCAGGCATGTACGCGGATCTGGGACTGCGGCCTGAGAGCAGGGAAGCTTTTCGCGGTGAATGCGTTACGCCATTGGCATGAGCGCACCAGCGCAGTAACCATTCCCCTCAAAGTGGTCAGGAAATGATTTGGTTCGGGTAAAGCGTCGCCCTGCCGCGGCGGTTACCTCGTCATTGATGCGTATCGCACCTTGAGGAGCCTGATCGTGAGTTACGGGAACGAGCTGCGGGAGCAGATCGCCAAGCCGGGGACCATGCCGCTGATCGGCGTGCACGACATGTACTCGGCGTCGGTGGCGGCCGGGCACTATGACGGGATGTTCGTCTCCGGCTTCGGCTTCGCGGCCTCCTACTACGGGCTGCCCGACATCGGCTTCATCGCCTGGCCGGACATGGTCGCCTTCGCCCAGCGGCTGCGCGGGGCCTTCCCCCGACACCACCTCCTGGTCGACATCGACGACGGCTACGTGGACCCGGAAGTCGCCTGTCACGTCGTCGAAGCCCTGGAACGGGGCGGCGCCTCCGGTGTGGTCATCGAGGACCAGAAGAGGCCGCGCCGGTGCGGGCACGCGGATGGGAAACTGGTGCTGCCGCTGGAGGAGTACCTGGACAAGCTGGAATTGGTGCTCGCCACCCGCAAGGACATGGTGGTCGTCGCGCGCACCGATGCCACGGAGGAGGATGACATCCTGCGCCGGGCCGAGGCTCTGGCGGCCACGGACGCCGACGTCGTTCTGGTCGACGGGGTGCGCAGTGTGGAGTGGATCAAGCGGATCCGCACGATGGTCGGGGGAAAGCCGCTGCTTTTCAACCAGATCGCCGGCGGCAAGTCGCCTCGTCTGTCATTGAGTGAACTGACCGATCTCGGCATCGACGTGGCCGTCTACAGCACGCCCTGTCTGTTCGCCGCACACCGGGCCATGGACACCGCGCTCGCCGAACTCCGCCTCGCTGACGGGCGACTGCCCGCGGTCGACGCCGGCCAGGAGATCGGCATCGCCGAGTCCACCCGCCTCCTGGCCAAGAACATCACCCGTCACCACTGCGTGCCCGCCGGCCGCGACAGTGCCAGCGTGATCGCGTGAGCTTGACCCGGGCACGGGCCGCCGCCTACCTCGCCGTCCTGGCTCTCGGCGCCGCCCGCCGCAGCCGGCGAGAGTCTCCTCACGATCATCGACAACCCCAACGCCGACTCCGTCGTGGAAGTTGACCGAACCGCGAACCCGCAAAACGGCCGCGGCGCCGCGGGTAACGACCACGAGGCAGGCTGGCCTCGTCTTGTCCGTCAATGACGCTCCCCAGGGACTCTCTTCGACCCTCACGTTCCAAGATCGGTTGAGATACGGCTTCTGAGCCGTCGCGCTGGACCTGGGGCACACCCTTTCTCATGATTTCGTGAGGATCCGAGTTCGAAGAAGCGTGAACGAGGCACGGCCATGCATGGCCCGCTTGAGCGTTGTAAACCCTGTTGACGTGACCTTCGATGATGCCTGAGCTCCAGTGGAGGGTGAGGCGAGGACACTTTTGTCGGACTGGACGGTGGTGGTGCTCAGTGCGGTGAGTGGCGACCTCGGAATCGCTCAGCAGATCCTCCGGGCGTGGCAGGGGCGAGGCGCCCGGCGAGGTGTGTGTCTATGTCCTGTCGCATGATCGCCTGTAGAGGGGGAAGCTGCGGCCTCATACACAAAGCACCGTTCCTGTGCAGGAGTTGGGGGGTTCGGGATGAGCCGTATGAGGGAGTTCAGCAGATGGGTGGCCCTGCGGCCCTGGATGCAGGGGGCCCTCGTCGCGGTGTTCGGCGCCGGGGTGATTCTCCTGCTGGGTCCGGGCAGTTCTCCGTTCGCAGCCGTGCTGCGCGGCATTTCGGGGGCTGTGGGGGCGACAGCCGTGATGATGATGATCCGCCGCAGGGAGCGCAGGGCTTCCGGGGTCTCTACCGCCGAGGATTACGTGTCGCTGGATGACCGTCTGCGTCACGGGGAGGTGCCCGACTCGCCCGAGGAGCGGGCCGAGATGGGGCGCCTGGTGACGGATCGCTTGCGCCGGGTCCGCCACCGCCGCTGGGCCCTCATTTTCCTCTTCTTGATGTTCGGCTCGGTCACGGTCTTGGCGGCTGTCGGATCTGGATTCCGTCAGGGCGCGTTGACGGGTGTCTTGAGCGCCGTCTTCCTGGCGTGGATCACCTGGTACGGCGCCCGCCAGCAGCGGCTGCTGCGCCGCATGGCCGCAGAGTTGGCGAGCGCAGCCCCCGGAAAGGTATGACGCGGCAGGGGGCATGCGGCCAATGAGCGATGCGTCATACAAGGCCTTCTTGTCCGGTACTCCGCTCTTGATCGTTGCGGTTGTCATCATCGTTGCTGTCGGGAAAGCTTCCGCGGTACGTCGAAAGCGCTGAGAGGCTTCCAGATAAGCGGACAACGTTACCCTGACGACCGAAGCCGGCCCGGATGGGAAGGTCGCGGTCCGGGTCCGGTACACCGGCGCCGACGAGTGGTACACCCTCACCGGCAGTCCGACTCCGCTCCCCGCTGGCGGTCTCGCAGCCTTCCACCAGCGCGTTGTGGAGGCTGTGCAGGCCGACGGCGTCGCGCAGGTCCCCACCGCATCTTTGTGAGAACCTGCCCGCTGTGCGGCCTGGGCACGGCATCGTTGTGTTCAGGCGACCACGGACCGTGGGCTGCCTGAAGGCGGGGCGTGTAGGACGGACGGGCCGTGGTGAGTACGCGCGAAATTTGGACGACACGCAGGCGTCTCGACCAACACGTTGTTCAACTATTCCCCCACCAAAGAAGACCTCTTCTTCGATCGCCAGGCACAAGTCGAGGGCCGTCTCGCCGCGCTGGTACGCGACCGTGCGCCCGCCGACTGTCCCGTAAAGACGATCCGCGACGACCTCCTGGCCGCCCTGCGGCGCGACGACCCCGCACTCAGGTTCCGTGTCGACGCGCGCCGGTTCTGGCAGGTCATCCACGACAGCGCCGCACTGCGCGCACGCGAACGCGAACACGAGATCAGTGAACGCGCCGAGGCCGGGCTGGCGGCCGCACTTGCCGAACGGCCACCGGAAACCTCCACCGGACCGGGCCGGGACGGCCACCCGATGCTCGCGCTCCTCGTAGGGGCCATCGCCGGCACACACCGGGCTGCTTTGCGTGAACCGCAACAACGGATTCTGTCCGGCGAACCACCCGCCGACGCCCGCGACAGCGTAGCCACCGCGGCAGTCCGGGCATTCGGCCTTCTCTGCACCGGACTCCACACCGACGCCAACCAGGCGTCACAGGAGCCACGGCTTTCCTCGGTAACCCCACAGCCCGGCCGAGGCATTCAGGTCATCCCAAGATCCGACGTCAGCGTTTCTGTGATCGGCGCGGAGCGGCGCGGGGAGGCCGCTGGCCGGGGTCACGGCCTTGCGGGGGCTTCGAGACGGCGGAGGACCTGGGCGGGGTCGATGTCGTTGAGCCAGGTGCCGAGTCCTGCCGCCATGACGAGGGGATCGATGCCCAGGAGTTGGCCGATGTAGTACATCTCGCGGACCGTGTATTTGATCAGTCCGTCTTGGCGTTTGCTGATCTGGCTCTTGGACATGCCGAGGCAGCTGCCGAGCTGTTCGTAGGTCAGTTCCGCGCGAAGCCTTCCGTGCTCTACGGCTTCGATGAATCTGAGCTCGAGTTCGGTCACTGCCTCCAGGGCCCGCTGCTTCGCCGTCTTGTCCATGCTTCGCATTGTAGCGATCCGGGTTGCGTACATGCCATCAAGAGGTATCCCGACACAACCAGAGTCTCTCCAAAATACTGTGGAGTTTCTCTCAAGGAAACAATTACTGTATTGTCGGCAACGTGAGTGACTGTGAGAACGAGGACGGGTACAGATCCGCTCCACACGGGTGGGCGCCTGCGCACTCCTGGCGCTGGTTCCTGATCCGCGCCGCGAAGCACGTCCCTAGAGCGGCCAAGGACCAGCCTCAATGGAAGTTCCTCGGTGCGCAGTTCTTCGCCATCCTCCAGGCTGTGGGGCAGGCCGCGAATGAGGACGGCACGAATGCCTTCCTGGGGACCGACACGCTCATGGCAGTGGGGCGGTGCAGCAAGTGCGCCCGCGGTGATGACGCACATCGGGATGGCCCTGGGCGGGCTGGCCGGACTGATCACGGCCGGGCAGATGGCGCACGCGTACGAGACTCCGCCGCACGCGTCGGCCGTGTACGCGTGCATGGAGCCAGGCTGGCCCACCGCGGTGCACTGGCTCGGCGACTGCCGGGCATATGGATACGACGGGACCGCTCTCATCCAGTGGAGCACTGACGCCACGATGGGCCAGTGGCTGCGCAGGAACGGGGCGTCCCGGTGGAGATCGCCAAACGCCACGACAACTGGCCCCGCCTCGGCCTGTCCCAGGCCGGCCCGGCAACCTGCCGCCAGGTCGAGATCCCCGAGACCGTCCCGCTCATCCTCCTGGTCACCGACGGGGTATCGGACCAAGTGAATCCGACGGCACTGGAGACGCTGTGCCGTCTGCATGCAACTGATCCGCAGGCCCTGGCCGGCGCCTTGGTCGCCGCCGTCAAGGAAGACGGCGACGGCTACCGCGACGACGCCACCGTCATCGCGATGCTGCGCTGCTCCCGCTGACGGACCCGGCTGACATTGCTGCATGGGGGACCTGATCGAGCGGAATGAGGTTCGGGTCGTGGGGTGCCGCTGTAGGCTCCGCCCGCGAGGAACCGCGGGCGGAGGGGGACTGTCTCTCCCTTCGCCGGATATAGCCGGGCAGATGTCGGGCGGGGGGAGCCATGGGAATGCAAGGGGCTGGTTCGGAGCCGGAGTTAGGGGCGGAGGACGCGACCGTCGTGTTGCCCGCAGTCATCGGCCCGTACGTGGTGATGCGGCCGCTCGGCAGTGGTGGGATGGGCGTGGTCTCCCTCTGCAGGACCGGGTCGGGGCGGTTGGTGGCGGTCAAGCAAGTGCGGGAGGAGTACGCGGACGATCCGGCCTTCCGCAGCCGTTTCCGGCGGGAAGTGGCGGCAGCCCGCCGGGTCAGCGGCGTGTACACGGTGCCCGTGCTGGATGCCGATACGGACGGGCCTCGGCCCTGGCTGGCCACCGCGTACGTCCCCGGGCCGACGCTCGATCAGGCGCTGCGGATCTGCGGCACCTTCCAGGAGCCTGCCGTGCGGGCCCTGGGGGCCGCCCTCGCCGAGTCCCTTCAGGTCATCCACGCGGCCGGACTGGTGCACCGGGACTTCAAGCCGGGCAACGTGCTGCTGTCCACCGACGGCCCGCGCGTGATCGACTTCGGTATCAGCAAAGCCCTCGGCGAGACCCGGCTCACGCTCACCGGCACGGTGATCGGTTCCCCCGCCTTCATGGCGCCGGAACAGATCGCCTCGTTCCACGACGCCGGACCGGAGAGCGACGTCTTCGCGCTGGCCGGAGTCCTGGTCTACGCCGCCTGCGGGGAGGGGCCGTTCGGTCCCGGTGATCACGGCGTGTTACACCGCATCGTCACGGACGAACCCGACTTGCACGCCGTCCCCTCCTCCCTGCACCCGCTCCTGCTGCGGTGCCTGGACAAGACGCCTTCCCGGCGGCCCCCTCTCGATGCGGTGCTGGCCGGGCTGGCGCCCGCGCGCCCGCACGATCTACTGGTCCCGGCGCTCCAGGCGGATCTGACGGAGCGGGCCCGGGACGCCGAGCTGATGGCGGTGGCACCGCCCCCGCCCCGCGCCGTGCCCGACGGGGACCGAAAGAGGTCCGCGCCCAGCCGTCGCACGGTCCTGCTCGGCGGCCTCGCGGCCGCCGCGCTCGCCGGAGGCGGGGTGGCCGCAGCCGTGTGGGGGCCCTGGAAAGCCGGAGACGGCGGCAGCAAGAACGCCGGCCCCGCCCCGTCTCTCGGCCCGACCGCGCGCCCCGTGGTCCTGACGGCCCCGCCCGCGCCTCTGTGGAACGAGCCGCTCCCCGACTCTCCGAGCGGAATGCCCCAGGTGCGGGCGACCGGCGGGACGCTGGTGCTGCAGGACTCCAGCTTCGGCGGCTACACGGTGGCCGCGTTCGATCCCGCGAGCGGCACGCCCCGCTGGAGCCAGAGCATCGCGACCTCGATGCAGCTGAAACAGCCCTCCGGAGCGCTCCCCCGGGGAACCCGAGTCCTCGGCCCCATCAACGCGGGGCTGCTCGGCACTTCGATGAGCACGGCCCTGGAATCCATGGGGCAGACGAGCTTGATCGTGCTGGACCCGGCCACCGCCCGCGTGCGGTCCACCCTGGGTCTACCGAAGGGCGACAACGTGGTCACTCTGCTCTCCGCCCACGAGAACATGGCCTACTGCCTGGTAGACACCTTCAAGGGAGGCCTCACGCCGGGCGCGCCGTCCCCCGACGCTACTGCGGGTCCCGGTCTCAGCGAGACGGCCACCGCCATCGACCTGAGCGGTGGAGGCGTCCGGTGGCGCAAGCCCGTGGTCCCCAACTCCACGTCGCGGGTCAGGTACGCCGCCGATCGCCGCGGCTTCTACTACACCGAGAGCACCAAGACCGGCTTAACCCTGTACGCGCTGAACGCCGCGGACGGAACGCCGCGGTGGTCCGTGGACGTGGCCGCGGACCCCAACAGCCAGCTCCCCCCTTATATGCAGGCGGGCGGAGGATCCCTCACCTCCTCGCTCATCGCCGTCGGTGACCTGCTGATCGCCATGCACCAGAAGGCCGGAATGAGCGCCTACGACGCCGAGAGCGGGCAGCGTCGCTGGGCGCTTCCCATGGCCGGCGCTTCGGCCCCCATTGCCGTCGGAGACCTGCTGCTCGTCAACGACTTCCGGAACGTACACGCCGTGGACCTGCACACCGGAAAGATCCGATGGCGCGTCGAAAGCCCCGTCCCACTGTCTCCCCTTCCCGCGTTCTCGCCCACCCTGGCCGCGTCCACCCAGGTCACCGTGGTCCTGTTCAGCCCCGCGATCAGCGGTCTCGGCATGAACACCGGGGAATTCGCGTCCGGCTGCCTGGTGCTGCGGACCTCCGACGGCAAGCAGCTCTGGGCGCTGCGCGACAAGCCGGCCGCCTCGGCGTCCTCAGCCGCGGTTTTCGCCCCGGGCTCTGCGGCACCGTCGCCTTCCGGCATCGGGGAGGCCACCCGCCTGGCGGAGGCGTTCTGGGGCGTGGGGGCACAGGACGACGTCGTGTTCGTCAGCGGCGGCGGACGCGTGCGGGCCTACCGGGCGAACGCGGGATGAGCGCCCCACCGCCCGCTGCCTCTTCATCCGCTTCCTCCTCGTCATCCGCTTCGTCCTCTTCCGCTTCGTCGTCCGACAACTCCTCGTTCACCCAGCCCCTGCCGCCTTCGGCGGCCACCCCGCTCCCGGTGCGGGTCGGTCCGTACCGTGTGGTCAGGCTGCTCGGGTCCGGCGGCATGGGCAAGGTCTACTTGGCCTCCACCCGGGCAGGGCGGCCGGTGGCGGTGAAGGTCGTCCGGGAGAGCTACGCCCAGGACCCGCGCTTCCGCGAGCGGTTCCGCGCCGAGACGGAGGCCGCCCTCAAGGTCAGCGGCGCCTTCACCGCCCCGGTGCTCGCCGCCGACCCGGATGCCGCGCAGCCCTGGCTGGCGACGGCCTACCTCCCCGCCCCCACCCTGAGTGAAGCCGTCACCGCGCACGGGCCGATGCCCGAAGCCACGGTACGGAGCCTGGCCGTCGGCCTGGCCGAGGCCCTCGCCGCCGTCCACGCCGCAGGGCTCGTACACCGCGATCTGAAACCGTCCAACATCCTGCTGACCGACGACGGGCCGCGCGTCATCGACTTCGGCATCGCCCGCAGCGTGGACGGGACGGGCCCAACCGCCACCGGACAAGTAGTCGGTACCGCCGGCTATATGCCGCCCGAGCAGGTATCCGGGCGTACCTGCACGGCTGCCGGCGACGTCTTCTCCCTCGGCGCCACCCTGCTGTACGCGGCTTCGGGCCACGGAGCCTTCGGGAGCAGCGCACTGCACATCGTCCTGTACCGCACCGTGCACGAGGAACCGGACCTGGAGGACGTACCGGAGGGACTGCGGGCGGCCCTGGCAGCGTGCCTGGAGAAGGAGCCGTGGAAGCGGCCGAAGGTGGTGGACCTGGCGGCGCTGTTCGGCGGGCCGGACCTCCCAGGTGCGGGCTGGCTCCCTGAGGCCGTACGCCGGGAGGTGCGCCGGCGGGAGGAGACCGTCCGGGCGGCACTGCCTGCCGGCGGTTGGGCAGGGCGCCTGGACCGGCGCCAGGCCCTCGCGGCCGTTGGTGCGATCGCCGGGGCCGCGGCGCTCTCGAGCTGGTACCTCGCCGACTCCGGGGAGGACCCGTCCGTGCAACCGCCCAGGCAGCTGTGGCGAAAACCGCTCCCGAACGGATTCTCCACCGTGGTGAAGACGGCGCGGGGCCGACTCCTCGTCTCGGGCAGCAGCGGGGCGGGTGCAGCCGTCCTCGACGCGGACACGGGCGAAAGCCTGTGGCAGAGCGCACCCGCGGCCTCCGCGGCCTCCGCGGCCTCCGTGACGGACGGGCGGACCGTGTACGTCATCGAAGTCGACGGCGCCGTCCACGCCCGGAACCTGGAAAGCGGCAAGGAACGCTGGCGGTTCGTCCCGCCGGGCCCGGCGCAGCCGGAACTCACAGACCTGACCGTGCAGGCGGGCGAGGACGGATGGGCGTACGTCACTTCGGCCCGGACCGGGAAGCTCTACGCGCTCGACGACGGGGGGAAGCCGCGCTGGGACCGGGACAGCCCGCTCACCGCCGTCCATCCGCGGGGCGCGGTACTGCTCTGCGTGGCGCGCAGGCAGGCCGGAGCGGACGACCGCCGTACGCTCTACGCCCTCGACCCTCACTCCGGAAAAGAACTGTGGCGCCACCCCTCCGACATCGTGGGCATCGGCGACAACCCGGGGGCGCGGCTCGTCCTCGCCGTGCTGCACGACACCACTGAGCTGACCGCCCTGCAACTGGCCGACGGGCACCCACTGTGGAGTATTCCCAGCGGCCTGACGCCGGAGGACCGGCTGCAGAACGGGTTGCTGGCGGGCACGGCACGGCTCAGCGAGGACGGGGCGACGGTGCTCTTCGAGCAGAGCCTGACGAACGGGTCCTTCGCGGCCGTGGACGCGGAGACGGGCAGGCCGCTGTGGCAGGGGCACGCGGAGACGAGGCAGCAGCTGAGCCCGAGGGGCAACACCCTCTTCACTACTGCGTTCCCTCCGACCGGTGTCGACCTCACCGCCGGTCGCGGGCCGCTGACGGCCTACGGGCTGCGCGACGGCCGGCGGCTGTGGCACACCCCGGACTTGGGAAAGGGCCTGCACCAGGTGCTGGCGGCGCAAGACGGCCTGGTCCTGCTCGGGATCACCGGTGGCAGCCGACCCGGCCTGTACGGGTACGCCGAGTCGGACGGGAAGGAGGTGTGGCGCCTGCCGCAGGAGGTCGGGGCGCGCGCCCCACTCAAAGCTGCCATCACCTCAGGCAACCGCCTGTGGGTCTCCAGCGGTGACCTGCTGTTCGCCTTCGCCCTGGACTAGGCGATGTTTCTCGGATCTCGTGACGTGGGTGGGGTGTTGGGGTCAGGCTGTCGGTATGGGCCGTGGGGATCTGACGAACGCGGAGTGGGACCGGCTGGAGTCGTTCCTGCCTCCTGGTGGTGCCCGTGGGGGCCGGTGGAGTGATCACCGCCGGGTGATCAACGGGGTGCTCTACCGGGTCCGGAGGGGTGTGCAGTGGCGGGATCTGCCGGAGCGGTTCGGGCCGTGGGAGACCGTCTATAAACGCCATCGCCGCTGGTCGGCGGATGGAACGTGGACGGTGCTGCTGTCCCGTATCCAGGCTGCCGAGGACGCGGAGGGCCGGATCGACTGGGACGTCTCGGTGGACTCGACAGTGGTGCGGGCCCACCAGCACGCCGCCGGCGCGAGGAAGACGCCGGCGGCCACCGATCCTCAAAAGGGGAACTTGCGGGGGACGAATCAGGTCGATCCGGTGTTGCGGAAACTGGTGGTCCGGCTCGAGGAGGTGGTCCGATCGTCGAGTGGCTGGGACACTCCCGCGGCGGATTCACCGCCAAAATCCACCTCGCCGCCGACGGGCGATGCAGGCCTCTCGCCTTTGTCCTGACGCCGGGCCACTACGGTGACGGCCCCCAGTTCGAGCGGGTATTGGAGCAGGTCTCCGTGCCCCGCATCGGCGTCGGACGGCCTCGGACCCGCCCCGACCATGTCCTGGCAGACAAGGCCTACACATCCCGGAGCAACCGCCGCTACCTGCGACGACGCGGAATCCGGCACACCATCCCCGAGCGCCTCGACCAGCAAAGACACCGCAAGAACCGCGGCTCCCGCGGTGGCCGCCCCACCGGCTTCGACAGCGAGCGCTACAAGAAACGCAACACCGTCGAACGCGCCATCAACCGCCTCAAGGGCTTCCGCGCCGTCGCCACCCGCTACGAGAAACGCGCCTACATCTACCTCGGCACCGTCACCCTCGCAGCCCTCATCATCTGGCTCCGAACATGATCCGAGAAACGTTGCCTAGTGCCGTGACCGGGAAGGTTCGCCGGGTTGGGTGGTCAGGCCGCGATGGGTAGGGGTCTGCCGCCCCAGCGAAGGCCTCTTTCGCTGCGGATTCTGGCGCGTTCGCGTCGTTGGGCGGCGAGGACGTCGGGGTGGCGGGCGTTCTGGT
>NZ_JBEXPB010000058.1:0-32995 GCF_040611795.1 Streptomyces sp. NPDC006529 | reverse complement strand
TCACATCGTGGTCGTCGGCGTGGAGGGTGAGGGCGAGACCGCCATCACCAGACCCCGCGCCTCAAACGCCGGCGGGGCTGGATTTGCCCCGGCGGGGCTGGATGCGCCCCGGCGAGGCTGGATTTGTCCCCGCGAGGCTTGATTTGTCCCCGCGGGGCTGGAGTGGCGGGGCCCAGAGGCGGGTGTGCAGGGCCCCGCTGTCATTTCTGCCGCACCGGGCCGTCCGGTCCGGGCGTACATCGAACGGAGCCAACGTGACCACCGCCCTTTCCCCGGCCCGAACCGCCGGGCCCGCACCCATGCCCACCGCCGCCCCCGGTCCCGGCGGGCCGAGCCTGGCCTCCGCCCGGCCGGACCCGGCCGACCTCGACCCGCGCCGCGCCCTGCGCGAACTGGCACGCTGGCGGGCCGACGGCCGGGACGCCGCCCGGTTCCCGTACCGCGCGGTCCTGGGCCACTACCGGGCCGTCGGCAAGAACGCGGTCGCCGCGGAGCTGCTCACGGCCCTGCGCGCGGTCGAGCCCGCCGTACCCGCCCCCGCCGAGCCGGCCCGGGCGGCCGCCCGGCTGCTCAGGGACTGGCTGCCGCAGGTGGTGGACGGTGCGCGGGGCGACTACGACAGCTACCTCGGCACCCCTGTCTACGCCTCCCTGGCCCGCGCCGGAGCCGAGGCGCGCACGGACGTGGTGATCACCGCCCTGCTCGCGGACCTGGTGGCCATCGAGGCCGCCACCCTGGCAGCGGCCCCGGCCGGCCGGGCCCGTACCCGGGCCGCCCTGCGCGCCCTCACGGCGGCGACCGGCCTCGTGAGCGGCGGCCCGGGCCCCGCGCCGCAGCTCGCGGACGACGACCCGGCCGAGCTCGTCCGGGCCTGCGCCGAAGCGGTCACGGCGGCGCGGCAAGCGGTGCCGTCCTCGGTGCTGCACGCGGTGGAGCTGACGCTGACGCCGACGACGCGGTGCCACGACGAGCAGATGTTCATCCGGGTCATCCAGATCTTCGAGGCCGTCTTCGCCGCCGTCGCCCGGTCCATAGCGGCCGCCACCGAGGCGGTGGCCGAGGGCCGGGGCGAGCGGGCACGGGAGCTGCTGGCGGACGCCACGCGGCAGGTGGCCGGGACCTCCGGGGTGTTCCGGGTGCTGACCACCATGCCCAAGGACGCCTTCGCGGTGATCCGGGCCAACACCGACGGCCGCAGCGCGGTCCAGTCCACGTCCTACCGGACCGTCGAGCAGACCGCCCCCGAGCTGTACCGGACCCTGCTGCGCAGCCCGGTCGAGGAGGGCGAACTCAGCTCTGTGATGCGGGAGTTGGACGAGGCCTGGGGTGCGATGAAGCGCACCCACTGGGGCATCACGATGAAGGTGATCGGCCAGGTGCGGGGCACCGGCGGCACGGCGGGCGCCTCGTACCTGCGCGAGGCCGCCGAGGCCCGGCTGTTCCCCGCCCTCGCCTGAACCCACCGCGCCCGTCAGTCGGCGTTCAGTGAGCCGTCAGTGACCCGACGGCGAGCCGCCGGTCCGGCGCCGGTCCCGCGACCGGAAGCCGCCGGAAGGCCGTCCGCCCCCGCCCAGGACTGACGCAGATCCCGGTCAGGGCGGCCCCAGCGCGCGGTCAGGGCCGAGCGACAGCATCGAAGACAGAACGGCGGGCCCGTACGGCCCGCACCGGGCGGCGGCACCGACCCCGCCGCCCCCGACCCATCCACCGAATCGGAGCGCAGTGATGAGCAGCGAGGACAGCACCGTCTACCAGGTCGTCGTCAACGACGAGGAGCAGTACTCGATCTGGCCGGCCGACCGGGAGCTCCCCGCCGGCTGGCGCGCCGAGGGCCCCCGCGGCGAGAAGGCGCAGTGCCTGGCCCACATCGACGAGGTGTGGACCGACATGCGGCCGCTGAGCCTGCGCCTGGCCATGGAGCGGCAGGCCGCCGAGGCCGCCGCTCCCGCGACCGCGGGCTGAGCGCAGGCGCCGGTACGCGAACGGCCGCCGACGGCGGCGGAGCAGGAACAGGGCATCGGACACCGAACGGTGAGGGAACAACGCGTGGACCCGCGACTTGAGCATCAGGACTGGATCTCGGCGATCGCCGCCACCGCGGCGACGGATCCGGACCGCACGGCCTTCGAGTTCTCCGGAAGGGAGGACGCGCCGGCCGAGCGGCTGACCTACGGACAGCTCGACCGGCGTGCCCGGGCCGTCGCCGCCCGGCTGCAGCGGCTCGGTCTGACCGACCGCCCGGTGCTGCTGCTCCAGCCGCCGGGTCTGGACTACGTGGTCTCCTTCGTCGCCTGCCTGTACGCCCGGGCGGTGGCGGTGCCGGTGTACCCGCCCAACCGCCGGCCGCGCTCGCTGGAGCGGCTCGTCGACATCGTCGTGGACTGCGGGGCGACGGTGGCGCTGACCACCGCCGCCGTCCGCGACCGGCTGCTGCCCGACGACCCGGACGGCGCGGTCATGGACGTGCTCCGGCTGCTGGCGACCGACCTGGTGCCGGAGGCGGAAGCGGGGGAGTGGGCGCACCCGCGGGTCGGCCCCGACACCGTGGCCTTCCTCCAGTACACCTCCGGCTCCACCTCGGCGCCGCGCGGCGTCGTGCTGACGCACGGCAACCTGCTGCACAACTCGGCCCTGATCCAGCGGGCGTTCCGTACGACCGGCAGCACCCGCGGCATGTCCTGGCTGCCGCTCTTCCACGACATGGGGCTCATCGGCGGCATGCTCCAGCCGCTCTACTACGCGGGCTCCTGCTCGCTGATGTCCCCCACATCCTTCGGCCAGGACCCGCTGCGCTGGCTGCGCGAGATCAGCCGCAGCCGGGCCACCGTGAGCGGCGGCCCCAACTTCGCCTACGACCTGTGCGCCGACCTGGCCACCCCCGAGGTGCTGGCCGGACTCGACCTGAGCAGCTGGGAGGTGGCGTTCAACGGGGCCGAACCGGTGCGCGCCGAGACCTTCCGGCGGTTCGCCGCCGCCTACGCCCCGGCGGGCTTCCGGGCGCAGGCCTTCACCCCGTGCTACGGGCTGGCCGAGGCCACGCTGATCGTCTCCTGCAAGCCGCACGGCACCGCCCCCGCCCGCTTCGCGGCGCCCCACGCGCTCCTCGCCGGGACCGGTGGAGCGACGGCGGGTCCGGACGGGGCGGACGGCACCACCGAGCTGGTCAGCAGCGGGCGCCCGGACGACTCCCAGCGGCTGGAGATCGTCGACCCGGTCACCCGGCGGCCGGTGGCCGCCGGAGCGATCGGCGAGATCTGGCTCTCCGGCCCGAGCGTGGCCCAGGGCTACTGGAACCGGCCCGAACACAGCGCGGCCACCTTCGGCGCCCGCATCGCCACGGACGAGGACGCCGAGGAGACCGCGGACGCGGACGGGACCACCGGCGCCGCGGGCTCCGGCCCGGCCTTCCTGCGCACCGGCGACCTCGGCCTGCTCCACGAGGGCGAGCTGTACGTCACCGGCCGCCTCAAGGACCTGATCATCGTCCGCGGCCGCAACCACTACCCGCAGGACATCGAGCAGACCGTCTCCGCCGTCCACCCGGCGCTGCGCGCCAACTGCGGCGCCGCCGTCCAGGTCGAACTGGGCGGGGACGCCGAGCTGGTGATCGTCCAGGAGGTCTCCCGCGACCACCAGGACGGCGACCTGCCGGCGCTGGCCCGCGCCGTGCGCGAGGCCGTCGCCGAGGCACACGGCATACGTCCCGCCGCGGTGGTGCTGATCCGCGCCGCGACGCTGCCGCGCACCTCCAGCGGCAAGGTGCAGCGCCACGTGTGCGCCGCCTCCTACCGCGAGGGCGAGCTGACCGCGCTGGCGCACAGCGGCCGCCCGCAGGGCGCCGCCGACGAGCGGACGGCGGCGCTGGACGCCGCCGCGCTGCGGGCGGCCGGCCCGGCCGAGCGCCCGGCGCTGCTGCTGGCCGCACTGCGCGGCCTGCTCGCGGCCCGGCTCGGGCTGGCCGTGGAGGACCTCGCTCCCGGGCACCGGCTCACCGATCTGGGCCTGGACTCCCTCGGCGCCGTGCGGCTGCGGCACGAGCTGCACACCGTCCTCGGCGTGGACCTGGCCCTGACCGAGGCCCTCGCCCTGGACCTGGCGGGGCTCGCCGGACTGCTCGCCGAGCGCTTCGAGGAGGCGGCGGGAGCCGACGGCCCGTCCGCGCCGGCCGGTGCGTACGAGCCCACGGAGCCCGGCGACCACCCGCTCTCCCCGAACCAGGCCGCCCTGCGGCTCCTGCACGAGGTCGCCCCGGAGAGCCCCGCCTACCTGGTCTCCACCGCCTTCCGCGTGCACGGCGCGCTCGACCCGGCCGCCCTGAACGCCGCCCTGGCGGGTCTGACCCGGCGGCACGCCGTGCTGCGCAGCACCTTCCCCCGCACCGACGCCGGCCCGGTCCAGCGCGTGCACGCCGACCTGCCGCCCGCGTTCGAGGAGGTCGACGTCCGCGGCTGGAGCGCGGACGAGCTGGCCGCGGCCCTGACCGGCGCCGCCGAGCAGCCCTTCGACCTGGAGGCCGGACCGCTGCTGCGGGCCCGGCTGTTCAGCGGGGCCGAGGACGGCCACCGGCTGGTCCTGACCGCGCACCACCTGGTGGCCGACCTGTGGTCGCTGTCGCTGCTGCTGGACGAACTGGCCGCCGCCTACCCGGCGGCCCCACCCGGCGCCGCTGAACCCGCGGCCGCTGCTGCCCCGTCCGCGCCGTTCGGTGCGTTCGCCCGCCGCCAGGCCGCCCTGGTCGACACCGCGGCCGGACAGCGCCGACTGGAGCGCTGGCGCACCGCCCTGGACGGGGTGCGCGCCGGTACCTCCCTGCCCGCGGACCTGCCGCTGCCCCGGCGCCAGCGGATGCGCGGCGCTGCGCTGCCGCTGGAGGTGGACGCCGCCACCACCGAGGCGCTGACGGCCCTGGCCCGGCGCGAGGGCAGCACCCTCTACACGGTGCTGCTGGCCGCCTTCCAGCTCCTGCTGGCCCGCAGCACCGGCGAACAGGACGTGGTCGTCGGCACCCCGACCCACGGCCGGGACGACGCCGCCTTCGCCGGTACGGTCGGCTGCCTCGTCAACACCGTGCCGCTGCGCGTCCGGATCGACGCGGTCGAGCCCTTCACCGCCCTGCTGACCCGGGTCCGGGACGGCGCGCGGCTCGCGCTGGACGGGGCCGAGGTGCCCTTCCCCGCCCTGGTCGAGCTGATCCGCCCGGACCGCGACCAGGGCGGACGGCCGCTGGTGCGCAGCCTGTTCAGCCTCCAGCAGGCTCCGGGCGAGCACGCCGGGGCGCTGGTGGCGATGGCCACCGGCCGGGACGGCGTCCCGTTCGCCCTCGGCCCCCTGGACTGCTCGACGCTGGCCCTGCCGGTGGGCGGCAGCCAGTTCGACCTCCAGCTGACCCTGGGGGAGGCGGGGGGCGGCCTGGCCGGAGCCGTCCGCTACGACACGGACCGCTACCTGCCGGTGACCGCCGAGCGCTTCGCCGCCCACTTCACCACCCTCCTGGCGGAGATCGCGGCCGACGCCGCGCGCCCCGCCGGGGAACTGCCGCTGCTGGCCCCGGACGAGCGGGCGGCCGTACTCGCCGAGGGCAACGACACCGCCCTCGCCTACGACCCGGCCCACGGCGTGGTGCGCGGCTTCGAGGCGCAGGCCGCCCGGACCCCGCTCACCGTCGCGGTTCGCGCCGCAGGTCCCGACGGCGGCGAGGAGCTGGACTACGCCACCCTCGACCGGCTGGCCGACGGGGTCGCCGCCCGCCTGCGCACGCTCGGCATCGGACCCGGCCGCACCGTCGCCGTCCTGCTGCCGCGCACCCCCCGGCTGCTCGCCGCGCTGCTCGGCGTGCTCAAGTCCGGCGCCGCCTACCTGCCGCTCGACCCCGGCCACCCGGCCGAGCGGCTGGCGCTGGTGCTGGCCGACGGCGCCGCCGCCGCGGTGCTGACCGACCTGCCCGACCGGGTCCCCGCGGGGGACTGGACCGTGTGCACGCTCGACACCATCGGCGAGGCACGGCGGGAGGCCGACACCCCGATCGCCCCGGAGAGCGCGGCGTACGTCCTGCACACCTCCGGTTCGACCGGCCGCCCCAAGGGCGTCGTGGTGCCCCACCGGGCCCTGGCGAACCTGCTGGCCTCCTTCCAGCGCGACCTCGCGCTCGCCCCGGGCGCCGGCTGGCTCTCCGTCACCACCCCGGCCTTCGACATCGCCGCACTGGAATACTTCCTGCCGCTCGTCCACGGCGCGACCGTGCACCTGGCGGACGCCGCCACGGCGGGCGACGGCTCGCGGCTGCGCGCCTGCCTGGAGACCGGCGGGATCAGCCACCTCCAGGCCACCCCCGTGACCTGGCAGCTGCTGCTCGAAGCGGGCTGGGCGGGCACCCCCGGGCTGACCGCGCTGTGCGGCGGCGAGCGGCTGCCCGTGGAGCAGGCCGCCGAGCTGCTGGCCCGCGGCGTGCGGCTCTGGCAGGTCTACGGTCCGACCGAGACCACCGTCTGGTCGGCGCGCGGCGAGCTGACCCGGGCCGACCGGGAACTCCCGCTGGGCACACCGGTCGCCAACACCCGGCTCCACCTGGTCGACGCGTACCTGAACCCGGTCCCCGCCGGGGTCACCGGCGAGCTGCTGATCGGCGGCGACGGCCTGGCCCACGGCTACCTGGACCGGCCCGGCCTGACCGCGGAGCGCTTCGTACCGGACGCCTTCGGCGGCGTACCGGGCGCGCGGCTCTACCGCACCGGCGACCTGGTGCGGCGCGGCCCCGACGGCGCGCTGCTCTTCGTGGGCCGCGCCGACACCCAGGTCAAACTGCACGGGCACCGGATCGAACTCGGCGAGATCGAGACCGCCCTGGAGCGCCTCCCCTCGGTGCGGCGCGCGGCGGTCGTCGTGGACGGCGAAGGCGCCCGGGCCCGGCTGGTCGGATACCTGGAACAGCACGGGACGCCCGCGGCCGCGGCCGACCTGCGCGAGCTGCTGCGGCGCACCCTGCCCGGCTACGCGGTCCCCTCGCTGCTCGTGACGCTGGACGAACTGCCGCTGACCGCGAACGCGAAGGTGGACCGGCGGGCCCTGCCCGACCCGGAACCCGCCCTCGGGGCGGGCCCGGTGGAGGAGCCGGTCGGGCCGACCGAGGAGCGGATCGCCGCGATCCTCGCCGAGCTGCTCGGAGCCGAGCGGATCGGGCGGCACGAGGACCTCTTCGAGCGGGGCGCGCACTCGCTGCTGCTGGCCCGTTTCGCCGAGCGCCTGCGGGCCGAGTTCGGCTCCGCACCGCCCTTGCACCAGCTGTTCGACCGGCCGTCGGTGGCCGCCGTGGCCGCCCTGGTCGACGCCGCCCGGCGCACGGGGGCCACCGCGGCGGCCGCCCGTCCCGCCCCGGTCCGGGTGGACCGTACCCGCTACGCCGTCAGCCGCGGATCCGACGGCGCGCTGCGCCCGGTGCTCGCCGGCGCCGCCACCGAGGGGGAAGCACGATGACCTCCGTCCCCTCCCTTCCGGCCGAGCGGGCCGACCGAGCGGTGGCCGACCCGGCCGCCGCCCCGGCGGACCGCCCGTACCTGCTGCGATGTCCGGTCTGCCACGAGAGCCGGCCGGACGACGGACTGCGGCTGGACTGCGCCGCGGCGCACCGGCCCGGCCTGCTGAGCACCGCGTACGACCGCCCGTTCGCCCCCGGTTCCGGCAGCGGCCCGTTCCGCTACGCCTGCTGGCTGCCGACCGCGGGCCGGCCCCTGCCCGACGGCGCCATCGGCGCCACCTACCGGGCCGAGGCCCTGGGCCGCGCCCTGGGCCTGACCGAGCTGTGGGTAGCGTTCAGCGGCTACTGGCCCGAGCGCGGCGCGGCCCTGGAGACCGGCAGCTTCAAGGAGCTGGAAGCGCAGGCGGTCCTGGCCCGGCTGCCCGAGCGGCCGCCGGTCCTCCTGGTCGCCTCGGCAGGCAACACCGCCGCCGCCTTCCTGCGGGCCTGCTCGCGACAGCGCGTGGACTGCGTGCTGGTCGTACCGGAAGGGGCGCTGCCCGCCCTCGCCGTCGCCGGTGAACGCGCCGACTGCGTACGGGTGGTGACGGTCGCCGGTGACTACACCGACGCGATCGAACTGGCCGACGCGATCGCCGCCCGGCCCGGCTTCCAGGCCGAGGGCGGCACCCGCAACGTGGCCCGGCGCGACGGTCTGGGCACCGCCCTGCTGGCCGCCGCCGAGACCATCGGCCGACTGCCCGACCACTACGTGCAGGCGGTGGGCAGCGGCGCCGGGGCGATCGCCGCGCACCAGGCGGCCCGGCGGCTGCTCGCGGCCGGTTTCCCGGGCGCGCGGCGCGCGGACGGCGCCCCCGGCGCCCTGCCGCGGCTGACGCTCTGCCAGAGCGCCCCCTTCGCGCCGATGGTCCGCGCCTGGGAGGACGGCCTCGCGGAGCCGGTCATCGGCTCGGGCCCCGAGGTGCGGGCGGCGGTGGCCGCCGCCCACGCACCGGAACTGACCACCCGCAAGCCGCCGTACGCGGTGGCCGGCGGAGTGCGCGAGTGCCTCGTCGAGAGCGGCGGGGAGCTGCGGGCGGTGGACAACGCCGAAGCGGCCGCCGCCGGGCGGCTGTTCGCCGCCGTCGAGGGCAACGACATCGAACCGGCCGCGGCGGTGGCCCTGGCCGGGCTGCGGCAGGCGGTCGCCGCCGGCCGGATCCGGCCCGACGAGAGCGTGCTGCTGCACGTCACGGGCGGTGGCCGGGCCCGCCGCGCGGCCGCCCACCCGCCCACCGCGGTCCACCCCGACCTGCGGATCCCCGCCGGCCTCGGCGCCGAGGCCGCCGCCTACCTGGTGACCGGCGCATGACGACCCCGGCCCTCGGCACCCGCCACCTACCCGACGCCGACACCGGCCCCGACCCCACCTCGGCCGGTCGGCAGAGAGCGGAGCAGACCATGCAGCAGTTCGCCTTTCCCGCCACCTCCGCGCAGCGCCGAATCTGGCTGGTGGAGCGGCTGATCCCCGGCACCAGCGCCTACCACCTGCCGTTCGCCCTGCACCTGGACGGCCCGCTCGACACCGCCGCGCTGGAGGCCGCCCTGGCCGAGCTGGTCCGGCGGCACGAGTCGCTGCGCACCTGCTTCGAGCAGGTGGACGGCGAACTGCTCCAACTCATCGGCGAGCACGGCGCGTTCAGCATGGATACCCGGGTGACCGCGGACGGTGAACTGGAGGCCGTCCTGGCCGCCGACGCCGCCCGCCCCTTCGACCTCACCCGCGGACCGCTGCTGCGGGCCGCGCTGCACCGGCTGGCGCCGGAGCGCCACGTCCTGGCGATCACCGTGCACCACCTGGTGGCCGACATGTGGTCGATCGGCATCCTGCTGGCCGAACTCGCCCACTGCTACGCCGGACGCTCCGCCGAACTCGCCGAACTGCCGCTCCAGTACGGCGACTTCGCGGTCTGGGAAAAAGAGGCGCTCGCCGCCGCCGACGAGAGCGGCCGCACGCACTGGCACCGGACGCTGGCCGGCGCTCCCGAACTGCTGGAGCTGCCCTGCGACCGGCCGCGCCCGGCCGTCCAGTCGCTACGCGGAGCCACCCTGGCCGTGGACCTCCCGGCGGAGCTCTCGGCCGGGATCCGGGCCCTGTGCCGGCGGGCCGGAGTCACCCCGTTCATGGCGCTGCTGGCCGCCTTCCAGACCGTACTGGGCCGGCACGGCGGCAGCGAGGACATCGTCGTCGGCACCGGCGCCGCGGTGCGCCCGGCCGAGGCCGAGGCGCTGATCGGCTGCTTCATCAACATCCTGCCGGTGCGCACCTCCCTCGCCGGCGACCCGACCTTCGAGGAGCTCCTCGGCCGCGTCCGCTCGGCCTCGCTCGCCGCCTTCGAGCACCAGGACCTGCCCTTCGAGCGCATGCTCGCGGAGCGGGCCGCGGCCCCGGCACTCAGCCACAACCCGCTGGTCCAGTCGCTGCTGCTGGTGCAGAACGCGCCGCTGGCGCCGCCCGCGCTGCCCGGCCTCGCGGTCACCGTGCGGGAGGTGCCGCGCGGCGGCGCGCAGGTCGACCTCAACCTCCAGCTGCGCGAGGTGGACGGCGTGTTCACCGGCACCGCCGAATACGCGAGCGACCTCTTCGACAGGGCCACGGTCGAGCGGCTGCTCGGGCACTGGCGCACCCTGCTGGCCGCGGCCGTCGCCGCTCCCGGCACCCGGCTGTCGGCGCTGGGGATGCTCACCGAGGGCGAGCGGCGGCGCGCCCTGGTGGAGTGGAACGACACGGCCCGCACCTACCCGGCGGGCGGCGCCCTTCTGCACGACCTCTTCGAGGAGCAGCTGGCCCGGCGCCCGGACGAGGCGGCCGTCGTCGGCCCCGCCGGCGAGCTGAGCTACGCGGAGCTCGACGCGCTCGCCGAGCGGATCGCCGCACGGCTCGCCGAGCTGGGCGTCGGCCCGGACACCACCGTCGGCCTCTGCCTGAACAAGGGCCCGGAGCTGGTCGCGGCCGTGCTCGGCGTGCTCAAGGCGGGCGGCGCCTACCTGCCGCTGGACCCGGCCTACCCGGCGCAGCGCCTTGCCTTCATGCTCCGGGACGCGGCGCCGCCGGTGGTCCTCACCGAGCGGGCCCTCGCCGCCCTGCTGCCCGCCGTCGGGGCCGAGGTGCTGGAGGTGGAGGACGCCGGGCACTGGCCCGCCACCCGCCCGCGCCCGGTCGGCCAGAGCCCGGACCACCTCGCCTACGTCATCTACACCTCGGGCTCCACCGGCACCCCCAAGGGGATCGCCGTCCCGCACCGGGGCGTCGTCAACAACCTGCTCGACCTGAACGGCACCTACGGCATCGGGCCCGGCGACCGGGTGCTCGGCCTGTCGTCCCCGAGCTTCGACATGTTCGTCTACGAGACGCTCGGCATCCTCGCGGCGGGCGGCGCGGTGGTCGTGCCGCACCCGGACCGGGCCCGCGACCCGCACCACTGGGTGGACCTGGTGCGCCGCCACAAGGTGACGGTGTGGAACTCGGCCCCGGCCCTGGCCGACGCGTTCGTCCGGGCGGGGGAGGAGCGCGGAGTCCGGCTGCCCCGGCTCAAGGCGGCCTTCTTCGGCGGGGACTGGATCCCGGTCACCCTGCCCGCGCGCTTCCGCCGCATCGCCCCGGACATGGCCTTCATCGCGCTCGGCGGCGCCACCGAGGCGTCCATCCACTCGATCACCTACCCGGTCACCGGGACCGACCCGGCGTGGACGAGCATCCCGTACGGCCGCCCCATGGTGAACCAGCAGGCCGTCGTGCTGACCCCGGCACTGGAACCGGCCCCGGTCGGCGTCCCGGGCGAACTGTGCCTGGCCGGAACCGGACTGACCCGCGGCTACCTGCGCCGCCCCGGCCTGACCGCGGACCGCTACCGCCCCCACCCCGGGGCCGGCACCGGCCCCGTCCCGGCCGGAGCGCGGCTGTACCGCACCGGCGACCTGGCCCGCACCCGCGCCGACGGGGTGATCGAACTCATCGGGCGTCTCGACCACCAGGTCAAGGTGCGCGGGCTGCGGATCGAACTGGACGAGATCGAGGCCGTGCTGCGCCGCCACGACGGCATCGAGCGGGCCGTGGTCAGCGCCCACGGCAGCGGGGACGACCGGCGCCTGATCGGCTACCTGGTCCCCGCCGGGGACGCAGGGGCCGTGCCGGCCGCGGTGGAACTGCGCACCCTGCTCAAGGCGGAACTGCCCGAGTACATGGTCCCGGCGGCCTTCGTGACGCTCGACGCGCTGCCCCTGTCGCCCAACGGCAAGGTGGACCGCGGCGCGTTGCCGGAGCCCGACGGGCGGGCCGACCGCGCGGCCGCCGCCTACGTGGCCCCCCGCGACGACACCGAGCTGGTGCTCGCCGCGCTCTGGGCGGAGCTGCTGGAAACCGACCGGGTCGGCGCCGAGGACGACTTCTTCGCCCTCGGCGGCCACTCGCTGCTCGCCACCCGCCTCGCCTCGGCGCTGCTGGAGACCTTCGGCGTCGAACTGCCGCTGCGCGAGCTGTTCGAGGCGCCCACCCTCGCCGAGCAGGCGGTGCGCCTGGCCGCGCGGGGACGCGAGAGCGGCACCGACGTCGCCGCCGTGGCCCGTATCGCGGCCCAACTGCTGGAGATGACCGACGAGGAGGCCCACGGGCTGCTCGCCGAACACGAGGAGAGCAACGCATGAGCACCACCACCACGACGAGCGCGGGCTCCGGCGTCCTCGCCGACTACGCGAGCCTCGGCGCGCGGCGCCTCGCCGCCGCCGACCCGCTGCTCTCGGGCCTGCTGGAGCGCGAACACGCCCGGCAGAACGACACCCTGGCCATGGTGGCCGCCTCCAGCAGCGCCGATCCCTCGGTCCTGGCCTGCGCCGGCGCGAGCATCTCCAACGTCACCACCGAGGGCTACCCCGGCGCCCGCTACCACGCGGGCTGCGAGCTGGTCGACGAGGTGGAGCGCCTCGCGGTGGCCCGGGCCCGGTCGCTCTTCGGAGCCCGGTACGCCAACGTCCAGCCGCACTCGGGCAGCACCGCCAACCAGATCGTGCTGTGCACCCTGATGAAGCCCGGCGACACCCTGCTCGGCATGGAGCTGAGCGCGGGCGGGCACCTCACCCACGGCTCCCCGGCCTCCGTATCGGGCCGCTTCTTCCGCGCGGTCGGCTACGGCACCGACGCCGACGGCATGCTGGACTACGAGCAGGTCGCCGAACTCGCCCGCGTCCACCGGCCCAAGGTGATCGTCTGCGGCGCCAGCGCCTACCCGCGCACCGTCGACTTCCCCCGCTTCCGGCGCATCGCCGACGAGGTCGGCGCCTTCCTGCTCGCCGACATCTCGCACATAGCCGGCCTGGTCGCCGCCGGACTGCACCCCAGCCCCGTCGACCACGCCCACGCCACTACCACCAGCACCTACAAGCAGCTGTACGGTCCGCGCGGCGGCCTGATCCTGCTCGGCCGGGACGCCGAACTGCCGCTGCCCGGCACCCGGCGGACCCTGGCCCAGGCCATCGCGCACGGAACCTTCCCCTTCCTCCAGGGCACCCCGGACCTCGGCGCCGTCGCGGCCAAGGCGCGCGCCTTCGACATCGCCGCCCAGCCCGCCTTCCAGGACCTGGCCGAGCGCGTGGTGGCCGACGCCCGCGAACTCGCCGACGCCTTCACCGGGCTCGGCCACACCCTGGTCACCGGCGGCACCGACAACCACATGGTGCTGCTCAACGTCGGCCGCCGCGGCCTGACCGGCGCGATCGCAGAATCGGCGCTGGCCGACTGCGGGATCGTGGTCAACCGCAACCGCATCCCGGACGACCCCCACGGCCCGCGGGTCACCAGCGGCATCCGCTTCGGCACCAACACCCTCGCACTGCGCGCCATGGGACCGGCCGAAATGCGCCGCTGCGCGGCACTGACCGACCGCGTGCTGACCGCCGTGGTGCCCCACGGCGAGCGCGAGTTCACCCTCGATCCCGCCGTACGCGCCGAGGTGCGCGGCGAAGTCCACCGGCTCTGCCGGGAGTTCCCGCTGCCGCACCACCTGCCGGCCTGACCCACTTCCCGCCACCGACGCACCCGGGACCACCCCATGAGCCAGTCACCCCAGCGCACCGCGCTCTCCTCCGACAAGCGCCGCCTGCTCGCCAAGCTGCTCCAGCAGCAGGGCATCGCCCGCACCGGCGCCGCCGCCGACCCGATTGCCCGCCGCCCCGAAGGGGCCCGGCTGCCGCTGTCCTTCGCCCAGCAGCGACTCTGGTTCGTCGAGCAGTTCGCCGGTCCGAGCCCGCTCTACAGCATCGCCTGCACGGTCCGGCTGACGGGGCACCTGGACGCCGCCGCGCTCGAAGGGGCCCTCGGCCGGGTGGTGGCCCGGCACGAGGCGCTGCGCACCACCTTCCGCGTCGAGGACGGCCGCCCGGAGCAGGTCGTACGGGCCCCGGCCGGGGTCGCGCTGCCGCTCACCGACCTGTCCGCCCTGGAACCGGACGCCCGGCGGGACGCGCTCGCCCGGCTCACCGAGCAGGAGAGCCGCCGCCCCTTCGACCTGGGCACCGGACCGCTGCTGCGGGCCGGGCTGGTCAGGACGGCCGACGAGGAGCACCTGCTGCTGCTCACCATCCACCACATCGTGGCGGATGGCTGGTCACTGGACATCCTGGTGCGCGAACTCGCCCACCACTACCGCACCGACGCCCCTGCCCTGCCGGAACTCCCCGTGCAGTACGCGGACTTCGCTCTCTGGCAGCACCAACGGGTCTCCGGTGCGATGCTGGACGGCCAGCTGGCGCATTGGCGCGAGCGGCTGGCCGGCGCGCCCAGCACCGTGGACCTGCCCACCGACCGGCCGCGCACCGCCCGGCAGAGCTTCGCCGGAGCGAGCTTCCCGTGGCGGCTGGACGGCGATCTCGCCACCCGGCTCACGGCCCTGGCCCGCGCGCACGACGCGACCCTCTACATGGCCCTGCTGGCCGGGTTCACGGCGGTGGCGCACCGCTGGAGCGGCCAGGAGGACCTGGTGGTCGGCTCGCCGGTCGCCAACCGCAACCACCCTCAGACCGAGGGCCTGATCGGTTTCTTCGTCAACATGCTGCCGCTGCGCGCCGACCTGTCCGACAACCCGACCTTCACCGAACTGCTCGGCCGGGTCAGGGAGTCCGCGCTCGCCGCCTACGCCCACCAGGACGTGCCCTTCGAGCGGATCGTCGAGGAGGTCCGCCCGGACCGGGACGCGGGCGGGCGCACCCCCTTCGCCAACCTGCTGCTGGTCCTGCAGAACACCCCGGAGACCCGGATCGAGCTGCCCGGACTGCGGCTGGACGTGGCCGCCGTGGACACCGGCACCGCCAAGTTCGACCTGCACCTCCAGGTCACCGAGACCCCGCAGGGCCTGACGGGCCTCGCCGACTACAGCACCGAGCTGTACGACGAGCGCACCGTGCGGCGCTTCATCGACCAGTGGCTGTGCCTGCTGGCCGCCGCGGTCGCCGCACCCGGGACCCGGCTGGACGCGCTGCCCCTGCTGACCGGCGCCGAGCGCCGCGCCGAGCTGGCGGCCGGCGCGGCGTCCACCGGACCGGAGATCGACGGCACCTCCGCCGGCCACGCCGCCGCCCCGTCCGCCGCCCCGTCCGCCGACCGGCACGCCAGCCCGGCGGCGCCGCGCAGCCTGCCCGCCGCGTTCGCCGAGCAGGTCCGGCTGCGCCCCGACGCGATCGCGGTCGGATGCGGCGAGGAGCGCCTGAGCTACGCCGAGCTCGACCGCCGCTCGGACGCGCTGGCCCGGCGGCTGCGCGAGCGGGGAGTGGGACCGGAGAGCCGGGTGGCGATCTGCGTCGAGCCCTCGGTGCGCCTGGTCACCGGGATCCTCGGCATCCTGAAGAGCGGCGGCGCCTACGTCCCGCTCGACCCGCGCCACCCGGCCGAACGGCTCGCCTTCACCCTCGCCGACTCCGGCGCGGTGGCCCTGGTCGCCGACCCCGGCCATGCCGCGCTCGCCACCGGGATCCCGGTCCTGGACGTCGACCAGCCGCCGTCCGGCCCCGCGCAGGGCGAGCCGCCCCTGGAGCCGGCGCCGCTGGACGCGGACCACCTCGCGTACGTGATCTACACCTCCGGCACCACCGGACGCCCCAAGGGCGCCCTGCTGACCCACGCCAACGTCCTGCGGCTCTTCGACGCGGCCGCCCCCCACGTGTCCTTCGGCCCGGACGACGTCTGGTCGCTCTACCACTCGGCCGCCTTCGACTTCTCGGTCTGGGAGATCTGGGGCGCCCTGCTGCACGGCGGCCGGATCGCCGTGGTGCCGCAGGAGGCCCGGCGCACCCCCGCCGCCTGCCACGCGCTCGTGCGGGCCGAGGGCGTGACCGTACTCAGCCAGACGCCGACCGCGTTCCGTCAGTTCGCCGACGCCGACGCCGAGGCGGCGGCCGCCGCCCCCGGCGCCGCCCCGCTCGCGCTGCGGCACGTCGTGTTCGGCGGCGAGGCCCTGGAGCCGGGCACGCTGCGGGACTGGCACGCCCGCCACCCGGACGGCCCGCGCCTGGTGAACATGTACGGCATCACCGAGACCACCGTGCACGTCACCGCGCACACCCTCGGCCCCGCCGACCTGGCCGCCCGCGGCAGCGTGATCGGCCGCCCGCTGGCCGACCTGGCGGTGCACCTGCTGGACCGGCGCGGCGAACCGGTGCCGCCCGGCGTCCCCGGCGAGCTGTGCGTCGGCGGACCGGGTCTGGCCCGCGGCTACCTCGGCCGCCCCGGCCTCACCGCCGAACGCTTCGTCCCCTCCCCGCTCGGCGACGGCGCGCGGCTGTACCGCAGCGGGGACCTCGCCCGGCGGCTGCCCGACGGAACGCTGGAGTACCTGGGCCGCATGGACCAGCAGGTCAAGGTCCGCGGCCACCGCGTCGAGCTCGGCGAGATCGAGGCGGAGCTGGGCGCCCACCCGGGGGTGCGGCACGCGGCCGTACTGCCCGGCCGGGCCCCCGACGGGGCCACCGGGCTCGTCGCCTACCTCGTCCCCGACCCGGAGGCCGCTCCGGCCGAGGAGGTCGCGGGCCGCACGGCCGACGCCGAGCAGGTAGCCCGGTGGCGCACCGTCTTCGACACCGCCTACGACCAGTACGAGCAGGTCGGCGGCGCCGACCCCACCTTCAACATCCGTGGCTGGACCAGCAGTTACACCGGGGAGCCGATCCCGTCCGAGGAGATGCGGCGCTGGGTCGAGGACACCGTCGCCCTCGTCCGCGGCACCGGTCCCCGGCGGGTCCTGGAGATCGGCAGCGGCACCGGTCTGCTCCTCTTCCGGCTGGCCGGGGCGTGCGAGCGGTACACGGGCCTCGACCTGTCCGAGACCGCGGTCGCCCACGTCCGCGCACACCTCCCGGCGGACTGGGAGCACGTACGGCTGCTGCGCCGGGCCGGACACGAGGTGGCGGACCTGGCGGCCGAGGAGTTCGACACCGTGATCGTCAACTCGGTGGCGCAGTACCTGCCGAGCGCCGCGTACCTGGTCGAGGTGCTCACCAAGGCCGCCGCCGTACTCGCCCCGGGCGGCCGGATCGTGATCGGCGACGTGCGTCACCTGGCCCTGCTCGACGCCTTCCAGGTCTCGGTGCTCCGGCCCTCCCTCCCCGCCGGTACGGACGAGGGCGAACTGGCCCGCCAGGTCCGCCTCGCCGTACGGCAGGAGGACGAACTGCTGCTGGACCCGCGCTTCTTCGAGGCGCTGCGCCAGGAGATCCCGCGCATCGGCCGCGTCGAGGTCACGCTCAAGCCGGGCCGCGACCCCAACGAGATGACCCGCTACCGCTACGACGTGGTGCTGCACCTCGACACCGAGCCGGCCCCCGAAGCCCCGGTGCGCACCGCGGCGTGGACCGGCGGCGACCCCCGGACCCTGCTCGACGGCTCCCCGCTGGTGCTCACCGGCATCCCCAACGCCCGGGTCCACGCGGACGCCCGGACCGCCGCCCGCCTCGCGGCCGCGGATCCCGGCGCGGAAGCGGACACCGCCGCCGCCGAACCTGCCGCCCTCGACCCGCAGGAACTGCGCGAGCTGGCCGGGGAACTCGGTCTCGACGTCCGGCTCAGCTGGGCGTCCGGCGATCCCCTCGGCCGCTTCGACGCCGCCTTCCGCCCGGCCGGGACCGACCCGGCCGTGGCGCCGGCGCCCGCCGGGGACGCCGCCGGCCTGCCCTGGCCGCACTGGGCCAACGACCCGCACCGCGGCCGCGCCGCCCGCGGCCTGGTGCCCCGGCTCCGCACGCACCTGCGGGAGCGGTTGCCGGAGTACATGGTTCCGGAGGCCTTCGTCACCCTCGACGCGCTCCCGCTGACCGCCAACGGCAAGCTCGACCGGGCCGCGCTGCCCGCGCCGGACTGGTCCGCCGGCTCCACCGCCCTGCTCGCCCCGCGCGACGGGACGGAGCGGGCCCTCGCCGAGATCTGGAGCACCGTCCTCGGGGTGGCGCGGATCGGCCTGGCCGACGACTTCTTCGACCTCGGCGGCCACTCGCTGCTCGCCGTCCAGGTCACCGCCGCCGTGCGCGAGGCCCTGGGCCGCGAGCTGACGGTACGGGCCCTGTTCGAGGCGCCGGTCCTCGGCGAGTACGCCGAGACGGTGCGCCGCGCCCCCGCCGCCCGGGCCGAAGCGCCCGCGGCCGAGCCGGTGCGCGAGTCCGTCGCCGCCGCCGACGCCGGGTTCGACGACCTGTCCGCCGAGGAACTCGCCGCGCTGATGGGCGGGGACCTGTGAGCACCCCGGCCCCCTCGCCCGACGACCGCACCCCCGACCGCGCCCCCGTGAAGGAGCACCCCGTGGCCACCACCCCCCGCACCGTCGAGGTGCTGGCAGCCTCCGCCGCCCAGCGCCGGTTCTGGCTGATCGACCGGCTCGAAGGCCCCAGCGGCGTCTACAACACCGCCGCCGCCCTGCGGCTGAGCGGCCCGCTGGACCCCGGGCACCTGGAGCGGGCGTTCCAGCTGCTCGTCGACCGGCACGAGGCCCTGCGCACCGTCTTCCCGGCCCGCGACGGCGCCCCCGTCCAGCTGGTGCTCCCGCGCCGCGCCTTCGAGCTGGGCCGGACCGCGGCCGCCGGGGCGGGTGAGGACGAGGCCCGCGCCCTGGCCGCCCGGCTCGCGGAGCAGCCGTTCGACCTGGCCAAGGGCCCGCTGATGCGCGCGGAGCTGATCGGCCTCGGACCCGGCGAGCACCTGCTCGTCGTGGTCCTGCACCACATCGTGGTGGACCGCTGGTCCTTCGGCCTGCTGATGTCCGAACTCTCCGAGTCCTACGCCGCCCTGGTGGAGCGGCGGCCGGTCCGCCTGCCCGAGCTCCCGGTGCGCTACGCCGACCACGTGGCCGGCCGCCAGGCACAGCTGGACGGCGGCCTCGGTGAGCGGCTGCTCGACTACTGGCGGGGACAACTGGCCGACATGCCGGAGGCATTGGAGCTGCCCGGCGACCGGCCGCGGCCCGCGGTGCGCAGCTTCCGCGGCGCGAGCGTGCCCGTCCGGCTGGACGCGGGCGCCTCGCAGGCGGTGCGCGAGCTGTGCAGGTCCGCGGGGGCGACCCCGTTCATGGTGCTGCTGGCCGCGTTCCAGGCCGTACTGGCCCGGCACGCCGGCGCCGCCGAGGTGGTGGTGGCGACCGGGCCTGCCACCCGCGCCCCGGGCACCGAACTGCTGGTCGGCTCCCTGGTCAACACGGTCCTGCTGCGCACCTCACTGGCCGGCGACCCCACCTTCGCCGAACTCGTCGAGCGGGTCCGGGGCACCGCGCTGGACGCCTTCGACCACCAGGAACTGCCCTTCGACCGGCTCGTCGAGGAGCTGGCCCCCAGCCGCGACCTGTCGCGCAACCCGCTGGCCCAGGTCGGCTTCGTGCTCCAGAACGCCCCCGCCACCACCCCCGCGCTCAGCGGCCTGGCGGTCGAGCCGGTCGTCGTGGTCCGCGACAGCGCGCACATGGACCTCGACCTCCAACTGAGCGAGGAGGACGGCTGCTTCACCGGCTTCGCCGAGTTCGCGCTCGACCTCTTCGACGCCTCCACCGTGACCCGGCTGCTCGGCCACTGGAGCACCCTGCTGACCGCCGCCGTCCGCGCACCCGGCACCCGGCTCTCCGCCCTGCCGATGCTGACCCCGGCCGAGCTGGAGCGCGAGGTGCACACCTGGAACGACACCGACGGCGCGTTCCCCGCCGGGCTCCGCGTGGACCAGCTGTTCGCCCGGCAGGCGGCCCGCACCCCCGACGCGCCCGCGGTCATCGACGCCGACGGGACCCTGGACTACCGGTCCCTGGACGCCTGGGCCGCCCGGATCGCCCACCGGCTGCGCCGGGCGGGTGTCGGGCCGGACGTGCCCGTGGCGCTCTGCCTGGAGCGCGGGGCCGGACTCAGCGCCGCCATGCTGGGCACCCTGCGCGCGGGCGGCGCCTTCCTCGGGCTGGACCCCTCCTACCCGGCCGACCGGCTGGCCTTCATGCTCGCCGACGCGGCCCCCGCCGTGGTGCTGGCCCACCGCTCCACCGTCGGCGCGCTGCCCCCCGGCACCGGGGCGCTGCTGCTGGAGGACATCCCCGCCGACGGGCCCGAGTACGGCCGTACCGACGCAGACGCCCACCCCGCCGAAGGTGAACTCGACCGCGACGAGGCCGAGTCGTCCCCGACGGGCGAGGCCAACCTCGCCTACCTCGTCTACACCTCCGGCTCCACCGGGCGTCCCAAGGGCGTCGCCGTGAGCCATCGCGCCATCGTCAACACCTTCGCCGGACTGGCCCGTTCGCACGGATTCGGCCCCGGTGACCGGATGATCGCACTGCACTCCCCGAGCTTCGACCCGGCCGTGCACGACTGCCTGGCCCCGCTCGTCGCCGGAGCCACCGTCGTCTACCCCTCACAGACCGCGGTCCGCGACCCGCGGCACTGGGCCGAGCTGGTCGCCGGCCACCGGGTGACCGTGTGGTCGATGGGGCCCGCCGGCACCGAGGCGATGCTGAGCGCCGCCGAGGAGCACGGCCTGTCCCTGCACAGCCTGCGCACCGTGATGATCGGCGGCGACGTCCTGCCGCCCGCGCTGCCCCCGCGGCTGCGCGCCGCGGCCCCCGGCTGCCGGGTGGTCAACTCGGCCGGGGTGGCCGAGGCCGCCTTCTGCAACAACGAGTACCCGGTGCCCGAGGACGCCGGGGACGGCCCGGTGCCCTACGGCCGCCCCCTGCTCAACCAGCGGCTGCTGGTCCTCGACGCGGCGCTGCGCGCCGTCCCGGTCGGCGTCCCCGGCGAACTGTGCGTGGCGGGCGAGGGCCTGGCCCGCGGCTACCTCGGCCGCCCCGGCCTGACCGCCGAGCGCTTCGTGCCGCACCCGTACGGCCGGGTACCGGGCGAACGCCTCTACCGCACCGGCGACCTCGCCCGCCGCCGGGCCGACGGCGAACTGGAGCTGCTCGGCCGGTCCGACCACCAGGTCAAGATCCGCGGCTTCCGGGTCGAGCCGGGCGAGGTGACCGGCGTCCTGCTGGGACACCCCGCCGTCGCCGACGCCGTCGTGGTGGCCCGGGGGAGCGGCTCCGGCGAGCGCCGCCTCGCCGCCTACTGGGTGCCCGCGGCCCGTACGGACGCCGGCGCCCCGGCCACCGGCGCCGAGCTGGCCGGCTGGCTGCGCGAGCGGCTCCCCGCCCACCTGGTCCCCGCCCTGTGGACCGAGCTGGCCGCCCTGCCGCTCTCGCCCAACGGCAAGGTGGACCGGGCCGCGCTGCCCGAGCCGGCCGCGAGCGACGCCGCCGCGGACCGCGTCGCCCCGCGCACCGCCGACGAGGCCGCCGTCGCCGCGATCTGGCAGCGGCTGCTGGAGCTGCCCGAGGTCGGGGTGCTCGACGACTTCTTCGCCCTCGGCGGCCACTCGCTGCTCGCCAACCGGTTGGTCAGCGCCCTGGGCGCGGAATTCGGCGTCGAGCTGCGGCTGCGCGAGGTGTTCACCGCCACCACGGTGGCCGCGCAGGCCGCCCTCCTGGGGCGGGCACGCTCCGCCGAGGGCCCGGCGGCCGCCGCCCCGCTGCCCCCCGTCACCCCCGCCGACCGCTCCCACCCGCTGCCGCTCTCCTTCGCCCAGCAGCGCATGTGGCTCTTCGACCGCTTCGCCCCCGGCAACCCGGCATACCACGTGCCCACCGCCGTCCGGATCACCGGCGGCCTCGACCCGGCGGCCCTGGCCGCCGCGCTGCGCGCCCTGACCGCCCGGCACGAGGTGCTGCGCACGGTGGTGACCGAGACCGACGGCGCCCCGGTCCAGCGGATCCTGCCGCCCGGCGACGCCCCGCTGACCGTCCGCGAACCCGCCGCGGACGAGCGGACCGAGGACCTCGTCGAGGCGTTCGTCACCCGCCCCTTCGACCTCGCGGCCGAGGCGCCCCTGCGCGCCCTGCTGCTGCGGACCGGCCCGGCCGAGCACCTGCTCGTCCTGGTGATCCACCACATCGCGCTCGACGGCTGGTCCATGGGCGTCCTGGTGGAGGACCTGGCCGCGCTCTACGACGGCCACGTCCTGCCGCCGCTGCCGGTGCAGTACGCGGACTACGCCCAGTGGCAGGCCGAGCGGGCCGCCGAGGGCCGCTGGACCGAGCAGCTGGAGCACTGGCGCGGGCGACTGGAGGGCCCGCTGCCGGTTCTGGAGCTGCCCACCGACCGCCCCCGCCCGGCCACGCCGAGCCTGGCCGGCGCGGTCCACGAGTTCACCCTGTCCGCCGAGCTCACCGAGCGGCTGCGCGCGCTCGGCGCCCGGCACGGCGCCACCCTGTTCATGGTGCTGCTCGCCGGATACCAGACGCTGCTGGGCCGGCTCTCCGGAACCGCCGACGTCGTCGTCGGCACCCCCGTCGCGGGCCGCGGCCAGCCCGAACTCGACGCTCTCGTCGGCTGCTTCGTCAACAGTCTGGCGCTGCGCGCCGACCTGTCCGGCGACCCCGCCTTCGCCGAACTGCTGGAGCGCACCCGCGACCGCGCCCTCGCCGACTTCGACTGCCAGGACGTGCCGTTCGAGCAGGTGCTGGACGCCGTCGGTGCCGAGCGCGACCCCGCCCGGCACCCGGTGTTCCAGACCATGCTCACCCTGCAGAGCGCCCGCCCGCCCCGGGCCGGGTTCACGGGGCTGGACGTCGAACCCGCCGACGCGCAGACCGGTTCCTGCCTGATGGACCTGATGTTCACCGCCGCCGAACGCGACGGCCGCCTCGCCTTCACGGTGGAGTACGCGACGGACCTGTTCGACGCGCAGAGCGTCGTACGGCTCGCCCACCGCTTCGGGGTGCTGCTGGAGGCCGCGGCCGCCGCGCCGCTCACCCCGCTCTCGCACCTCCCCCTCCTGGACGCCGAGGAGCGGCGCACCGCGCTGACCGACTGGAACGCCACCGCCACCCCCCTCCCGCCCGGTGGCCTGCACGACCTGGTGGCGGCCGCCGCCGCACGGACCCCCGGCGCCCCCGCGCTGGAACACCGGGGCCGCACGACCGGCTACGCCGAACTGGACGCCGCGGCCGAGCGGTGCGCCACCCGGCTGCGCGCCCTGGCCATCGGCCCGGAGGACGTCGTCGCGGTGCACGCCGCCCCCACGCCCGCTCTGGTCACCGCGCTCCTCGGGGTGCTGAAGGCGGGCGCGGCGTTCACCACGCTCGACCCGGCCCTGCCCGCGCAGCGGCTGCGCCTGCTGCTGGAACTGTCCGGAGCGCGGCTGGTGCTCACCGACGGCAGCGAGGCCGGGGGGCTGCTGGACGGCGTCCCGGTCGAGCCGATCGAGGCACCGGCCGCACCGGCCGCGCCGGCCGGACCGGCCGAGCCGGGCGCGGGCGCCCCGCCGGCCGGCGCCGCGACCGAGCCGTCCGCGCTGGCCTGCGTCTTCTTCACCTCCGGCACCACCGGATCCCCCAAGGGCTCGATGTTCACCCACGGGGGCCTGGTCAACTTCACCCTGGCCATGGCCGAGCAGTTCCGCCTCGCCCCCGGCGACCGCTTCCTGCAACTGGCCTCCACCGGCTTCGACGTGCTGCTGGAGGAGCTGTTCCCGGCCCTGGCCGCCGGGGCCACCGTGGTCCTGCCCGGTGCGCGGCTGCTGGCCGAGGGCGTCGACCTGACCGGCTACCTGGCCGAGCACCGGATCACCGGCCTGGAACTGACCACCGCCTACTGGCACGACTGGGCCGCGGAGCTGGAGCGCACCGGCGCCGCCCTCCCCGCGGACCTGCGGTTCGTCGCGATGGGCGGCGAGCGGGTGCGCCGGGACCGGCTGGCCGCCTGGCAGCGGCTCGGGGTGCCGCTGGTGCACGTGTACGGGCTGACCGAGGTGACCTGCACCTCGACCACCCGGCGCGTCACCGACGAGCCGGTGGGCGGCGACGGCCTGCCGATCGGCCGCCCGGTGGCCAACACCGGCGTCTACCTGCTGGACGCCGCCGGAGCGCCCGTACCGATCGGCTCCCCGGGCGAACTCCACCTGGGCGGCGCCGGTCTGGCCCGCGGCTACCTGGGCCGCCCCGGCCTGACCGCGGAACGCTTCGTCCCCGACCCGTACGGCCCGCCCGGCGCCCGCCTCTACCGCACCGGCGACCTGGCGCGCCACCGGGCCGACGGCGACGTGGAGTTCATCGGCCGCGCGGACCAGCAGGTGAAGATCCGCGGCCACCGGATCGAGCCCGGCGAGGTGGAGGCGCGGCTCGCCGAGCTCCCCGGCGTCGGCGCCGCCGCCGTCGTGGTCCGCGAGGACGAGCCGGGCGAGAAGCGACTCGTCGGCTACGTGGTGGCCGCCCCCGGCAGCGCGCCGGACGTCTTCGAGCTGCGGGCCGCGCTGCGCGAGCGGCTGCCCGAGTACCTGGTGCCGTCCTCGATCGTGCTGCTGCCCGGGCTGCCGCTGAACGGCAACGGCAAGCTCGACCGCGGCGCGCTGCCCCGGCCCGGCCGCACCGAACTGACCGGGGCCGCCCCGGTCGCCCCCCGCACCCCCGCCGAGGCGGAGATCGCGGAGCTGGCCGGGGAGCTGCTCGGGCTGCCGGCCGTGGGCGTCCACGACAACCTCTTCGACCTGGGCCTGCACTCGCTGCTGGCCGCCCGGTTCGCCGCCCGGGTGCGCGAGACCTGCCGCGTCGAGGTGCCCCTGCGGGTGTTCTACGAGGCGCCCACCGTCGCCGAACTGGCCCTGCGGATCGTGCAGCTCCAGGCCGAGGAGAGCGACCCCGACGAGCTGCTGCGGCTGCTCGCCGAGCTGGAGGCCGAGGACGGCCTCGCCACCGCCTGAGCCCGGCCCGCCACCCACCCCGCGCACGTCCGACCCCGGCCGCCCAGGCCACTGGAGGAAACCATGCCCATCGCCCCGGCCCTGCTGGAGGACTGGCTCCGCGAGCGGTACTTCACCACCACCTACGACATCAGCAGCAGCGGTGTCGAGAACTACACCGTCGACCAGGTCCTCGCCCTGGCCGGCACCAGCGCCGCCTCCCTCGGCGACGTGATGTTCCGCGACAGCCACTCCCTGGGCGGCGAACCGCTGCGCGCCGCCCTCGCCGAGCGGCACGGCACCGACCCCGGCTCGGTGATCGCCACCCAGGGCTCCAGCGAGGCGATCTATCTGGTCATGCACGCCCTGCTGAAGCCCGGCGACGAGGTCGTGGTGCAGACCCCCGCCTACCACGCGCTGGTCGAGGTGGCCGCCTCGGTCGGCTGCCGGATCGTCCCCTGGGCGATGCGCACCGCACACGGCGTGGTCACCAACGAGGACGAACTGCTGGACCTCATCGGCCCGGACACCGCCATGGTGGTGGTCAACTTCCCGCACAACCCGACCGGCGCCACGGTCACCGGGGACCAGCAGGCCGCGATCATCGACACCTGCGCCCGCCACGGCGCCTGGCTCGCCTGGGACAACGCCTTCCAGCACCTGGTGTACGACCGCCCGCCGCTGCCCGACCCGACCGCCCGCTACGACCGGGCGATCTCCTTCGGCACCCTGTCCAAGGCGTACGGCCTGCCGGGCCTGCGGGTCGGCTGGGCCCTGGCTGCCCCCGAGGTCCTGGCCGGATGCGTACGCCGCCGCGACTACACCAGCCTCGCCCTCTCCCCGCTCGTCGAAGCGGTGGCCACGCACGCCGTCCGGCACGCCGACGCCCTGCTGCGCCCCCGGCTGGCCCAGGCCGGCGCCAACCGGGCGGTCCTGGCGAACTGGCTGGCCGCGCACGCGGACCGGGTGAGCGCCGACCTCCCGGCGGGCGGGGTCACCGCCTTCCCCGAGCTGACCACGGTGGCGGACGTGACGGCCTTCGCCGACCGGCTCGACCGCGAGCACGGGGTGCTCGTCGTCCCGGGTGCCTGCTTCGGCGCCCCGCGGCACATCCGGCTCGGTTTCGGCGGCGCCGCCGACGAACTGACCGCCGGCCTCGACCGGCTCGCCGCGCTGCTGCCCGACCCCCGCTGACCGCCCCGCCGACCCGCCCCGCAGACCCGATGACCGAGGTGACCCACCCCATGCACGCCCTCACCCTTGAGCCCGCCGACGCCGACGCGATCGCCGCCCTGCTCGACGAACTCGCCGAGCGCCACGACAGCGTCGAGGACCAGCGCCTCCAGGACGAACTGACCCTCCAGTCCCACCGCCTGCCCCTCGCCCTGCGCCGGTTCCTCACCGACTTCCGGCTGCACGAACCGGCGGGAGCCTGCGTCGTCTCCGGCTACCGCGTCGACCAGGACCGCATCGGCGCCACCCCCGCCCACTGGCAGCACCGCACCGGCATCTCCCCGGCGCTGCGCGAGGAGATCTTCCTGCTGCTGTGCGGGGCGCTGCTCGGCGAGCCCGTCGCCTGGGCCACCCAGCAGGACGGCTACCTCGTCCACGACGTGCTCCCGGTCAAGGGCCACGAGGACGAGCAGATCGGCACCGGCAGCAACCAGACCATCTTCTGGCACGTCGAGGACGCCTTCCACCCCTACCGCGGCGACTACGTGGGCCTGCTGTGCCTGCGCAACCCGGACCGGGTACCGACCACCTTCGTCGGTGTCCAGGACCTGGAGATCTCCGCCGCGGACCGGCGGGTGCTGGCCGAACCGCGCTTCTACATGCTGCCCGACAACTCCCACCTCCAGATGCTCGACGCCGGCCCCGGCCGCCCCCTGGAGGGCGGTACGCGCCTGCTGGACGCGGCGTACGAACGCCTGAAGCGGATGCGCGACGACGCCGCGCCCGTACCCGTGCTGTTCGGCTCGCCGGCCGACCCGTACCTGTGCCTCGACCCGTACTTCATGGACCTGGACCGGCTGGACCCCGGGGCCCGGGCCGCCCTCCAGCGGCTCTCGGACGAGATCGACCGCCGCCTGGGCGGCGCCGCACTGGCCGCCGGCGAGATCGTCTTCGTCGACAACTACCGCGCGGTGCACGGCCGCAGTTCCTTCGCGGCGCGCTTCGACGGCACCGACCGGTGGCTCAAGCGGGTCAACGTCGCCCGCGACCTGCGCAGGTCCCGCGACGCGCGGGCCACCGCCGCCTCCCGCGTCCTGTTCTGACCGGGACCCGCCGGCCCCGTCCGCCGCCGGCAGACATCCGCCCAGCACCCACGGCCCTAGGGCCCGCCTGACCTTCTTCTCCGGGGAGAACACCGTGAGCACCACCCAGACCGCCGCCGAGGCCACCACCGCCGACACCGCCCGCCGCATCGCCGAGCTGTCGCCCGACCAGCGGGCCCGGCTGGAAGCCGCGCTGCGCGAGCGGTCGGTCCGGCGCCCGGCCGCGCCCGCCGGGGTGCCGCGCCGCCCCGAAGGGGCCCCGGTGCCGCTGTCCTTCACCCAGGAGCAGATCTGGCTGGCCCAGCAGCTCGCCCCGGGATCGGCCGCGTACAACGTGCCGATGGCGGTGACCTGCTCCGGCCCGCTCGACGCCGAGCGCCTCGCCCGGGCGTTCCGCACGGTGATCGCCCGGCACGAGGTGCTGCGCACCACCTTCGCCGCCGCGGCCGACGGGCTGCCCGTCCAACTGGTGCACGAAGCCGCCTCGTTCCAGCTCCCGGTGACGGACCTGCGGGCCCTGCCGGCGGACGAGGCCGAGGCGCGCGTACGGGCCCGGCTGACCGAGGAGGCGGGCACGCCGTTCGACCTGGAGGCCGGACCGCTGCTGCGGGGCGCGCTGCTGCGCACCGGCGAGCGGGAACACGCACTGCTGCTGACGATCCATCACATCGCCTGTGATGCCTGGTCGGTGAACGTGCTCCTGGCCGAGGCCGCGGCCGCCTACCGGCAGGCGGACGGTCCCCTCGGCGCGGCCGCCCTGCCGCCGCTGCCGGTGCAGTACGGCGACTTCGCCGCCTGGCAGCGCGGCCGCCTGGACGGCGCCGCCCACCAGGAGAGCCTCGGCTACTGGCGGCAGCGGCTGTCCGGCCTGACCGACACCCCGCCGCCCGCCACCACCACCGGCCGGCCGCAGGGCACCCCGGCGGCGGGCACGCACAGCCTGGAGCTGCCCGCCGACGTCTCGGCCACCCTGCGCGCGCTGGCCGTCCGCCACCGCACCACCCTCTTCACGGTGTCCCTGGCGGCGCTCCAGGTGCTGCTGCACCGGTACGGCGGCGGCTCCGACCCGGTGATCGCGACCCCGGTCGGCGGACGCGGACGCAGCGAGCTGGAAGGCCTGATCGGCTGCTTCGTCAACACCCTGCTGCTGCGCGGCGACGTCCGCGCGGAACAGACCTTCGCCGAGCTGCTGGACCGGGCCACCGAGACCACCCGACGCGACTTCCAGCACCAGGAAGTGCCCTTCGAGCAGCTGGCGGCCGAGCTGCGGGCCGGATCCCCGGACGGACTGGCCCGCACCATGCTCGTACTGGACCAGGCCGCGCCCGCCGCGGAGCCGGACGCGGCCGACTCCGGCGAACTGGTCCTGCGCCCGCTGGACGGAGCCGGTCCGGCCGACGCCAAGCGGGACCTGACCTTCACCGTCTCGGAGACCGGCGACACCCTGACCCTCACCCTCGTGCACCGCACCGACCGCTACGACGAGCGCTCCGCGGAGCGCCTGCTCGCCCACTACGCCACCCTGCTGCGCGAGGCCGCCGCCGACCCGCACCGCCCGGTCGGCCGGCTGCCCCTGCTGAGCGCCGCCGAGCGCACCCTGCTGCTCGACACCTGGAACGCCACCGGTCTCGACGTGCCCTCCGGGACCTTCCACGGCCACTTCGCCGAGCAGGCCGCCCGCACCCCGCACACCGTCGCGGTCACCGGCGCCGACGGGACCCACCGGTACGCCGAACTGGACCGGCTGGCCAACCGGCTGGCCCACCACCTGCGCGCGCTCGGCGTCGGCTCGGAGACCCCGGTCGGCATCTGCCTGGAACGCGGTGCCTGGACCGTGGTCGCGCTGCTCGCCGTGCTCAAGGCCGGCGGCTGCTACGTGCCGGTCGACCCGGCCCAGCCCCAGGAGCGGATGGCGATGATGCTCGCCGACACCGCCGCCCCCGTGGTGATCACCCGGACCGCCCTCGCCGGCCGGCTGCCCTCCGGTGCGCGGGCGGTGGCGGTGGAGGAACTCGACCTCGACGCCCTGCCCGACACCGCCCCCGACGTGGCCGTGGACCCGGGCCAGGCGGCCTACGTGCTCTTCACCTCCGGCTCCACCGGCCGCCCCAAGGGCGTCGTGGTCGAGCACCGGCAGGTCCTCAACTACCACACCGCGGTGCGGACGGCCCTGGGCCTGGAAGCGGCCGGGTACGCGATGGTGCAGCCCTTCACCTTCGACTCCTGCGTCACGGTCCTCTCCGGTGCCCTGCTGAGCGGCGGCACGCTGCACATGGTGGACGCCGACACCGCCTCGGACGGGCGACTGCTCGCCGCCTACTTCGCCGAGCACGCCATCGACTACCTGAAGATCAGCCCCTCCCACCTGGCGGCCCTGGAAGGGCCCGGCGCCGTGCACCGAGTGCTGCCCCGCCGCGGCCTCATCCTCGGCGGCGAGGGCTCGACCAGCGGTTTCGTGCGCGACCTGCTGGGCCGCGCCGACTGCGAGGTGCTCAACCACTACGGGCCCACCGAGACCACCGTCGGCGTGACCACCCACCGCCCGCGGACCGCGGAACTCGCCGCCACCCCGACCGTGCCGATCGGCCGGCCGCTGGGCAACGTCCGCGCGTACGTCCTGGACGGCCTGGGCGAGCCGGTGCCGGTCGGCGTGCCGGGGGAGCTGTTCATCGGCGGCGCCCAGGTCACCCGCGGCTACCTGGGCCGCCCCGGCCTGACCGCCGAGCGGTTCGTGCCCGACCCGGCCGGCGCGCCCGGCGCCCGGATGTACCGCACCGGCGACCTGACCCGCCGACTGCCGGACGGCGCCGTCGAGTTCCTCGGACGGCTCGACGACCAGGTGAAGATCCGCGGCTTCCGCATCGAACTCGGCGAAATCGAAGCCGCCCTGGCCGCCCTGGAGCCCGTGGCGGCCGCGGCCGCCGTGGTCCGCGAGGACCGGCCCGGGGACCCGCAGCTCGTCGGCTACCTCGTCCCACTGCCCGGCGCCGAGATCGACCAGGCCGCGCTGCGCCGTGCGCTGGCCGGGACACTGCCCGGCTACATGGTGCCGTCCGCGCTGGTCGCGCTCGACGCCCTGCCCCTGACCGCGCACAACAAGCTGGACCGGCGCGCGCTGCCGGCCCCGCCCCGCCAGGAGGCGGCGGCCGCGCGGCCCGCCCGCGACGAGCGGGAGGTCGCCCTCTGCCGGATCTTCGCCGAGGTCCTGGGCACCGAGCGTGAGCCGGGCATCGACGAGAGCTTCTTCGACCTGGGCGGCCACTCCCTGCTGGCGATGCGGCTGGTCGCGGTGGTGCGGGCGGAGCTGGGTGCGGAGCTGGGTGTCCGGGACGTGTTCGAGGCGCCGACGGTGGCCGCGCTGGCCGAGCGGCTGGGCCGGGCCCTGCCCGCCGCCCCGCAGGCGCCGCTGGTCAGGGCGGACCGCCCCGACGTCCTGCCGCTCTCCTTCGCCCAGCGCCGGCTGCGGTTCCTGGGCGGGATGGAGGGCGAGGCCGGCGCCTACACCATGCCGGTGGTGCTGAGGCTGACGGACGTGGTGGACGCGGTCGCGCTCCAGGCAGCGCTGGACGACGTACTGGAGCGGCACGAGACGCTGCGCACGGTGTTCCCGGAGTCCGGCGGGGAACCGCGCCAGCTGATCCTGCCTGCGGCGCCGGGGCTCGTATCCCTCGACGTGGTGGAGACGGACGAGGCGGGTGCCCGGGAGCGGATCGCGGAGCTGTCCGCCCGGCCCTTCGACCTGGCTGGCGAAGTCCCGCTGCGGGCCTCGCTGTTCACGCTGGCGCCGGAGGAGCACCTGCTGGTCCTGGTGCTGCACCACATCGCCGGTGACGGCTGGTCCATGCGTCCGCTGACGGAGGACCTGACCGCCGCCTACCGGGCGCGGGCCCGCGGCGAGGCTCCCGGCTGGGCGCCGCTTCCTGTGCAGTACGCGGACTTCGCGCTGTGGCAGCACCGCCACCTCGGTGACCCGGAGACCCCCGGCACCCCGCTGCACGAGCAACTCGCCTACTGGCGGGAGGAACTGGCCGGTCTGCCCGAAGAGATCGCCCTGCCCGCCGACCACACCCGGCCGGCCCGCCCCACCCACCGGGCCCGCGTCCACACGTTCCACACCGACGGCGAGATCCACCAGCGGCTCGCCACGCACGCCCGCGCGCACCGGGCCACGCTGTTCCACGCCGTGCACGCGGCCCTCGCCGTCCTGCTGACGCGGGTCGGCGCCGGTACGGACCTGCCCATCGGCTCCCCGACCGCGGGCCGTACGCACCGTGAACTGGACCGGCTCGTCGGCTTCTTCGTCAACACCCTCGTGCTCCGCACGGACACCAGTGGCAACCCCACGCACACCGAACTCCTGGGCCGGACCCGGGATGTGAACCTGGCGGCGCTCTCGCACCAGGACCTGCCGTTCGAGCGGCTCGTCGAGGCCCTCAACCCCGCCCGCACCCCCCACCGCCACCCGCTCTTCCAGACCGTCCTCACCCTCAACAACACGACGGCCGCCACGACCGGCCACGTCTCCGCGGACGTCGAGTTCGAGAGCGCGGCGAAGTTCGACCTGTCCTTCACCGTCACCGAGCACCACACCAAGGAAGGCGCTCCGGGCGGGCTGAGCGTGACCATCGAGTACGCGGCCGACCTCTTCGAGCCCGCCGGCATCGCGCGGCTGGCCGACCAGTTCCAGCGGATCCTGCGCAGCGCCGCCGAACACCCCGACACTCCCCTCCAGGACATCGACCTGCTGGGCACGACCGGCCGGGCCGAACTGGCCGCGCTGGCCGCGGGAGCCGTCCATCCGCTGCCCGCCGCCGCCCTGCCCGAGCTGTTCGCCGCCCAGGCCGCCCGCACCCCCGATGCCACCGCCGTCGTCTGTGAGACCGGCACCCTCACCTACGCCGGGCTCGACGGCGCCACCGACCGCCTCGCCCGCCACCTGGTGGCGCTCGGGGCGGGCGGGGAACGCCGGATCGCCCTGCTCGTGCGGCGCTCGGCGGAGCTGGTGGTCGCCGCGCTCGCCGTGGTGCGGGCGGGCAGCGCGTACGTGCCGCTGTCCGACAGCTGGCCCGATGAGCGGATGGCCTTCGTCCTGGCCGACACCGGCGCCGACCTGTTGCTCGTGGACGAGACCACCCGGGACCTCCCCTTCGTCCGGGACCGGGCCGCGGCGGGCGTGCGCGTGGTGGACGTCTCCGGCCCGCTGCCGCTGGCCCCGGCCGTCCAGGCCGCCCCGGCCGTCCAGCCGGACCGGCTCGCCTACGTGATGTACACCTCCGGATCCACCGGCACCCCCAAGGGCGTCGCCGTCACCCACGCGGACGTGGCCGCGCTGGCCGCCGACCGCTGGTGGCAGCGGCACGGGAACCACGAGCGGGTGCTCTTCCACTCACCGCAGGCCTTCGACGCCTCCACCTACGAGCTGTGGGTGCCCCTGCTGAGCGGCGGCACGGTCGTGGTCGCACCCGCCGGCGACCTGGACGCCGAGCGGATCGGGCGCCTGGTCACCGAACACCGGGTCACCGCGCTGTGGCTGACCGCGGGCCTGTTCCGGCTGCTCGCCGAGGACGCGCCGCAGAGCCTGGCGGGCGTCCGCGAGGTGATGACCGGGGGAGACGTGGTCCCGGCGGCCGCGGTGCGCCGCGTCCTCGACGTCCACCCGGGGCTGCGGGTCGTCGACGGCTACGGCCCGACCGAGACCACCGTCTTCGCGACCCGGCACTCGATCACCGCCGGGGACCCGCTCGGCGCCGCCGTGCCGATCGGCCGGCCGCTGGACAACATGCGGGTGCAGGTGCTGGACGCGGCGCTGGGGCAGGTGCCGCCGGGCGTGCCCGGCGAGCTGTTCATCGCCGGCGCCGGACTGGCCCGCGGCTATCTGGGACGTCCGGGTCTGACGGCGGAGCGGTTCCTGCCGGATCCGTTCGGGGAGCCGGGTGGGCGGATGTACCGCACGGGTGACCTGGGTCGCTGGCAGTACGACGAGCGGGGCGAGGG